>DCGJ01000129.1:0-11052 GCA_002315495.1 Lachnoclostridium sp. UBA1781 | reverse complement strand
CTTCCTACGGGTTAACCCTGGATGAGTTGCTGGGCAGATAACCGGCCTCAGGGAGAAAAGGAAGATTGATGAAAAGACTTATTTATGTTGATTTTGAAAATGTGAGCACCTCCGGATTGAATGGGTTGCTCAAACTCGACGAGAAGGACCATGTGAAGATTTTTCTCGGACCGAAATGCTCCAAATTATCTTTGATCGAAGCGGAAAGTATTCTTCACTGTAACGCAGCGGTGGAATTGATTACTAACGATCAGATCGCGAAAAATGCACTTGATTTCATTATCATGGTGCATCTGGGGTACGATATTGCGAAGAAATCCGCAAAGGCGTACTACATCATTTCCCAGGATAAGGGTTATGAGCCGGCCATCAAGGAGATGCAGAGTATGACCGGGGAGACGATCGAGCGTCTGGTAAACATTCAGGAAGTGATTTCCCGAAACGATGTGAGCGGTGGATTCTTGAGCAGCATTTTCGGAAAGAAGAAGGCCGTGGTGGAGAACCAGACGGAGCACGAGGTGTTCGAGAAGGGCAAGTCCAAGCGGACGACTGCAAACGGAAAGAAAGCTCCAAACGGTCAGAAGAACGAGAAGGGGAATTACCCGAATCGCAAGAATGACCGCAACCCGAATCGGAATAACAACAATCCGAACGGCAAGAATAAGCCGGCAAACGGACCAAAGAACGGGCCGAAGCAGAATAATCAAAACAATCAAAACAATCCGAAAACATCTCACACGCAGAAGGATGCAAAGCCGGTGAATGAGCCGAAGCTCGTGAATGGACCAAAGTCGACGGACACGCCGGTTACCCATTCCGTTACCCGTTCCACCTCTGACCCGAAGCCGGTCAGCAAGCCAATCGCAGCACCAAAGCCATTGGTTGACGAAGCAAAGATGGACAATCTGAGCGTTGCTGATATCGTGAAAGAGATGAATCGCGATGGGAAGACGGCCGGTAAGGAAATGAGTCGCGACGCGAAGCCGGATGCAAAATCAAAAGCGCCTAAGGAAGTCGAGGATAAGAAAAATGCACCGCTTTCCGCCGAGGAAAAGGCTATGGTTGAGCGCCTGATGAAGGAAAGCCTTACCAAGGAAGAATTTCATAATAAACTGATGAGCGAGATTCGTGATAACGACCGTGCAACGGAGATCTACAAGGTGAAGAGAGCGCATTTTAATCAGCTTGTGAGAGAGCGTGAGAATCAGATGAAAAAAGAAACGGAGAACACTCCGGAATAACCGAAAAAGGCGCCTTTTACAGGCGTCTTTTCAATGTTTTAAGATGTAAGCGAGGTATTGTAATGGCAGAGTTTTTTGATGTGGTGGATGAACAGGGAAAGCCTACCGGGGAGCGCGTAGAACGTTGTGTTGCCCATCGCGAGGACATTCGTCACCGAACGGCTCATGTGTGGGTGTATCGACGCAAGGAGCAGGGCTTTGATGTGCTTTTGCAGAAGCGTTCGATGCAAAAGGATTCCTTCCCGGGGCGTTACGATACGTCTTCTGCGGGGCATATTCAGGCAGGTGAAGAACCGCTTCCGTCCGCTGTTCGCGAACTTTTTGAGGAGCTGGGCATCTCTGCTTCCGAAGAGGAATTGGAAGTGGCCGGTACCTTTCATATTCATTACGAAAAGGAGTTCCACGGACAGATGTTTCGAGACAACGAGTTCTCTTTTGTTTATGCACTTGAAAAGGACCTGGATGCAGCTTCTCTTCATGTTCAGAAAGAAGAGGTTGAGTCCGCCGCGTGGTTTGATTTGGAGTATGTTACGGAACAGTGCAGTCTTCGGAATCAGACGTTTTGCGTTCCTCGCCAGGGACTCAATGTACTCCGCGTGTACCTCGGACTTCCGGCCCGGGAGATTGTTTCATTTCCTGAGGAAAAGTAGCATTTTTTGACATGTTCGGCATTTTCGATGGAACGAATCGATTGCGTCGAATTAATATTTCACAACACTGACCTCGCCGGACTGCAGCTCGTCTTTTACTCCGTCATCATATTCCACTTCAAGACGATACCGGTCGGAGATGCCGAGCACCTTGGCGTAGCGACGGCTCTTAGGAAGTTCGGAAAATGCGTTAATCTTCACGTAAGCACCAATCAGCGTTGATTTGCTCCGATACAGTTCCAGGGCTTCCGCATGATTTTTGAAATAGTAATAAAAGTTTCGTACGAGCTCGCAGGTCAGTGCCGTGCGGATACCGATTCCATTGATGTCGGTCAGACGGTGGTGTTTCTGGTATTCGCTGTCGCAAAGAGCACCCGCTATTTTTTTGATTTCCTTCGGGAAGCCCGCCTTTGGCTCATACACGTTAAAGCCGATTCCGATAATGAGATAACTCTCGGATTCGTCCTCCATCGAGGAGTAGACTTCTGTGAGGATGCCGGAAACTTTGCGCTCATTTAAAAACAAATCATTTACCCATTTGATTTTGCAGGTGTCAACGCCGTCAAATACGACCTTGTCCACTGCCTTGGCTGCCGCTACCGCCGTGATTGCGGTAACGCCCGTGAGCTTGGAAAGTGCCATGTTTGGGTGGAGTAGCAGTGTTATGTAGAGACCGGTGCCGGAAGGAGAGTGGAAACTGCGTCCCTTGCGTCCCTTTCCTGCAGTCTGATGATTGGCGATCAGAATACGGTCTTCTAACGACTTCGCCGCCAGACGTTTGGCCTCTTCGTTGGTGGAATCAATCGTGTCATAATAAGTTACCGTAAGTGGAATTCGTTGTTCGCTTAGAAAATGCTCCACTTGTTCCGAATGAATCGTATCTCGCGGATTTGACAGGCGATACCCGCGATTGGTTACGGCCTCGATGGTATAGCCATCCTTTTCCAGGCTTTGAATGGCCTTCCAGACTGCTGTACGACTGAGAAAGAGATAGTCTGCCATTTCTTGCCCGGAATAATATCGGTCCGGATTCTGCTCCAGAAATTCTAATACCTTTTCTTTTGTAGACAATTCTTTCATGATACGCCTCCCAATCTTTGAAATGTTCCCTTTTAGTTCATATTGTATTCCTTTCTTACGGAATTGTAAACGATAAAAAAGGAATTGTTAACCGTTGTACGGCTGTGTTTCGTATGGTAGAATAATGAAAGGTAAGGAAATACCTTTCGTTATCATAGGGGCTGCAATGAATGCGAAAAAGAAGAAGGGAAGAGAGCACGGTATGGATTCCAATGATTTGATGAAAAATCGATTTCGTGAACTGGCGAACCGATGTTATCGGGAGAATCGCTACACATTTACCGACTTCTTAGGGCTGGGAGAACTCGCGGACTGGTTCGAGGTCGAGCAGGAATTGCGACATGTTCCGTATACCATGGAGGGTGGAAGCGAAGGTGCGGAGCGGGTACTTCTTCGATTCGGAAGCGAGGAGATGCTCGGCTACGAGGAAGCATTTCCCATCGCTGTTTTGGAGGTCGCGCCGCTTCAGGCAAAGTTTGCGGATGACCTGTCCCACCGGGATGTGTTAGGTGCCCTAATGAGTCTTGGAATCGAGCGTAGTGTACTGGGAGATATCTTCGTTTCAAAGACGAAAACCTATATTGTATGCCTTTCTACTATGGTAGAATATATCTGTCGAGAACTCACTCAGATTCGCCATACGTCGGTTTCGGTAAAAGAAATCGCAGAGCTTCCGAAGGTGGCTGTAGGCGAGCCGGAGGAGGTCAATGTGTCCGTCAGCTCGGAGCGAATTGACGGCGTGATTTCCAAGGTGTTCGATCTGTCCCGCAGTGATACCGTGGAATTATTTCGCAGAAAACTTGTCTTTCGAAACGGACGACTTGAGGAAAATAACAGCCGTATGCTTGCGGTCGGAGACAAGGTTACCATTCGCGGATTTGGTCGATTTACCGTGGGAGAGTTTGGGGGCGTCAGCCGAAAGGGAAAACAGTATATCAGCATTTATTTGTACGGAAAGAGAAAGAAATAGAGTTGATTTATAGAAATATTGTAGGAGGAAAGTTTATGCGTAACGTAATTGAAAATGAAAAACTGGTTGTGACAATCGATGACCATGGGGCCGAGGTGCGTTCCGTCGTGAGTAAACTCACCGGAAAGGAGTACATGTGGTGCGGTGACAGTGCCTATTGGGGACGAGTATCCCCGGTTCTGTTTCCGATTGTAGGCGGTGTTCGGGATAAGAAGTACACGTATCAGGGCAAAACCTACAACATGGGACAGCACGGCCTGGCACGAGATCTGGATTTTGTTGTGGAAAAGGCGTCCGTGGATGAAATCATGTATCTGTTAAAAAGTGATGAGAAAACAAAAGAAAGCTATCCGTTTGATTTCGAGCTTCGCATTCGTTATACCCTCGATGGCAATACGCTTGGCATTATGTGGATCGTCAATAATCCGGCCGATGAGAACATGTTCTTTTCCATCGGTGCGCATCCGGCATTTGCATGTGGCAGCCGTGAGAACGGCCCGGTTGGAACCACGCTTGTCTTTGGACGCAAGCGGAATACCGAAGATTTCGAGCTTCACTATCGCGGTTTGAATAAGGCGGGAAATGCGCTGCATGAGGACATTGTCCTTCCGACCAAGGTTGGTTACGTTCCGGTTACCGATGGCTTCTTTGATCGTTCGGCACTGATGTTCGAAAATAAACAGGCCGATTTTGTGTCGCTGCTTGATGTGGACGGAAAGGAGCTGGTTCGTGTTTCCACGGATCGTGTTCCACTCTTTGCTGTATGGTCGCCGGAGGGAAAGAAGGCTCCGCTCATCTGTATTGAGCCGTGGTACGGACGCTGTGATGCGGAGGATTACGAAGGGGATTTCTCGGAACGTGAATATATTGAGAAGCTGGAAGGCGGAGAGACCTTTGAGGGTGGCTATGAGATCTCGTTCTTGTAAGTGATAGAGGAGTAATTATGGGAGAAATCTATCGAACCCGAAATTATACATATGTGATTCCGATGATCCTGTTTGGAGGGGCACTTCCGTTTCTTTTCTATGCCTGGTGGAAGGGCTATACCGAACAGGGCTTTAACACCACGGCGGTATGCGGATTCCTTGCCATAGGAATTGACCTTGCAGCCTTATGCCTGTTTCTTTATTTGTTCTTTCATAATCCGTTTTCTGAGATCCTGAAACTGGAAAAGACAAAACCGGCGATGTACCGAAATGTGGTTTCGGATATGGAGAAGACCACGGAGGTTTGCAAAAATGTGTGGCAGGGGGAAGCATTTACCTTCTTTGTGGGAAGGGCACACATTAAGGTCGTTCCAAGAGGAAGTCTGACGAGGCTGCAGCTTATAAAACGATATTCCAGAGGAATCGGGACGAATTACCGGTTGAAATTTGTGTCTGATTTCGGAAAGGGTGAGGTAATTGCTTCCGTCATCGGAATGGATGTTCAGACGGCGATGGAAGCCGCACAACGTTTGGCTTTCGAGTCCGGAATTACCTTGGAACTGGACCTATAGTTTTTCTGTCTTATTTAAAGTAAATGATTCCACCGCCAAGAACCACATCGCCGTCATACAATACTGCGGACTGCCCCGGTGTAATGGCGCGCTGTGGCTCCTCGAACGAAAGATGAATGGTTTCGTCGGATTCGATTGTAACGGTAGCAGGCTGCTCGGTGTGACGATAACGGAGCTTGGCCTTGCAGGTGAACGGACCGGTCGGTACCTGGCCACTGATCCAGTGCATTTCTTTTACGTCCACTTCGGTTCCGAACAGATCCTCATTGGAGCCGAGAACAACCTGATTCTTTTCGGTATCCAGCTTTAACACGTAAAGCGGGGAAGTCCAGGCGATACCGAGACCTTTTCTCTGACCGATGGTGTAGTGGATGATGCCCTTGTGACGTCCGACTACGGTTCCGTCGGTGAGAACAAAATCTCCCGGCTCTGAAGTTTCACCGGTAATCTGTTCGATGACCTTGGCATAGTCTCCGTCAGGAACAAAGCAGATGTCCTGGCTGTCCGGTTTGTCGGCATTTAGAAAGCCCATTTCATCCGCAACGGCGCGGGTTTCGGTTTTAGCCATGGAGCCGAGCGGGAAGAGCGTGTGGGCCAACTGCTCCTGATTCATCTGATACAATACATAGCTCTGGTCCTTCGTAAGGTCCAGGGCTTTTTTTAGCACGAAGCCTTCCGGAGTTTCTTCGATACGGGCGTAGTGACCGGTAACCACCTTGTCACAGCCCATAATCTTGGCACGGTCGAACAGCTTGTCGAATTTCATATATTTGTTGCAGTCGATGCAAGGATTCGGTGTCATCGCCTGACGATAGTAGCAGATGAATTTCTGAATAACTTTTTCGTTAAAGTCGTCCGAGAAATTAAATACATAATAAGGCATACCAAGGCGAAGGGCCACATTTCTGGCATCCTCTACATCATCGAGAGAACAGCAGGTGTGCTCCTTTGGAATCCCGGCATCTTCGTTATTGTAAAGCTTCATGGTACAGCCGATGCAATCGTACCCCAGCTTCTGCGTTAAATACGCTGCAACACTGGAATCCACACCGCCGCTCATGGCAATTAAGGCTTTCTTCATGGAAAACTCCTTTTGTTATCATTCGCGACGAGTATAGCACAGACGAGCTCACTTCTCAAGGGAATACAGCCTTGTTTTATAAGCGGAATTATGGTAAAGTGACTAGGTGTAGGCGCATCGCCTAAGGAATCCTGAATCAGAGGGGAAATGAATGAAAAAAACTGGATTGATGTTTGGTCTGTTCGTGGGCATTTTGCTGCTCGCAACGGCTTGTGGTAATAAATTGGTTTATCCCGAATCGGAGCATAGTGTTCCGTCAGCGGTTTTAACGCAGGGAGCGCAGCAGGGGTATTTTGTAACGTTTACGCCGACGCCGACTCCGAAGGTAGAAGAGGGAACAACACCGACGCCGGAAGAGACTCCGACGCCAACCCTTTCTCCGACACCGGAATACACCCCGACACCGACATTGACGGAGCCGCCGGGAGTGACCTTCACACCGGTACCGACGGAGGTGGTGAGTTACACTGATATTACGACGCAGTATAACAACAATAAGAGCAGTATTCGAGATAAAGAGGCAACGATTGCTTCCGAGAAGAAATATGCCTGCATTAACATTGTGACGCTGAACAACACCGGCATTACCTCGAAGGAATATATCAATGCGTGGGTGGATGTATTTAACTGCGATACCGATCAGCAGGTAAGCGCCGCAGCGCAGGTGAAGATTCGTGGTAACTCGACGGCAAGTGAATCGGACATCAAGCCTTATCGAATCAAGTTTGAGAAGAAGCAGAGTATGCTCGGACTTCACGATGGAAAGAAGTATCGCAGTTGGGTACTGCTTAGAACGTATTGGAATTTCTGCCCGGACTATCTCGCATTTCGCTTGGGTTCAGTAATTTTAGGAGACAATTATTATGTGTCCGATGCAACTTATGTCAATGTGTACGTGGACGGAAAGTACGCCGGTCTGTATCTACTTTGCGAGCAGACACAGGTAAATAAGGGACGTATCGAGGTGAACGAGCCGAAGGAAGGCAATACCAGTGTTCGTGTCGGTTATATGCTTGAAGTGAATAACTACGCGGCCCGTGAGAACAATCCGTATTTTAGCATGAAGTATGGCGGCTACACGGTGAAGGACATCGTGGGAACCAGCCGTGTGCTGCACTCCGCGCACATTTCCATCGACAGTGATACCTACAGTACCGCGCAGACAGACTTTATTGAAAAGTATACGAAAAATGCGTTCGAGATTTTATATCAGGCCTGTGAGAAGAACACGGCGATGATGTTTGATGAAAACTACGACCTTGTGGATGCTTCCGGGGTGTATACACCACAGCAGGCAGTGGAGGCCGTGTTTGACCTGGAATCGCTTGCCGGTATGCTGATTTTGGAAGAACTCTGCCACGACTATGATGTCGGCGAGGGAAGCTTCTATATGTGTGTGGATTTCTCGGACGATGCGAAGTACAAGAAGCTGACCTTTATGGCTCCTTGGGATTTCGACTGGGCATTTTACGGAGAGTCCGATGGTGGATATTATGCTTGTACCCATCAGGACAACCCGCTTAAGGGAGATCATTCCAACGCATGGTTTATCGTTGCCATGAAGGCAGGGTGGTTCCAGGATATCGTGAAAGCAAAATGGAAGACACTCAGTGACAGCGGTGTTCTGACGCAAGTGTGCGAGGATGTCAAGACCTATATTACCGGGGTAAATGAGGACCTTCCTTCAGGTTCGAAGCCGAGTGTTGGAAGCGGTCGTGCCATCTGTAATTTCGTTAAGGGACGTATTGAGTGGCTGGATAAGAAGTGGAAATAGGGGGCAATTATGAATTGCAAACGATGCGGTAAAGTATTGGAGCCGAGTGTGCGTTTTTGCACCGGATGTGGGGCATCCCAGACGCCGGAGATTTTTAACCAGCAGCCCGGAAATGTTCCGAACGGATACGGGGCGACCATGACACAACAGACGCCAAATTACGAACAGCCATATGGTTATGCACAGCAGCCGGCATGGAACTATGGGTCGCCGGAGACAGCAGGTCAGATGGCGGCACAGCAGCAAACCGGATATGAGTGTATCAACGGCGTTTGGTATGATGAATATGGTCGTGAGGTGAATGTTAATCCGCAGCCGATACCAACCATGCAGCAACCGTATGGACAGGTGATTACAACGACGACCACCACAACAACGACGTTTGCGCCTGCGGGAGCAAAGGGGTGTAACAAATGGACTGCATTTCTATTGTGCTTCTTCTTCGGATTTTGGGGTGCACACAAATTTTATGAGGGGAAAATCGCTCTTGGTTTGTTTTATATATTCACACTTGGCTTTTTGGGCATTGGCTGGCTGATTGACCTGATCGTGATCTTAACCAGACCGGAAATCTATTATGTATAATTTGAAACCCGGAGACTGCCTCCGGGTTTCTTAACAGGAAAGGAGATTGGTATGAGCGAGAAGTTAACAAAGCTTCAGGAGGAACTGAAGAAGATTCAAAATCTGAATCACATCACATCGTTACTGTATTGGGATATGAAGACAATTATGCCGAAGGAGGGCTTTGGACGCCACTCGGAGGTGCTAACCGCATTTTCCACGGACTGCTTTAAATTAGAGACGTCCGACGAGCTCTACGCGCTTGTAAAGGAGTTAAATGCGCCTTGTGAGTATGAAAGTCTGGATGATGACTGGAAGTTTATCGTAAAGCGAATGCTGCGGGATATGGAGGAATCGAGACGGATTCCGGCCGAATTTTTCTCGGAGATGGTACAGGCACAGGCGGAGTCTTCGGTAGCATGGGAAGAGGCGAAAAATGCGTCCGATTTCAGTATCTTTGCACCGCATCTGGAGAAAATGATTTCTGAGCAGAGACAGAAGGCACTCTATATGCAGCCGGATAAGGACCCGTACGATACTATGATCGGATGGTACGAGGAGGGCATGGATGTGGCATCCATTGACCGTATCTTTGAGGAACTGAAGAAGGAACTGATTCCGCTTGTAAAGGACATTTTGTCACGTCCTAAGACGGAGGATGCGCGATTCTTCCGACCGACCGATTTGAACGCACAGAAGCAGTTGGAAAAGGTGCTGCTTCGCTATATCGGCTTTGATTTTAATAAGGGCTGCACCGGTGAAAGTGAGCATCCGTTTACTTTGGAACTGTCGGCTAATGATGTGAGAGTAACCAATCATTTTCAGGAGACAAATCCGATAGACCCGATGTTTTCTGCGATTCACGAGGGCGGTCACGCCATCTTTGAGCAGAACATTAAGCCGAGCTTGGACGGAACTGCAGGAGGCAGCTGCTCCTATATGGGAATTCATGAGAGCCAGTCCAGGTTTTATGAGAATATTCTTGGAAGAAGAAAAGCATTCTGGATTCCGATTTATGGGGAGTTACAGAAGATTCTTCCGACCTTTGCGGATATCTCCATTGATGATTTTGTGAAGGAAATCAACCATGTGCGGGCGTCCATGATTCGCACGGAATCCGATGAGGTGACGTATTGCCTCCACATTTTGCTTCGTTATGAGATGGAGAAGGAAATCTTCCGAAATAATGTGCCGGTAAGTGAGCTTCCGGTGCTTTGGAATCAGAAAATGGAAGAATTCTTAGGCGTGACTCCGGCAAATGATGCCGAGGGTATCCTTCAGGATATGCACTGGTCGGATGGTGGTTTCGGATACTTCCCATCGTACCTTTTGGGAAGCATTTACGATGGCATGTTTTTGGAGAAGATGGAGGAGGAACTTGGTTCGGTCGATGAGATTTTGGAAAAGGGCGAGATATTGAAGATTACCGCCTGGCTGAACGAGAAGATTCACCAGTATGGCAGCACGAGACTTCCGAAGGAAGTGATTGAGAAGGTGACGGGAAAACCATTGTCTTCGGCGTCACTTATTCGATATTTTAAGGAAAAGCATGGAAAGTAATTGAGCATTTTGATGACGAGCAGAGAAAAGGGCCGATGGCGATTATGCCATTGGCCCTTTGTAATACTCAATATGTTTTGTGCGATAGAAGTTTATTCCTCGCCGTTACGAACTGCCTCTGCGTGAGCTGCCTGAATGTCCGGATCGTAGGAGAGCATCGGCTCGATGTCCTTTCCGTGGAGCTTACGGTCGGTCTAGTTCTTGGTGATCTTATAAACGAGTGGACACAGTGCAAGTACACCAATCAAGTTCGGAACCATCATGAAACCGTTGAAGGTATCGGAGATGTCCCAGGCAAGAGAGGAGCTGAGAAGTGCACCGGATACAATCATCAAAGTGAAGATGACTTTGTAAACCTTAGCACCCTTGGTTCCGCAAAGGTACTCAACGGATTTGCTGCCGTAGTGAGACCAGCCGAGTACGGTTGTGAAGGCAAAGAGCAGAACTGCGATGGCGATGAACCACTCGCCCGGTCTTCCGAAAACTCCGCCAAATGCGTTCTGAACGAGAGTAGCACCCTGGTCATCAACGCCCTTTAACGTAGTACCGTTGGAATAATCAATAGCACCGGAGGTGAGAACAACAAGTGCGGTCATGGTACATACGATCATGGTATCAGCGAATACCTCGAAGA
>DCGJ01000048.1 GCA_002315495.1 Lachnoclostridium sp. UBA1781 | reverse complement strand
ATGATGAACAACTTCCTGCTTCCGGGCCTTCAGGATCTTTGCGTATCCAGAACGTCCTTCAAGTGGGGTATCCCGGTTGATTTTGATGATAAGCATGTTGTGTACGTATGGCTTGATGCACTTACCAACTACATCACCGGTATCGGCTACGATGCAGATGGTAACAACGGCGAGCTTTGGGGCAAATACTGGCCGGCAGACCTTCATCTGATTGGTAAGGATATCATCCGTTTCCATACCATTTACTGGCCGATTTTCCTGATGAGCCTTGACATTCCGCTTCCAAAGCAGGTATTCGGTCACCCATGGCTTTTGCAGGGCGGCGAGAAGATGAGTAAGTCCCGTGGTAACGTAATCTATGCGGACGATTTGGTGAATCTGTTCGGTGTGGATGCGGTTCGTTACTTCGTGCTTCACGAGATGCCGTTTGAAAATGATGGTATCATCACCTGGGAGCTTATGGTTGAGCGTACCAATTCCGACTTGGCAAATACCCTTGGTAACCTTGTAAATCGTACCGTTTCCATGACCAATAAGTACTTTGGCGGCGTGGTTCGTAAGACCGGCGTTACCGAAGAGGTGGATGCGGATCTGAAGGCGGTTGCTACCGAAGCAGTCGCAAAGGTTTCCGCGAAAATGGAGAACCTCCGCGTGGCCGACGCCATTTCCGAAATCTTTGCTGTCTTCAAGCGTTGCAACAAGTATATTGACGAGACGATGCCTTGGGCGCTTGCAAAGGATGAAGCAAAGCAGGAGCGTTTGGCGGAAGTTCTTTACAACCTGACCGATGCGATTACCATCGGTGCATCCCTTCTTGAGAGCTTCCTTCCGGAAACCGCACAGAAGATTGTAGCGCAGCTTGGTACAGAGCTTCGTACGCTTGAAAATGCGGCTGTATTCGGCCTTACCCCGGATAACACCAAGGTTACCGAAAAGCCGGAGATTCTGTTCGCAAGACTTGACTGGAAGGAAATTGAGCCGAAGGTGCAGGAGATTCAGGCAGCACAGAAGGCTGAGTTCGAAGCTGATCAGGCAAGAATCGCTGAGGTTTATGCAAAGGCAAACGGCACAACCGTTAAGAAGGAAGAGCCAAAGGCTGAGGAGCCTGCGGAAGAGCTCGCACCGGTTGATATCGAGCCGAAGGAAGAAATTGAGTATGGCGATTTTGCAAAGCTCCAGTTCCAGGTTGGTGTTATCGTAAAGTGCGAGGAAGTACCGAAGTCCAAGAAGCTTCTTTGCTCACAGGTTCAGGTCGGAAGCAAGACCTTACAGATCGTATCCGGCATCAAGAAAACCTACAGCGCTGAAGAGATGGTTGGAAAGCGCGTGATGGTTCTCGTAAACCTGAAGCCGGCAACTTTGGCAGGCATTAAGTCAGAAGGTATGCTGCTTTGCGCAGAGGACGCAGACGGCAATCTTTCTTTGATGAAGCCGGAGAAGAACATGCCGAGCGGCGCGGAGATTTGCTAGTTTTTTGCCGCATTTTCGGAAGTAAACGTCGAAATTTTTACGTTTTTGTTACGTTTTGCCGAAACGGTTGTATTTTAAAATAGCATAGTTTATATTAAAGGCAGTCGAAGCAATTCGGCTGTCTTTTTTCTATTTTTTGAATCGTGTATTCGGAGGGACAATGGGAAGGTTTTTTAAAGAATTTCGATATAGCTTGAGAGCCAAGAATCATATCTTTTTTCTTGTGCTGATCTGGATGGTGGCGTGTGCTACGGTATGGTTGTTTTATCTCAGTTTGAACAAGGAATTATCGGACTCCTTTGGTGATGCGTCGGCAGAGACGAGTTATCGTGTGGCCGGAAGTTTTGATAAATTAGTGCAGGCGGAGAACATCGATTTGAAGGCCGAGCTCGCATTTAACAAGGAGCTTCACGGGGCCGATTGGATGTCCTACATGGAGGCCGCAAGAGAAGATATCTACATTCAGGAATATTCCGGAATGAATGAGGCGCTTGTTGGATTCGAAGAGGGCGATTACGCGGCCAGCAAAGGGATTAAGAAGAGTAATAAAGAGTACTCTTATGTGAAAGCCATTTGGCTCGATAAAGAGGCGGTGAAGGCATTTGACCTTGGGGCGGTTGCAGAGAATCTGTTCGATGTTCCGACGAATTACACCGACCGCATGTACGTGGTTTTGGGTGCGAAGTACAAGGAGACCGGCACGTATCAGGCAGGCGATTCTTTTACCATCAGCACCGACTCCGGACTTGTTACCACGATTGTGCTTGGCTTTTTGGAAAAGGGCGTTACCGCGCGTGTGAATGGCAAGTATGTCACGATGGATAACTACATTCTGTGTCCTCTTTTGGACCTTAGTAATGTCTATGAAGGTACTTCTGCGGATCTGGCCGAGCGAACCGCGTTGTTTATTAACGGCGACAAGATTACGGCAAATGCGGCCTTAGACCATGCAAAAGCCCTTGACGAGAACGGCAATGAGCAGATTCGTACCAGTGGCGATAAGACATTTGTTGGCTATAAGGTGGTATGGGTTACCGAGGGAGAATGCACCAAAACGGATGCTCCTTCCTGGATGAAGAACTTCTACCAGGCATCAAAGAGCGCGCCGGTTCGACTGATGGCAGCAGGTGCAGATTACACTGCAAATGGTGTTTCGAGCGGCAAATTTGATATTCTTCTGTTTGGTGTAACCTCACAGGTTACTCTTTCGACAGCAATTCCGGCCGGTTCTACGTATAAGGGGCAGGTGCTTGATGATTGCATCGTGATGATGAAGACGGCAAATGAGATTTCCTTCTTTGGCGCCGATTCGGAGGAAGACGTAAAGACCGCAACCACAGACAGCGAGACGACGACGGAGGAGCCGGTTACGGAAGCAATCGTAACGCCGGCTTTGGAAGAGTTTGATGCGAAGACCCTGACGGTATTGATGCATATTATGTACATGAAGAACACCGGTATTGTCCGCACGAAGGTTTCGGCAAATGATGCCGAGCGCAAGCTGATGGACATGGTGGACCGTTCCTGGAAGAATTTCCATATTGAGAAGGAGAATTCGTCACCGATTACCGATTATCGGATTAAGGAAGCTTCCGCGAAGGACAGCATTTTGTTTAAGGATAATGTGGAGAATATCGTAACGAGCCTTGAGAAGTACACCAAGTACTTTATTGTAGGCGGTATGTTGATTCTGCTTCTGTATTATCTGTTGAAGCGCAAGTCGTTACATGAGCATTTTACGATGCTTGTGATTACCGGAACCTCCAACCTGGAGATTATGCTGTTCTTCCTGGTGGAGAGTCTGCTGTTTTTGATTGGAACCGTTGGTTTCGGCTATTTGTTCTGCTTTGCAGTCTGCAAGATTTTGCAGCTGAAGGTGGCTGGCTATAAGGATATCGTTGGAATTGCAGCATGGATGATTGTGATTCCGACCGTATGTGTTTGGGCTCGAATCTTCTTTACCGATTACGGAAAAATGTTCCGTCGCGGTAAGTAGGGCGTGGTTTTTCGGAGGATCAAAGGATGGCATTAGAAGTTATTAATTTATGCAAATTCTACGGACGCGGCGAGAAGACCGTGCGCGTGCTCGACGACCTGAATTTCCGCGTGGAACGGGGAGAACTGGTGGCAATCGCCGGCAAGCATCGCAGCGGTAAGAGCGTGCTCCTAAACATTCTGGAGGGGCTTGACAAACCGAGCTACGGCGAGGTGTTGATCGAGGGGAACCGGGTTACGCGTGGAACCTTCCTGCGCATGGGGCGTTACCGCTCCAGAGATATCGGAATCATCACGAAGGAGCCGATGCTGCTTCCGGAGATGACCATTTTGGACAATGTAATGCTTCCGCTTCAGCATCGTTTTCTGTCCGGTAAGACAAAGAAAAAGATGGCGCGTGAGGCGCTTCGTAACGTCGGACTGAAGGGCAAGGGAAAGTATTACCCGCATGAACTTACGGCGTTAGAGCAGCAATTGTCCTGTACTGCACGTGCAATCGTGCATAAACCGAAGTTCATCTTTGCCGATGAGCCGACAGCCTGCTTAGACAGCAATGATATTGAAACGTATATGGCAGTGCTTGAGATGCTTGCAACCGCTACGGGCTGTGGTATCATCGTAGCAACCTGCACCCGTCGTGTAGCAACCCTTTGCCGCCGTATTATTCCGGTGAATGGGCAAAATGCGGCACGTGACGAGGACAATGCTTCGACCACAGAGAGTGCGGTGCCGAACCATACCCTTGCAGGAAAGCCGAGCATTTCCAAGGCTCAGGAGAACGATGAGGAGGATGACGACGATGAGGACGAGATGGTCGTTCATCTGGCACCGGATTCACCCTTGCTTACCCGTAACCGCAATGCGAACGCTACGGATCATGATGACTCTCCGATTGGGCGCGCCATGGCTTCCGAGGGCATGATTCATCGTAAAATCGGTGAGGTTGATACGGAGGCGTCTGTTTCCGAAGTACTATCTCCAATCCCTGAGGCTGCGCCGGAGACTCCGATTGTTGCCGCTTCGGAAAATGCAAAAATAGATGACATCGACGACGATTTTGAGGCTGCTCTTCGGAACAACCTGAATGATTTGTTCTAAAGTCGGAAAAGTCGCATTGCCTGATGGCGCATTTGAGTGTAAAATAGGCATGTAAGAACCCGAAGGTTTTTCAAATCTTCGGGTTTTATTGTGAAAGAAAGTGGGTTTAAGGAATGGCACAGAAAACAATGGCTAAGAAAAGCAACGAATGGCAGAGAAGTGCCGGCGTGTTGCTTCCGATCTTCTCCGTACCGAGTAATTACGGTATCGGAACGATGGGCAAGGCCGCATACGAATTTGTAGACTTTATTAAGAGCATGGGTCATAGATATTGGCAGGTGCTTCCGGTAGGACCGACGAGCTACGGAGACAGTCCGTATCAGTCGTACTCCGCATTTGCAGGCAATCCATACTTTATCGATTTGGACATGCTGGTAGCAGAAGGACTTCTCACCGAAGCGGAGATTCGCGAACGTTACTGGGGAACCGAGCCGAAGTATGTTGATTACGGCGCGCAGTTTGGCTCCCGTTACGTGGTGCTTCGCCAGGCATTTGCAAGAAGCAAGCACGAGGAGACAGAGGAGTTTGCCGCATTTTGCAAGAAACAGGCTTACTGGCTGGACGACTACTGCCTCTTCATGGCGATGAAGGAGAAGGAAGGCTATCGTGGCTGGCAGGATTGGGAAGATAAGGACATGCGTATGCATAAACCCGCAGCCATTAAGAAGGCGATGGTTGAGCTTTCCGAGGAGATTCGCTTCCAGAAATTCATGCAGTTCAAGTTCTTCGAGCAGTGGTTTGCGTTGAAGGCTTATGCGAATGAAAATGGCGTGGAGATTATCGGAGACATGCCGCTTTACGTGTCCATGGACAGCGCCGAGAGCTGGGCTCACAGCGAGCTGTTCGAGCTCGACATCGATCGAAATGCGGTTAATATCGCAGGAGTTCCACCTGATGCATTCAGCGCCGACGGTCAGCGCTGGGGTAACCCGCTGTATCGTTGGGACGTGATGGAGCAGAAGAATTTCCGCTGGTGGAGAGAGCGTATGAAGGCAAATGCGGCCCTCTATGATGTCATCCGTATCGACCATTTTATCGGTATCGTGAATTACTGGTCCATTCCGGCGAAGTGTAAGACCGCGAAGGGCGGCAAGTGGATTAAGGGACCGGGCGAGAAGCTTTGTAACGTTATCAAGGAGTCCGTGGGAAGCGCCAAGCTTATCGCAGAGGACCTCGGTGTGGTAACCAAGCCGGTTCGCGACCTGATGGAGCAGATGGGCTTCCCGGGCATGAAGGTTTTGGAGTTCGGCGTTGCCGGCGATTCCACCAACGATTACCTGATGCATAACTATAAGAGTGCCAATACGATTGCTTACGTAGGCACCCATGACAACGAAACGCTGGCGGGCTTCTTGGCCGGTCGCGAGCAGTGGGAAATCAACTGGATGATGGGCTATTTCGGCATCCTTCGTCGCGAGGAGCTTCACGATCAGATGATTCGTAAGCTGTATGAGAGCATTGCAAATGTGGTAATTATCCAGATGCAGGATTTCCTTCACCTTGATAATTACTGCCGCATCAATCATCCTTCTACCGTTGGCACCAACTGGCAGTGGAGACTTCTTCCGGGCCAGGAAAAGCAGGTGGACGCAAATTACTACAAGTGGGTTTGTGAGATGTTTTCCAGAAAATAAAAATAAAGGCGTCGCATTAAGGAATTAGTGCGGCGCCTTTTTCTAAGATACAGGACAACCTATCGTTCTGTCGGGCAGGCACGCTCTCGCTGCTTTCGCCACGCAACGGATACTAAATTCGCGCTATGCGCTCATTAAGTACCTGCGGGCTCAAAGCACCTGACCCAACATGAACGATAGGTTGTCTTTCATTTTTGTGAGGCGCCGCATTGATTTCTAAATCGATCTCAAGAAAACCTACTATTTTCCGGAGGAAATGTCTACTGTCGCGAAAGTGCGACAGCAAAATGTTTACATGGGTATTTATAGGTGGTATAATTATTAGATGATTGGAGGGCCGATTATGGGGGAGAACATGGTAAAAATCAAGCTGTTAAAACTATATGAATTGCTGTTAAGTGAGTCGAGTTCTAGCAATCCTATCACAACAAATCAATTATGCGACGCAATGAAAGAAATGGGAGGATATGTCGATAGAAGAACATTAACGAAAGACATAGCGCTTCTACGGGATAACGGATACGACATCCAACTTAAAAAAGTCGGGAAACAGAATGGGTATTATTTGAAGCAAGAGCGATGGAAACGAGCTGATTTGCGCGTTATTATCGATGCGATTCATGCGGCAAACTTTATTCCGGGCGATGAAACAGATCGATTAATCGAGCATTTGATTCAGCTTGCACCAAAGGAGGAAAGAGAAAGTCTTGTAAAATCTGGAGCTCGATTTAACAATGTGAAGCATTCGAACCATGACGTTAGCAGGACAATAGATTTGATTGTTAATGCGTTAGATCATCGAACACAAATATCATTTTGTTATTTTGATCTAAATGAGAAGATACAAAAAGTATTCCGGAAAAATGGAGAGCGATACATCGTAGAGCCTATTGCACTGATATATGATTCTGATTTTTATTACTTGATGACATACAATTCACACCATGATGCAATTACAAATTATCGTGTGGATCGTATGAGTGATGCGCGGGAAGAAACTGATAAAATCAGTAGAATGGCTATGCATCAAATCACGTCAAAGAAACCAGAGCGATTTACAACCCAGGCATTTCGGATGTTTGGAGGAGAGATTAAGAGAATATGGCTTGAGTTTGATGATGATTTAGTGGGTGTGGTGATTGATAAGTTCGGAGAACGTATTCGTATGGAACGCATCGCTGGCACAAATCGGATTCGGGCTAAAGTAGAGATACAAGAAAGCCAAGTATGGCAAGCATGGCTGGGAATGTTTCAAGGACGGATGAGAATTGTACCAGAAGAGAAATAAAAAAAGACCTCACTGAAGAGATCTTTAAGCACACGCTGTGCGGTTGGTCAAGCCAACGATTTGAGTAAACTTTTATTTGAACTCGCAATGTAAATCCATAGGGGTCTATGCTTTACGAGTAAATACTAACACTAAAAAAGGAGAATGTCAAATGGAAAAAAACAATTACCTTTTGGGACTGGATATTGGAACTGATTCTGTTGGTTATGCGGTAACCAATGATAAATATGATATTCTAAAATTTCACGGGGAACCGGCGTGGGGAGTTACAATCTTTGATGAAGCTTCTTTGAGTACAGAAAAGAGAAGTTTTCGAGTTTCGCGAAGAAGGCTTGATCGTCGCCAACAAAGAGTTTTATTGGTTCAGGAGCTATTTGCTAGCGAAGTAGCAAAGGTTGATAAGGACTTCTTTAAGAGAATACAAGAAAGCAATTTGTATAGAAGTGATGCTGAGAATCAGGCTGGATTATTTATTGGAGAGGATTATTGTGATCGGGAGTATTATGGGCAATATCCGACGATTCACCATTTGATTTCAGATTTAATGAACGGTACCAGCCCACATGATGTGCGGCTAGTCTATTTGGCATGTGCATGGTTAGTGGCACATCGTGGACATTTTCTGAGCAATATTGATAAGGATAATCTATCAGGATTAAAGGATTTCTCCTCCGTTTATGAGGGATTAATGCAATATTTTTCGGATAACGGATATGAGAGACCTTGGAATGCTAATGTAGATGTTAAGGCGCTGGGCGATGCTCTTAAGAAAAAACAGGGTGTAACAGCGAAAACAAAGGAGTTACTTGCATTGCTTTTGGATTCCGCAAAGGCGGAGAAGCTTCCGCGCGAAGAGTTCCCATTTAGCCAGGATGGAATAATTAAACTCCTTGCAGGAGGCACCTACAAATTATCTGAGTTGTTTGGAAATGAGGAATACAAGGATTTCGGGTCCGTAAAGTTAAGCATGGATGATGAAAAACTTGGAGAAATTATGTCTAACATCGGCGAGGATTATGAGCTGATTGCGAGTCTACGGATTGTCTCCGATTGGGCGGTTCTTGTCGATGTTTTAGGAGAGTCCGCCACTATTTCAGAAGCAAAAGTTGGTATATATAATCAACACAAAGCGGATTTAGAGGTACTCAAGAAGATTATTCGTAAGTATACCGGAAAAGAGGGGTATAAGAAGGTATTCCGGCAGGTTGATTCGAAGGAAAACTATGTTGCATATTCGCAGCATGAAAGTGATGGGAAGGCGCCAAAAGAAAAAGGAATTGATATTGCAACATTCTCAAAGTTTATACTGAACATCGTGCGCTTATTGGATGTTGAACCGGAAGATAAAGAGGTTTATGAGGATATGGTCGCTCGGTTGGAGCTTAATTCCTTCTTGCCTAAACAGGTAAACACCGATAACAGAGTCATTCCGTATCAATTATACTGGTTTGAACTTCATAAAATCCTAGAAAATGCGTCGATCTACTTGCCAATGTTGACAGAAAAAGATAGCAATGGGATATCAGTTATGGAAAAGCTGGAATCCGTCTTTATGTTCCGAATTCCATATTTTGTTGGTCCATTGAATAAGCATTCAAAATATGCATGGTTAGAGCGGAAAGAAGGAAAAATTTATCCATGGAATTTTGAAAACATGGTTGACTTGGATGCTAGCGAAGCCAATTTCATTAAACGAATGACCAATACTTGTACGTACCTCCCAGGGCAAAACGTGCTGCCAAAGGATTCTCTGCGCTATCATAGATTTATGGTTTTGAATGAGATTAATAATCTGAGAATCAACAATGAGCGTATATCTGTTGAGTTGAAGCAAAAAATCTATAGTGAGCTATTCTTGAATGTGAAGAAAGTAACTCGTAAGAGACTTGTTGACTTTTTAATCTCAAATGGTGAACTCCGAAAAGGAGAGGAATCCTCCTTGACTGGTATTGATGTAGAAATAAAGGCCAATCTTGCACCGCAAATTGCATTTAAGAAACTCATGGAGAGCGGCCAATTAACCGAGGAAGATGTTGAAAGCATTATTGAACGAGCATCATATGCAGAGGATAAGGCGAGACTGGCTCATTGGTTGGAGGCAAAGTATTCAAAGCTCTCTGAAATTGACCGGAAGTATATTTGTGGAATCAAGATTAAGGATTTTGGACGTCTTTCGAAAATGTTTTTGAGTGAACTAGAGGGTGTAGATAAGACAACAGGTGAAATGACAACAATTCTTGGGGCAATGTGGAATAGCCAATTGAACCTGATGGAATTAATCAATTCCGAACTGTACTCGTTTAGGGAGGCCATTTGTGCTTATCAGACGGATTACTATTCTACACACAGTTCAAGCCTTGAGGAGCGAATGAATGAGATGTACCTATCGAATGCGGTTAAGCGGCCTGTTTATCGCACCTTAGATATTGTGAAGGACGTTAAGAAAGCGTTTGGTGAGCCAAAGAAGATTTTTGTTGAAATGACAAGAGGAGCGTCCGAGGAGCAGAAGGGAAAGCGAACTAAGTCTCGAAAAGAACAGATTCTTGAATTATACAAGCAGTGTAAGGACGAGGATGTTCGGATTCTCCAGCAGCAATTAGAGGAAATGGGTGACCTTGCGGATAACAAACTTCAAGGTGATAAATTGTTCCTGTACTATATGCAGAAGGGAAAGTGTATGTATACAGGGACTCCGATTGTATTGGAGCAGTTAGGCAGTAAGGCATACGATATTGATCATATTTATCCGCAAGCATATGTTAAGGATGATAGCATTCTAAATAATCGAGTTCTCGTTCTCTCTGAGGCAAATGGAAAGAAAAAAGACATTTACCCAATTGAAAAAGAGACTCGCGACAAGATGCACGGCTTCTGGACCTATCTTAATGATAAGGGTATGATTACGGAGGAAAAATATAAGAGACTTACACGAACAACCGGCTTCACTGAAGAAGAGAAGTGGAGTTTTATTAACAGACAGTTGACGGAAACCTCCCAGGCAACAAAGGCCGTGGCCACCTTACTTGGTGAGCTGTTTCCGAACGCGGAAATTGTATACTCTAAGGCAAGGCTTACTTCAGAATTCCGACAGGAGTTTAATCTGCTGAAATGTAGATCATATAACGACTTGCATCATGCGGTAGATGCATATCTCAATATTGTGTGCGGAAATGTCTACAATATGAAATTTACCAAGCGATGGTTTAATATTAACAAGGATTACAGCATTAAGACGAAGACTGTATTCACTCATCCGGTTGTTTGCGGTGGACAAGTGGTTTGGGATGGGCAGGAGATGCTCAACAAGGTAATACGCAACGCCAAGAAGAATACAGCTCATTTTACGAAATATGCGTATATTCGAAAAGGTGGATTCTTTGACCAAATGCCGGTAAAGGCCGCTGAGGGATTAACTCCGCTAAAGAAGGATATGCCAACTGCGGTTTATGGTGGGTATAATAAACCAAGTGTTGCGTTTTTGATTCCTACACGGTATAAGGCAGGCAAAAAAACGGAGATTATTATCTTATCAGTTGAGCATTTGTTTGGTGAGCGCTTTTTGCGAGATGAGGCGTATGCAAAGGAATATGCGGCTGAGCGTTTGAAAAAAATACTAGGAAAGCAAGTGGATGAGGTTTCTTTCCCAATGGGAATGAGACCATGGAAGATTAATACAGTGTTGTCCTTGGACGGCTTCTTGATTTGTATTTCTGGAATTGGAAGCGGTGGAAAGTGCTTGAGGGCTCAATCCATTATGCAATTTTCAAGCGATTATAGATGGACAATTTACTTGAAGCGCTTGGAACGCTTGGTGGAGAAAATTACGGTGAACGCGAAGTATGTTTATTCGGAGGAGTTTGATAAGGTAAGTACAATCGAGAATATCGAATTATACGATTTATACATAGAGAAGTATAAAGCTACTATTTTTTCTAAACGTGTAAATTCACCAGAGGAAATTATCGAAAGTGGAAGGGACAAGTTCGTGAAATTAGATGTTCTTTCACAAGCACGAGCTCTTTTATGTATTCATCAAACATTTGGGCGAATTGTCGGAGGCTGTGACTTGGGACTGATTGGAGGTAAGAAGAATTCAGCTGCCACAGGCAATTTTAGTTCGACTATCTCTAACTGGGCAAAATACTATAAGGATGTTCGAATTATCGACCAATCAACCTCAGGCCTTTGGGTTAGAAAATCAGAAAATCTATTGGAGTTAGTATGAGCTGGAGAACAATTATCATCTCAAATCAATCAAAACTTGACTACAAAATGGGGTATCTAGTAGTTCGTGGACTAGAAACACATCGGGTTCTTATAAGTGAAATAGAAACACTGGTAATTGAGAACCCGATGGTCTCCCTAACGGGGTGCTTAATTGAGGCATTAACTGAAAACAAGGTGAAAACGATATTTTGTGATTCCAAACATAATCCTATTTCTGAATTGGTTCCTCATCATGGAAGTCACGATTGTTCGGCGAAGATTCGTACACAAGTTGGTTGGTCGAATGATGTAAAGGCATCTATTTGGCGGGAGGTTATTACAGAAAAGATACGTAAGCAGCAGGAGTTTTTAGTGGAGGTCGGGAAAAAGCAGGAAGCAGAATTATTGGGTTCCTACATAGGACAAGTTGAACTGCTAGATGCATCGAACCGAGAAGGACATGCCGCCAAGGTATATTTTAATGCGTTATTTGGAATGGAGTTTACTCGAAGTTCGGAGAATCCGATTAATGCAGCACTGAACTATGGATACAGTATCATTTTATCGTCTATCAACCGGGAAGTATCGGCAAATGGATATTTGACTCAGTTAGGAATATTTCATGGAAATATGTTTAACCCATTTAATTTAAGCTGCGACTTGATGGAACCATTTCGGATTCTAGTTGACAGACAGGTGTATTCCGATATTCCTGAAGAGTTTGGAAAAGAGGAGAAGCATCGTTTGTGGGAATTGTCGAATCAAACTGTATTGATTGATGGTGCAAAGCAGAATCTTTCGAATGCGATAAAAATCTATGTTCACAGTATGTTTGATGCAATTAATGATAGTGACCCGTCCTTGATTCGGTTTTATCGTTTGTTAGAATAGCTATGAGTGGATTTAGATTTATGAGAATATTAGTTATGTTTGACCTGCCAACCATTACCATGGAAGATCGCCGTAATTATCGTCTGTTTCGTAAAACATTGATTAAAAACGGATTTATTATGCTTCAAGAGTCCGTGTACTGTAAGATGATGACATCACCCTCGGTTGAGCAATCAGTAAAATCATTGATAAAGAAGGCAAAACCGCCCGCAGGAATTGTTCAGACACTAGTTGTGACTGAAAAACAGTATTCAAAGATGGAATATGTTGTTGGAAAGAGCATAAGTGATGTTATTGATTCGGAGGAAAGGATACTAATTCTATGAAGTTATCGATTCCGTATGTGGACATTATCTTAGACACAGTCGCAGATAATGTTAACGAATTGGTTGTGGAAAACCAGGTCATATTATACAAGATATTAAGTGATCTTTCTAACCAAATGCAAGGAAACGAGGGGTTAATTTCCCTTTCAATTGATAATAAACAAGTTTCAATTGCAAAAAGATTGGAGTTTCACTCACAATTTGTTCCATTCGAGATTAACAAAAAGACGATTAATTCAAAAATCGTACAGGCAATAGTGGGTGATTCTTTGGAAAGTGAAAACTATGAAAGAACACAAGAAATTATTGCAAATCTAACTCAGTATCTGGAAGAACTGACCCTTAGGATTGAGGGAGATATTCGATTTGAAAAAATCGCTATTGAATCGATTCTAAAGGGTATTGGGGTATCAGTCTATAATGAGTATGATGATCTCGCAAATCAATTATCCGATTATATGGATCTGGTGAATGCGTATGAAATAGAAAAAATGTTTGTATTGGTTAATCTTAGAAGTTATCTTGATGATGAATCGATGCAAGCATTAATCTCGTGTATCAAACAAAGAGGACATCATGTATTATTAATCGAGGCGTTTGAACGTGAGAAATTACATTTTGTTACACGCACTATAGTGGATAAATCGTTATGCGTAATTCAATAAGACTCTATGGTTTCTATTTTCATGGTCGCAAACCATTTGCCCCAAATGTAGATTTGGGGTTTGAGAGTAGTGTAAATCCATAGGGGTCTCAAACAATCGTGCTTGACAGCGGTGTATTGGTTGGGTTTGAGAGTAGTGTAAATCCATAGGGGTCTCAAACTTGAATGTCGATATCCAAGTCGTTGTATATGTTTGAGAGTAGTGTAAATCCATAGGGGTCTCAAACCAGCATTGCTTCAGGTGAAAACCACAACAAGTTTGAGAGTAGTGTAAATCCATAGGGGTCTCAAACATAAAATTTAGCCATATTGTAACCCTTTCAGTTTGAGAGTAGTGTAAATCCATAGGGGTCTCAAACTCGGAACGGATACTCCGGCCTACTTTTTGAGTTTGAGAGTAGTGTAAATCCATAGGGGTCTCAAACAAAGTATTTTACCAGGACAACGAAACTGGGGTTTGAGAGTAGTGTAAATCC
>DCGJ01000151.1:2565-6814 GCA_002315495.1 Lachnoclostridium sp. UBA1781 | reverse complement strand
TGGTTGCCGTCGGTATAGGCGTATTCGTTGCCGTCGGCATCGGAGTCGGCTTTGCCTTGTACTTAGCAATAACGGTCGTATTCTCCGAAACTGTTATTTCTGCCCCTGCGCTATAATGCGTAGAACCCACAAGCCAGTAATCAAATTCCTGTCCGCTTGGAGGGGTAAAGGTGCATGCCGGTAACGTGCATTTTTTAAGCTTGTTTCCACAGAGCTCATCGTTCCAGTTCCCGCTCCGGCGTTAAAAGAAACCGTGTACTCAATCATCCTGTAAGACACCGATACATTCACATTTTCTGCCGGCATCGTGAAAGTTCTTGTATTACCACTTCCGGATAACTCAATGGTATTACGAGTACCATCCGCTTTGCTGACTCTTATATTCGTAACCTCATAACCGCTTTTTGGAGAGACTGTCAGTGTGACCTTGGTTCCCTTCGCAGCCGAAGATACACTTGAACTGCAGTTTACATATTGGCATGGTTTTATGCTGATTGTATATAATTTAGGCGTAATGGCGGTAAAAACAGGGGAGGTATAACTGTTATAACCGTACCCACCTGATTCATAGCAGTCCGTAAGTTCTGTATCTTTTGTCCACGCCGTTCCGTTAACCTTAAATGTAGTCGTATTCGTAAGCCTTACACTCTTCGTATCCGTACGAACCTGAACATGGAAGCGATACTGCCCCTCGGTAAAAGTAGATTCGCCGTAATATTTCCACTGTCCGTCAACATACTTTTCCCAGTGTAAATTCGCAAGTTTTGCCGGAGAGCCTTTTGTTACATTAAACGAGAAATAATTTGCGTCTGCCCCGACAATAGGTGCTTCATAATTTGAACAGGTAGCTTCCACTTCGGTAATATACTGAAGGGGATTCGCATCGGAAAATTTCGCATAAACAACTACCGAGCCACTCGGCATCGTGAAGGTTCGTGTGTAAGAACTTCCCGACAGGCTGACTTCTCCATTTGGTCCAACAACCTTAATTGACTCAAGACCATATCCGTCTTTCGGATTAACCGTAAGTGTTACCTTCGTTCCGGCAGAAGCGGACGATTGATCCGTCAACACTTCCCCATGACTCATATCTCGGTCCATCGTAATAAGATAGGCGGAGGACGCAGTTACCTTTAAAGGAGATGGGGAATAATAATATTTATATCCATACTTGTCACTCCCATTACCCTCATAATAATCCGAAACGGAACTATATGACGTCCAGGTAACTCCGTCTACCTTCAAAACGGTATCGTCTGTAATTCGATAATCGGCGGTATCCGTTCTGAGCTGTACTCTCATACGATAGGTGCCTTCGACGAAGGTTGTTCCGGAATAATAATCCCACTTGTCGCCATTTTGCTTAACCCAACATGGCATAGATATTTTGGCCCTATCGTCGGACGTAACCTTAAATGACGGATTGTGATACGTTGCTCCGTAAGACGGTGCTCCATAAGTATCCACACGCGTTGCAGTAACCGTTGTTGCCGTGGTGTAAGCATAAGCGGTTGCTATCATACCCAGTAAAAGCAGCATTCCGCACAGTAACACCCATAATTCTTTTTTTTCTACCCTTTTCACTTGTTATCTCCTTTTCCCCATTTGTGCCCAAAGGCTACAATCTTCTTCCAATATACAGTAACCGGTCGACAAACGCAATGCGAAAGTGATGAAAAAACGATTGCAAATGCGGGATGCATCTGCAATCGTCTGATTAGTCAATATTCAGAGTTTCGTTCATACTGCCGGTACGATATCCCAAAATGTCCAGCGCCACATAGGAAAATCCATATTCCTTAAACTTCACGTAAACCTCCGTGCGAATCTCCTCTTTCATGAAACGGTCGAACTCCCTCGGATCCAACTCGATACGGGCAACATTCCCATGGATTCGAACACGCACCTGGGAAAAGCCGAGGTCGAGGAGAAGCTGCTCTGCGTGGTCCACCATATCCAGCTTTTCTTCGGTTATCAGATCACCATACGGAAAACGACTGGCCAGGCAGGCAAAGGGCTGTTTCTTCCAGGTTGGAAGTCCGAGCATTTTGGACAGTTCCCGAATCTCTGCCTTGGTGAATCCAATCTCACGGAGCGGACTTTTCACTCCCAGTTCCTTCACTGCCTGAAGTCCCGGTCGGTAATCTCCCAAATCATCCAGATTCGAGCCCTCAGCCACCGTCGTAATTCCGTTCTCAGCAGCAATGGACAGGATCTTCTCAAACAGCTCCCTCTTGCACAAATAGCAGCGATTCTTCGGATTCTGCGCAAATCCCTCGATGGCCATCTCTTCCGAAACCACAACAAACTGCTTCACACCAATCTGTTCACAGTACGCTTCCGCTTCCTTTCGTTCCCTCATAGGGAAAGAATGCGATGTAGCCGTTACAGCAATGACGTTGTCACTTCCGAGCGCTTCCTTTGCCGTAAAGAGCAGGAACGTGGAATCCACACCGCTGGAAAATGCAACCGCGATTTTTCCAAACGACGCAATATATGCCTTTAACTTTTCATATTTCAACTGCAATTCATTACTCATTAATTTACTCCTTAGAGGTTACTCTTGCTTTGTAAGCGGAATCGATTCGTTAAGTACGGTTCGGAAAGGAATATATTCTTTTATACCAGCTCGAAGAACGCTCCGTCCTTCACTTCGCTGTCGTGACCGATCATTACCTTACAGGTTCCCGGCTCACTGACATATTCCATATCAATGTTGTGGAAGCGAAGCATCTCTTCCTTCACCTCAAACGTAACGTCCTTCGTTTCCCCAGGCGCCAGCATAATCTTCTGAATACCGCGAAGACTCTTCACCGGACGAACCACACTGCCATACAAATCAGCCAGATACATCTGCACGATTTCAAAACCTTCGCGGGTTCCGGTATTGGTTACGGAAACCGTTGCGGTTATCGCTCCGTTCACCGGAAGCTTCGTATCGGATAACTTTACTTCGCCATAGGAAAATGCGGTATAACCCATACCGCCTCCAAACGGATAAAGCATCTTATCAATCTGGTCAATGTAGCCCATAACATAACTCTGATCCAGCGTTCCGTTATTTGGTCTACCGCTGTAGAATCGGTTATAATAAGCAGGTTCCTGTCCAACCACATATGGAAAGCTCATCGGAAGACGCCCCTGCGGCTCCTTGTCTCCGAACAGTACTTTCGCGATTGCGTTACCGCTTTCGGTACCCGGAAACCAGGTAACAAGAACGGCCTTGGAAAGCCTGGAAACCTCCTCCAAAAGAATCGGTCTTCCGGTAAATACAACCGTTACAATGTTCGGATTTACCTTTGCCACTGCACGAAGAAGGTCCATCTGTCCCTTGGACAGTTCGATATTCGCACGGCTGGCAGCCTCACCGGTCTGCTGTGCATGCTCACCGAGACATAGGACTACCTTGTCGGACTCCGTCGCCAACTTCACCGCCTCGGAAATCATCAGAGCTTCCTTCTCACGATCGTAATCGTAGAACACGCCGTTCTTCATCTTGTGGGCACGGTCAAAGAGATAGCTTCCCTCGGCAAATGCTGCATTTACCGTAGGAGCAACCTTCGCAACACCCTGTCGAATCGTCACACACTCTTCTACCTTCTGCGGGAAGGACCAGGAGCCGAATACTTCGTGAGTATCCACATATGGTCCGATAAATGCCACCTTTTCACCGGATTTCTTATCTAGCGGGAGCGCGTTGTCATTTTTCAGAAGAACGAAGGATTCGATTGCTGCCTCTTCTGCAAGAGCACGATGCTCCTCACAAAGAAGATATTTCTGCTCGTCTTCAGCTGATGCATCCTTATACGGATTCTCGAAAAGTCCCAATTCATTCTTTAACTGAAGAACCCTCCAGGCACACGTGTCAATCATATCCATGGAGATTGCGCCCTCCTCCAGTAGTTCCTTAAGTCCACGGGAATAGCAAAGCGACATCATTTCAATGTCCACACCGGCACGAATGGAGAGGCGCCCCGCCTCCTTCTCGTCACGGGCAATGTTATGGTTTACCATCTCCTTAATAGCACCGTAATCGGAAATGAGAACGCCGTCGAACTTCATCTCGTCTCGAAGCACGTCCTTCATTAACCATCTGTTTGCAGACGAAGGCACACGATTCAAAGTATTGAAGGAGGTCATTACCAGTCTGGCTCCTGCCTTAATGGCGTCCTCATAAGCCGGCAGAAATTCATCCCTAAGCGTTCTTTCGGAAACCTCTACCGTATCGTAGTCTCTTCCACCCTCGGCC
>DCGJ01000151.1:0-2545 GCA_002315495.1 Lachnoclostridium sp. UBA1781 | reverse complement strand
GAACGCCGTAGCCGGCAAAATGCTTCACACAGGCCGCAACTCTGCCCTTCTCACGAATGTCCTTACCCTGGTAGCCGCGAACCATCGCCGCACCCATTAATCCATTCAGGTAAGAATCCTCACCGGTGGATTCCATAACACGTCCCCATCTGGCATCACGAACCAGGTCCACCATCGGTGAGAAGGTTACGTGAATACCGGCAGCCGCACATTCCTTTGCCGCCATCTCGGCCAATTTCTCTGCCATTTCCGGGTTAAAGGTAGCTCCCTGCGCCAGCGGAACCGGATAAATGGTCTCGTATCCGTTAATTACATCCAGCATAAAAATCTGCGGAATATGATGCGGCTGCTTTGCCATACAGTCGTCCTGAATCTTCTTCAGCTTCTCCGCACCGCTTACACTCAAAATGGAACCGATGGTTTTCAGCTCCTCATCCGTAATTTTAAAGTAATCCAAAAGACCGGTAACGAGGGCGTCCTCGTCAAAAAGGGTACCGGCCACCTGTAACAACTGTCCGATTTTTTCATCCAAACTCAGGTCCTGAAACAGTGCCTGCAACTTCTCCTGTGTCATACACTACATCCTCTCTATTCTGAAAACTCTGCGTAATACAGGGAAATACTTCCCGTCTCACGAGCATTTTCATTGTAACACAGAATAGGCTTAGTTGCCACGCCCGAATCGAGAAGTTTTTCGACTTTCTCAACCAAGCCTTACAACCGTACAAAAAAAATGCAGTCACCAAATGAGGTGACCCCTCAAAAGGCAACTGCTTATTATGATTTCTCTTTCGAGTCCTGCAAGGGATTAGCCCTGCTTTAAAGCCTTGTACTCTTCCGGTGTAAGCTTTGCCGCAACACCGCAGTTTGGACAAAGTTTAACTTTCCAGCCACTCATCGGAAGCAACGGAATGTAATATACATGACCGTAAACCTTCTCACGGGTCAGCTGAAGTTCAACCTGCTTACCGCAGTTTGGACAAAACTGAACGCCCAAAGACTTCTCTTCTTTTAATTTTCTTTTCACGCCGTAAATGATAATTCCCATGACTTACACCTCCGCACCAATCTTCTGCTTCTTCTCGTTAATGCAAGCAATCAAGTCGCTAAACTCGGTCATGAACGTCTTCGCATTACGCTTTGCATAGGCAATACGATTCACACTGTTATCCTTCATCTCCATGGTTACAAAGAATCGATCAAAATCGTACTCATGCTCCGCGGTAATATTCGAGCGATACAAACGCTCGATACCGGAAATCTCAATCACGGAAAGCATACTGCCAAGTCCCGCATAGAACTCATAATCGCAAATGTAGTGATCGGTTACAATCACCTTATGATTCGGAAAATCAACGGCGGTCGGAAGATTCAATTCCGCCATCAGCTGATCCTTCTTCTCCAAACTGCCACCCTTGGTAAAGGCCTTCTCAAGCTTAGCCTGTGCCTTCGGATTGGCGTCATTCAAAATATCAACAATCGGTTTCATGACTGTCCCTCCAATTTATTTTTACGAACGAATATTATCAAAAATGCACGCATCTCACAAGCACGTTTTCGACGAAATACACGCATTATTCTGTTCCATTTTAGGAAATGTCTTTCCCGATGGACACATCCTGCTCCCGCTCATGACAGTTCGGAAACTCCACTCCGCCACGAAGGACCGTGGCCGGGCAGTGATGCGTATGCACCGGTCCAAAGGCACATCCGTTCGGACATCCGCGGCATGGCTGGTAATCCGCGCCATCTAAGATTGCCTCGGAAAATGCGGGGTCCGCCAGCAGTCCACAGCCAAGATCAACCGCATCCACAAGCTCATGTTCGAACATGTATCGAACCACCTCGACATTACGCATTCCATTGACCAGGGACACCGGTACACGCCCCTTAAAATGCTCATGAAACCGAACGCCCAACCCGGCAATTTTATTGTACGGAAGACTGTCGTCATGCTCCAAATCATCCAGCATCTTAACTCCGCAGGACACCTGCAGAAAGTCACATCCCGCTGCCACATACAATTCTCCGGTTTCAATGGAATCCTCTACCGTCGGATCATATCCCGAGATTCGGGCAGATACAATAAAGTCATCGCCGCAGTCCTTCTTAATACCCGCAATAATCTCGCACCCAAACCTTGCCCGGTTTGCGGTATTGCCGCCATATTCGTCGGTTCTCATATTCACATGCGAAGCAAAGTTATTGATCAAATAGCCATGACAGGCATGCAGCTGCACACCGTCGTAGCCCGCTTTCTGTGCGCGAACTGCCGCATTTACAAATGCTTCAATGACGCGAGCAATATCCTCCTTCGAGAGCTCCTTCGCCACCTGTTCTCCTCGAAAAGTATTCCAGGTAATCGCGGACGGAGCGGTGAGAGGCCCACATTCCGGGTGCGTTCCAAGCCCGCCAAAATGAAGCTGTGGTACAATCAAGGCACCATACTTATGGCACGTGTCAACAATCCTACGATGTCCCTCGATTTGCTCATCACACCAAAGCCCCAGCTGCGACGGCGCCAGACGGGCGGACGGGTCCACGC
>DCGJ01000062.1:3864-10729 GCA_002315495.1 Lachnoclostridium sp. UBA1781 | reverse complement strand
CGCAAATCTGCAAACCGGTCGAACCATCACAAAGCATGTAGATTTCAGGGCACTGCCTATCTTACATGAAGTCGCACGTTTTTACCCGACTGAATATTATAAAAAACACAAAAAAGGATGAAATCCCCTGGATTTCATCCCTTCATACAAGTTATTGCATTTTACTTTTGAGTTCCTTTAACTCCTTATCAAGTTCACTGACTTTTCTTAATTCCGAAGCTAGTTCCTTCAATTGCTTATCCTGGCTATTATCAATTGCCTTCTGCTCTGCTCCAGGATGAGAAAGAATCTTCCAAAAAATCAAAACGAAAAGGTAAATAACAAACAGAACACCCATTACCGAAAACGCCACTAAAACCTTCAGTAGTGCAGGATATGTCTGCAACAAGGCCATTAATTCTTCCACAAGATATTACCTCCTAATCGATTAGCACTTAAGCCAGTTCAACCACGCCCTAGTTCTCTTCCGGATCCAGTTCGTCAAAATCTTCCTCATACATGAAATCATCGAACGCCTGAGCTACTTCGTTGAACTCATCCTCGTCCTCGATGCTGTCCAAAACAACATCCTCCGGATCATCCGGATTCTCACTGTAACGATAAATCCAAACCGGTGCGTCCTCGTCATCCTGTCTCTGAACTGCAATATACTCACCCTTCGGTGCAGGGAATACTGCAAGCACGTCGCATACAACTTCCTCGTCATTATCAAGAGTAAGGGTAACGGTATCCTGATCTACTTCGTAATCATCAATCATCTTCTCATCGTCTGCCATAATAGTCTCCAATCTTAGTCTGTAGTTCGGGTCAAAAAACTGCCCGCTTTCTGCTATTTTAACTGAGTCTGAAGCAAAATGCAACACGTAATCCAAGCATCTTTTAAACCTTGGTCTGTTCTTGACCCACACCATGTGATATACTCTAGAAAATGCATCCCATTCGAAAGGAGGTCCCACCATGGCAGGCAGCTTATATGAGAAAAAACTATCCGTCCGCGATTTGGTGGAGTTCCTCTTGCGTTCCGGAGATATCGACAATCGTTCGCCGTATCGTGACCCCGATGCGATGTACGAGGGCACCAGACTACACAAAAAGATTCAGGGAAAGCAGGCAGGCTTCTATCACGCCGAGGTTCCGCTTTTGCATACCTCTGAGATCGAATACGAAGGGGATACCATCGCGATTACTCTGGAAGGACGTGCCGACGGCATCCTGCAATTTGAAGAAGAAAGCGACCGCGCTCTCTGCCCAAATGAAGCTATTGCATTTTCCTCTGCTCCCGTTGTTATCGATGAAATCAAATGCGTCCTTCGCGAGGTTCGAAGGCTCGAACGCCCAGTGCCGGTGCATTTGGCTCAGGCCAAGGTCTACGCCGCCATTCTTACGCTACAAGAGGAGTTAGACGAAATCGGTGTACAGATGACCTACTGTCAGATTGACAACGAGCACATCCGATACTTCACGGAGTTTTACCAAAGAGACGAGATTCTGACCTGGTTTCAGGAGCTTCTACTGGAGTACTGCCGCTGGGTGCATTGGAGCGCCAAACATACCGAGAAGCGAAACGAATCCATCAAGGAGCTCTCCTTTCCGTTCGATTACCGTCCGGGGCAGTTCGAACTGGCAGGTGGTGTATATCGCACCATCGCCCGTGGTAAGACCTTATTTATCGAAGCTCCGACGGGAGTAGGAAAGACGATTTCCACCGTATTCCCGGCTGTTAAGTCCATGGGAGAATCTCTTACGGAGCGTCTTTTCTATCTGACCGCAAAAACCATAACCCGAACCGTAGCGGAGGACACCTTCCGTCTGTTAATTGCGTCCGGATTATGCTTCTACCCAATTACATTAACCGCAAAAGAAAAGGTCTGTGTATTGGATACGCCGGACTGTAACCCGGTTGCCTGTCCACGGGCCGCAGGGCATTTTAATCGAATCAATGAAGCCATCTTTGCACTTCTAACCGATTTGGGAACTCCGAATGTAAATGCTGACGGAACGCCCGGGGAGCCAAAGATTTGTTCGCGAGAGATGCTCCTCGAATATGCAGACCGATACGAAGTCTGTCCGTATGAAATGAGCCTGGACGTTGCACTCTTTCTGGATGCGGTTATCTGCGACTATAACTATGTCTTCGACCCGGTAGTGTATCTCCGTCGGTTTTTCGCAGGAGAAGGCAGCTCCAACCACGTACTTCTGATTGATGAAGCACATAACCTTGTCGAGCGCGGCCGGGAGATGTACAGCGCAACTGTTGTCAAGGAACACATCCTTGCGACCAAGAGAGCGATGAAGGAGCAGCCACGTACCGAACAGCTGATCAGCCTATTAGACCGGGCAAACAGGAAGATGCTCGCCTTGAAGCGGGAATGTGAAACTCTTACAACCCTAAGCGATATCTCCGACTTATCCGATGATTTCTCGCGGATTGTAAACGCATTTGATCTACTATCCGAGCGAAACCGCCAGCCGCTCCCTCCCGAGGTTCTGGACTTCTACTTTGAACTTCGCCAATGGGTGACAATTACCGACTATTACGATGATCATTACAAGACATATGCGAACCATGGTGAGGACGGTTCCTTCTTCGTTCGCCTGCAGTGCATGGACCCTTCCCGCCCTCTCCATCAGATTATGGAGAAGGGACGATCAACCGTTTTGTTCTCCGCTACACTGCTGCCCATCAACTACTACAAGTCTCAGCTGAGTGGTAACTTAGAGGACTATGCCATCTACGCAGAGTCTGCCTTTCAACCGGAGAATCGACGCGTATTTATTGCAGGCGACGTGGAGACTCGGTACTCGAGACGCGGCGATGAAACCTATGCCAAGATTGCGGCATACATCGAAACTTTATGCGAAGGCAAATGCGGCAACTACATCGCATTCTTCCCGTCCTACAAGATGATGAATGAGGTCCTTCCGTATCTGTCCCATCTTCCATACACCATCGTCCCTCAAAAGAACAATATGACCGAGTCGGAAAAGGAGGAATTCTTAGAGACCTTCTCCGAAGAACGTGAGGGCACCCTTCTCGGTCTGTGCGTTATGGGTGGAATCTTCTCCGAGGGAATCGACCTTCGTGCCGACCGTCTGATCGGTGCTGCCATCGTCGGTCCGGGGCTTCCACAGTTTTGCGATGAAAGACAGCTGTTCCGCGATTATTTCGATGATGCCTGCAATGCCGGGTTCGAGTATGCGTATCTTTACCCGGGAATGAACAAGGTGCTTCAGTCTGCCGGTCGTGTCATCCGAACGGTCGAGGATCGTGGTGTCATCCTGCTTCTCGACGAACGCTTTACGAAACGTCAATACACCGATTTATTCCCAAAGGAATGGTGGCCAAACGAGCGCGTCACGTTAGATACTCTATCCGATGGCCTGAAGGAATTCTGGGGATTGTCAAGTAATCAATCATAAAACAAGCGGCGATACCTGTCGGAAGGCATCGCCGCATTTTCATATTTCTAATTATCTTTCTGCACGTCATACATGCTGACCTGATTCTCATCACAGCTTACAACAAAATGCTTGCTCTGATATTCAACCTCACCATCCGTATGAATGTACTGTGGCTGCTCTGCAAATACTTCAATCGTCTTGCAAGAGAAGCTGTCTACACCCTTCTTCTTGACATGCTTTCCCTTCATAAGAAGCGGTAACACCGTCAATACTTTAAGCGGCTTCAACCCGTAAGCCAGGCACACAGAAACCTTGCCGTCCGTCGGATCGGCCTTTGGTGCCATCATCAGTCCGCCACCCTCGTACGGAGTCATCATAAAGCATGAGAAGATGACATCCGTGTAGGTTCTGGACACGCCATCCACGACGATTGTCATATTCGTTCTCGGATTGCTGAACACCTGTTTAACCGCAATAATATAATAAACGAGCTTGCCGATTCCGAGCTTGTTTAACGTCTTTTTCAGCTTGGAACGGTTTACTTCCCAGCACACGCGGGCATCGTAACCCATGCCACAGCTTCCGGCATATTTTAATGTCACTCCCGGATCGGTTCTCGCCACGAAGCTTTCATCAAGGCCGATTCCAGCGGTAACCCCCGAGGTGTAAATCTCCTCTTCGACCGGTTTCTCTTCCAACTCCTGGTCTTCCTTGCCAAGACGCACTCCGTCCAACAGCTCGATTCGCCCGATATCGTGGAGTTTATATTTCCCTTCCTTCTTTGCCGCAAGAAGTGACTTGATGCACTCCACTGTTTTGATTGGATATCCAAGACCTCTCGCATAGTCATTTCCGGAGCCTGCCGGAACAAAACCAAAGGTCAGTTCTTTCTTCACAATCAGACCGTTCACTGCCTCATTTACCGTGCCGTCTCCACCAACGACCCAGATGGTTTTCTCCCCATCGGCAAAGCTCAGTTCTCTAGCCAGGCGTTTCGCATCGCCGGCCTTTTTGGTCAGATGAACCCGATATTCCTCACCTGCTTCCGCAAGCATCTTCTGCACCACCTGAGCGGCCGTTGCATCACGTCCTACTTTCGCATTTTCATTAACAATTAATTCAATCATGTTTCCCCGTATGTTCCTCTCGCGCTATGTAAATCGGCCGATGCTTGATTTCAAGATAGGCCTTACTCAGATACTGTCCCAATATACCAATCATGCAAAGCTGCACGCCACCAATAAAGAGAATGACCGTAATCAGTGTCGGATATCCGGCTACCGGGTCTCCCCAGATCAGGGTCTTAACTACAACCGCAATCATTCCAACAATGGCCAGCATACAGAAAAAGATTCCCAGATAGGAAGCAATCACCAACGGTGCTGTTGAAAATGCGGTAATGCCATCCAGCGAGTACCGAACCAGCGAACGGAAGGACCATTTGGATTCCCCTGCCGGTCGCTCCACATTGTGGTACTCCAGCCATTTGGTGCGGAAGCCAACCCAGGCAAAGATACCCTTGGTAAAACGATTCACTTCACACATGGAAAGCACCGAATCGACCACCTGACGGGTCATCATACGATAATCCGTCGCGCCATCCACGATGTCCACACCGGATATTTTTCGATTAAATTTGTAAAACTGACGGGAGAAAAATGCCCGAATCTTTCCCTCGCCCTTTCGGTCCACACGACGCATGGCAACAGCGTCATATTCTCCGGTTCGAAGAATACGGACCATCTCCGGAAGATATTCCGGAGGATGCTGCAAATCCGCGTCCATCGGTACCACATAATCCCCTACTGCATTCTTAAGACCTGCATAAAGTGCGGCCTCTTTTCCGAAATTTCTGGAGAAGCTGACATAATGAACATGAGCATCCTGTTCGGCAAATGCCTTTATCTGCCCAATCGTATCATCCTTCGAGCCATCATCCACAAACAGCAATTCGTAATCCGAATCCGGAATGGATGCTGCCACTTTGGAAACTTCCTCGTAAAACATCTTAATGACGTCGCTCTCGTTATAGCATGGTACAACAATACTAATCGTTTCCAATGTCTTTCCCTCACCTTCTGTCTTTCTTTCGGAATCTGGATTTCGGAGTTGTGATTGCAAAGAAGCCACAGAATACAACCAGAATCGCTCCGACACTAATCATCCAATCCTTACCAAACCACCATCGTCCGGCAACGAACACCAGCCCCGCCGTAATCCCAAAGGTCATAAACCCTAAGAATCGGCACATTGCCGGCGCTCGAAAATGTTCCTTTTCCTCTTCCGTTAACTGGCGATAAAAAGGGACCAGAATCGCTCCCTGACCGTTCAAAAGCACAACGGTCAACACACCAAATACCAGAATCAATACATACAATAACGCCATAATTCCCTCTTGTCAAAAAGAAGGTGCGAAATGGTCGAAACCATTTCGCACCAACAGAAAACACTTAATTCATCTTAAGTTGTTACACAGACTGTCTTTCTACTCTTCTCCGTCCTCATCCGGAGCATCCTTCAAAAGCAGGTTGGTAAGAATACCAAGAATCAATGCGCAGGCAAGTGTTCTGATCTGAACCTGACCAAAGGATACGGTAAGTCCGCCGATACCAACGATCAGTACAACAGATACAACGAACAGATTCTTGTTCTTGCCAAGGTCAACCTTCTGTACCATCTTCAAACCGGATACAGCGATGAAACCGTAAAGAGCGAGACATACACCACCCATTACGCAGCTTGGAATGGAATTTACGAAAGCTACGAACGGAGAAAGGAACGAAATCAGAATTGCTCCGACAGCTGCAGAGATAATCGTGATTACGGACGCATTTTTCGTAATCGCTACACATGCGATGGACTCACCATAGGTGGTATTCGGACATCCGCCAAAGAAAGCGCCTGCCATGGAACCAATACCATCGCCAAGGAGAGTCTTATCAAGGCCCGGCTCGGTAAGAAGGTCTCTCTCAATAATGGTGGAAATATTCATATGGTCAGCCAAATGCTCTGCAAATACTACGAAAGCAACCGGAACATAAGCTGCAGCGATAGTTGCAAGATAAGAACCACTCAGCTCGCCAAATGCACCCTTTGCCTTGAAGAAAGCGAAATCAGGAACACTAACAAAGGTCTTAACGGTAGGCTTGCCATCGGTAAGAAGTGCACGGAACGGATCCAGAGAGAGAATCTTGATAGCATCATTTTTCGCAGCATCACCAATCAGGGTCATAAGAGCTGCAAATGCGTAGCCTGCAAGAATACCATAGATGAAAGGAATAAGCTTACCGCTCTTCTTGCCATAAGAAGAAGCAATCATCGTAACGGTAAGGGTAACCAAACCACAAAGAAGCGCAATCTTCGGATCGGTAGTGGCTCTACCCTTCTGAAGGTCGCCAACGGCATTGCCCGCAAGGGAAAGACCGATGGTTGCAACGGTAGGTCCGATAACAACTGCAGGCAT
>DCGJ01000062.1:0-3785 GCA_002315495.1 Lachnoclostridium sp. UBA1781 | reverse complement strand
GACCTGCCATAACAGCACCGATGATAAGACCAAGATAACCAACGGCAACCGTGGTTGCTCCGACAAATGCGGATGCCATGGAACCAAGGAATGCGAAGGAAGAACCAAGGAATACCGGACTCTTCTTCGCGGTAAACAATACATAGATCAAGGTACCGATACCGGCGCCAAACAATGCAGCAGAGGAGCTCATCGGATTGGAGCTAAGAAAATCTGCAACCATGGAACCGTCCGCACGAACTGCATCGCTGTTATTAATAACAACCGGAACGACAAGGGTTGCTGCCATGATGGCAAGGAGCTGCTGGATTGCGAAGACAATGACCTGGCCAAATTTTGGCTTGTCTTCTACCTGATAGATCATTTTCATGTAGAAAATCCTCCCCATATATTTGTAATGTATGAATGGTAAAAACCAGAAAAAACACCGTTTTTCGTGTTTGTTCCAATTTTCCCCCTTCTTATCGATTTTATCATAGGGATTGTAGTTTTGTAAACCCACAAAACTATATATTGTGAAAAAAAGTGGGACAAATCGTCCCACTTTTTTTAAGAATCAGCTTGTTTTTCTTCTCTTAATCACAACGGCTGCAATTCCGGCCAGGCCAAGCAGCACTGCACCTAAAATCACCCACTTCACGGTGCTTCCTTTCGCACCTGAATTGGTCTCGGTAGCAATCGGTGCCTCCGATCCCACAGCCTCCTCTGTCTCAGAAGCCGGTTCCATGCTCGGTTCGGTCACGGCAGCATTTGCATCCGTAAACTGCCAGTTTTTCACACACATCCCGCCATCCGAATATATGATATAGATGTCTCTCACGCCTGATATTTCAGCCACTTTCGTGGTGTAGTAGGTGGTAAATGCTCCACTCGGGGAGTTCACCTCCATACTCGCAAGCAACTCGCCATTCGGCGCATTTGCACGGATCTCGAGCGTACCTGCACCGGTAACCTCCGCATAAAAGCTCAGAGCATTCTCGCCTGAGGCTTCTCCAAAATCAATGTTTCGATAGGCCGTCCAGCTGCCCTCTTTTTCGCTGAACACCAACGGCTCGGTGGCCTTCGTTGCGTCCAGGATAATTCCGCTATAATTCCATACTTCAGCGCCCGAATTTATGGAAAATGCGTCCGAAACCAGGTCCGTGAGTACGCCCAACTTGGAGCCTCCAAGTTTCTTAAAGGTAACACTCTCCTCATCCACCTCAATTTCTTCAATGCAGAGGCTTCGATATGAGCCACTGATTCCCATGGCACTGCGAAGCACCATGCTGTGATAGATGATGTACCAGGTTCCCTTGTACTTCTGCACATGCGTATGGTTATTGGAATAATCAAAGCCGGATGCGCCCGGATTCTTAAAGTACTCGCCGCGCATCTCCCAGCTATCCGAATCGAGCGGCGTCTTGGTTGTCATATAAACCATACTGCAGGTGGACGGAACACCGCAGTCGTAATCCCAGCCTTCGTTATGGCTGTTCCAGTCATTATTGAATGTATATACCCACGTACCGTTAATATAATTCAGTTCGCTTGCCTCGTTAAAATACGGTGCCGGAATCTCGCAAAATTCACTCGCAAAGCTAATCATATCCTCGCCAAGCTGTACGATACGCGCCGTGCCCGGCATAAAGGTCGGCGCATTTGCCGCCTTACCTCCTCCAAACGAAAGCCAGCCTACGCCATTGTCATCAATCACAACGCCCGGGTCGAACGGAATCGGACAATTTGTCAGGCCCGGGGTACGATTCGAAATAAGTGCATGTCCGAGCGGGTCCTCCCATTCTCCCAGGATATCAGTGGAGGTGATCACACCCACTCCACAGCCGCTGTTTGAGAAGTACATATAAAAATGCGTCTTCCCGTCACCTTCGACGCGGGACACAATGGACGGTGCCCACGCATTTACAATCCATGGACAGATCTCACCTACATTGATTTCCCCATGGTAGGTCCAGTTGACCATATCATCCGTCGAGAACACAACAAAGCTCTTGATGCACTCGTAAGTGTTCTCCTCCTCCGGTCCACGCACCTCATACTGCTTCTGATCGCTCGTACCGATTACATACAGACGACCATCCACCTCGATGGAGGTTGGGTCAGCGCAGAAAATACCTGCCGAAATCGGATTGTTCGCATATAGCGCCTTGTATGGAGATGTCTCAATGCTCTCCGCCGGAATCTCAGCACCGCTTGCGGCCTCGATTGCTTCATCGTAGTTCAAGTGCTCCGTTTCCTGTGCAACTGTCGTGCTTAGGTTTGCCATCACAAGGCAGAAAATCAAAGTAATGATCCACAATTTTTTCTTCATACAAATGTGCTCCTCCAAAAAAGTTCTTAGGGTTGCCACCAAGTTTCTTTACTCTTTCTCCTCAAACTTCTGCTCTATTTTTAAGTTTGGAAAGGCTTTCGTCAAACGATGGTAGGACCAGTTGGTTCTCTTTGCCATCTTCTTGTAGCGGGATTTGAGCTCAGCCAGTTCTTTGGTAAGCTTCTCTTTTCCGCCGGAAAGAGTGCCCACAAACTTCTCTCTGCCTTCCTCCAGACCTTCCGCAAATTTCTCTTTGCCTTCCGTAAGGCCCTCGACAATGCCATCCTTGAATTCGTCCGCCTTGGCCTCCAGACTTTCTGCGGTCTTTTCCAGCATTTCCTTCGTCTCTTCAGACTTCTCCTTCGCCTTCAGTGACGTCTCATGGAGTCCCTCTCCGATAAATACGGCAATGTCATCCATGCATTTCGCAATATCCGATGCGATGCCAAGTCGAATCTGAATCTTTCGAATCTCAACGATGGTTACTATGTAATCAATCGTATAAATCACAAAGCATACGATTACAAAGGTCAGCTGAACCGTGTGCGACAGGCGTGTAACAACGCCCTCAATCATCGGCTGAATCAGCTTCAGAACACCGGTGCAGACAAGTCCCCAGAGAATCGCGAATTTCAGGCATACGTAACCACCAAGATTAAGCGGTTCGTCCGAATAATCCCACCATTTGGTGTGGAAGATTTTCTCCATCACCCAGCCCGTCACAAGCTCCAGACCGGTAGTTAACACGAGCGATGCCAAGAACAAAATGAGCAAATTGTCCTGAAACGGCGTCAGAACATAAATAACCGAAGTGAATCCAAAGCCGTAAATGGTGCACACCGGCCCATTTACAAACCCTCGATTCGTAAAATCACCATACGTTACCGTGTGGTATACTTCTTCGCCACACCAGCCCAAAAAGGACCAGATAATCAGATACATACAAGCTTCCAATACGGTCATTGCGCACTCACTTCTCCCTTCAATACCTTCTCGTAAAATTCTCTCATTCGTTTTACCCCTCATAAACTCGTTGTAAATGCTGAGTCTTTATTGAATTACTATACCGCTTTCAGAGCATTTTCGCAATGGAGGATGTTTGGTGTTTTTGTGTTTTTTCAAAAGAATCCCCTGTAAAACAGGTAAAAGAAAAGGGCTGAAAATGCGCCGCATTTTCAGCCCTGAATATTCTATTATACCAATGGTTCTCCGGTCAAAAGCTCATATGCCTGAAGATACTTTGCAATGGTCTTATCTGCGATTTCCTGCGGAATTGCGTGAGGAATCTCGCCGTCAGCGTCCTTATTCGCTTTGAGCCAGTCTCTTGCGAACTGCTTGTCGAAGGACGGCTGGCTGTGACCTGCTTCGTAGCCTTCGAGCGGCCAGAAACGGCTGCTGTCCGGAGTGAGCATCTCGTCACCGATTACTACATTACCGTTCTCATCGAGACCAAACTCGAACTTGGTGTCTGCAA
>DCGJ01000146.1:9837-12588 GCA_002315495.1 Lachnoclostridium sp. UBA1781 | reverse complement strand
GGGCCTGCGGGTACTGACGACCGGTATAATCACCCACGTACACAAGTTCATACGTATCCGGATAAACCGCATAGTTCGTAATCTTCTGGTTCTCAATAATCGCTCTCGTGTACTTCACCTCATCCGCCAATGCCTCACGGGTTCGCACACGTTCAATGTAAATGCCCAACAGCTTTGAGATGTGAATCAACACATCCTGCTCATCCTTCGACCAGTTCTGTCCGACTTCCTTCTCAAAGCTGATCGCTACGAAGCTTTCTGTGTTATTAATGACATTGTACTGCATCACGGACGCATTTGGATAATACTCCTCCATCTGCTCCGGAATACGCATGCCAAGCTGCGCGGTATTGGTGGAAATGAATACCGGGTCATTGGCAAAACGCGCCTTAATGGAATTCCAGTTATTCCGCACAATCGTATCGAACACGGAAACAAACGGGTTCTCCTTCGGTTCCCAGGAATAACGAACGCGCGTACTTCGCTTGGACTTGTCGTAATGAATCGTGTAAATCTTACGGTAATCGTAGTACTTACCGATCTCCGCCAGAATCTTTACGACCTCATCCGGATCGGTTTCGCTCCCTGCAAGCATATCAAAGGTTTTATTGACAATGAACTTCTCTACCGGACCATACTGATTGTTCTGCTGTTCCTCCACAATCTTCTGTGTCTCGGTCTTTGGTTCTTCTTTTTTCGGTTTTTCCAGTCGATTCAGACGACGTGCAACCATACTCTCATCGTATATGGTACAGTTCGCATTTTCATTCTCTTTTGAATCATCGAGTGCCATGCAAGCCTTCTTATGAAGGCTGGAATAGTCACGCCCATCCGTCGGATACATCGACACGCCGATATTGACCACGAGCTTTGTATCACGCTTCAGTTCTATCAGCTCCGTCATACGCTCGATGCTTCTTGCGAAGGTATATATTTCTGCCGGATTGGTGATGCCGGACTTAAGAATCACAAACTCATCGTCTACCGTTCTGCTTAAGGTATCGGTATCCGGGAAAATGCCCTGGATTCCCTTTGCGAGCTTCTCTAACACATAATCCCCATAGGCGGTTCCCCAGGTGTCACAGATTCCGCTAAAATCATTGATGTCCAGCACAAAAAATGCCATGCGGTTATCTCCCGCATCAGCCACTGCTTTTCCAAACGGCTCCTGCATACCGACCTCATTATACAAGCCGGTTACCGGATCACGGTCCGCTTCCTTGATTGCGACCGCTTCTGCCTTCTTTTCTTCTTCCACATTCATGGTACGGCCGATGATCTTCTCCGGCTGCCCATTTGCCCCAAAAACGGTATAGCCCTCAAAGCGAAGCCATACCGATACCTTGGCCGACGTCTTCGCTCTCAAATCATACGTAAAGGCTTCATCTCCGTGCTCTAAGCTGTCACACAACTGCCCGAAAACAGGAAGGTCCTCTTCGTCAATCAATTTTGCCGCTTCCAGGGTTTTCCGAAATCTCGCAACCTTGAATCCCATCTCATTTCCGGTCACTTTTGCGCTTTGGGACAGCTCCCCCCGAGCCACGTCATACTCCCATAAACCGCAGTTCATCAAACCCGTAATAATACCATACATAATGCCACCTCCTCCGAAGCCACATATAGTGTATATTATAGCCCACTCGCAGGAGAAAAACAAGCCATACGAGCATTTTCAACAAATGAAAAAACGCCCACGGTAACCAGTGGACGTTTTTTATATTCTGAATATTCAGTACGCTCGAATTCTGCCTACTCCGGCATACAGATTGCCTTAGAAACTTTGGCTGCGGCCTCCTCGCCCTCTAACGCTTCCAAAAGAGCCAAGCCAAATGCCTGACTGTACGCCATGGACTTTCCGGTAATCACATTACCATCTCGAACGACACCCGCACCGGTTGGTTCGCTGCCCAGCAGTTTATCCTCAAACCCGGGATAACAGGTGGCCTTTTTGCCCTTCAACAATCCATTCATGCCAAGCACACTTGGAGCGGCGCAAATTGCGGAAATCAAACGATTCTCGTCGCGATATACCAGAAGCAAATCTCTCACCCCTGCATGGGCCATCAGCGCATTGGTTCCCTGAAGTCCACCCGGAAGAATCAGTACATCTCCGGCCATCAGATCCAGTTTACTTCCGTCTGCAACCTTCTTTGCCGTCTTATCCTCTTCCAGAATCGCATCTGCCGCAAAATGAATCTTGTGACTTCCTTCAATGATTTCATTTCCTGTAATGGAAACCGTGATTACCTCCACGCCACCACGACGAAGTACATCCACTGTGGTCAACGCCTCAATTTCTTCACATCCGTTTGCCAAAAATAAATACGCTCTTTTCATCACATACCTCCTTCACGAGTAATGGCTGCATTTAGTATAGCACCCCTCCCCGTCTTTTGCAAATGCGTCCCACATCATAGTAGGATTTGTCAGTTTTATCGGATGATATTCCATTGCGGGAGATGGGCATTTGCGATAAGGTAAAACCAAGGATGATTCATCCGAAACGACTTTTATGGAGGTTTACAACTATGGCAATTACAAAGTCACTTACCATTTTCCCAAAGCAGAAAAAGAGCAAGATTAACAAGGAAATCTACGGACATTTTTCTGAGCATCTGGGCCGCTGTATCTATAACGGCATTTACGTTGGAGAAAACTCCGACATTCCGAACACGAACGGTATGCGTAACGACGTTGTTGCAGCGTTAAAGGATATCAACGTACCGGTTCTTCGCTGGCCGGGCGGTTGCT
>DCGJ01000146.1:0-9743 GCA_002315495.1 Lachnoclostridium sp. UBA1781 | reverse complement strand
GATTAATACTCACTGGGGTGGTGTCACCGAGGACAACAGCTTTGGTACCCACGAGTTCATGGAGCTCTGTAAGCAGCTGGACTGCGAACCGTACATCAGCGGAAATGTAGGTAGTGGAACCGTACGCGAGCTTTCCGAGTGGATTGAATATATGACTTCAAACAACATCTCTCCGATGGCCGACCTTCGTCGCAAAAACGGTCAGGAGGAGCCTTGGCACGTGAAGTACCTCGGTATCGGTAACGAGAACTGGGGCTGTGGCGGCAACANNGAGTGGGTAGAATATATGACCTTCGGTGGACTTAGCCCTATGTCAGATCTCCGTAAGGCTAACGGCAGCGAGGAACCATGGACAGTTGACTACTTCGGAGTAGGCAATGAGAACTGGGGCTGTGGCGGCAACATGCTTCCGGAATATTACGCAAGTGTATATCGTCAGTTCCAGACGTACTGCAGAAATTACGGCGACAACCAGTTGTATAAGGTAGCCTGTGGTCCGAATGCCGGCGACTACCATTGGACCGAGGAAGTGATGAAGCGCATCAATCCATTTGTTTGTAACGCGCTCTCTCTTCACTTCTACACCGTTCCAAACGGCTGGGTAAATAAGGGCTCTGCAACCGGCTTCGATCAGAAGGGCTACTACGATACCCTTCAGGAAACCTTGAAGATTAAGGACATCATCAAGGGACATCTTGAGATTATGGACCGCTACGATCCGGAACATAAGATTGGCCTTATTGTCGACGAGTGGGGCACCTGGTGGGAGGTTGAGCCGGGTACCAATCCTGGCTTCTTATACCAGCAGAATACGATGCGTGACGCTATGGTTGCAGCCATCAATTTGAACCTGTTTAACCACAATTCCGATCGTATCGTGATGGCCAATATCGCTCAGATTGTAAATGTACTGCAGTCCGTAATTCTCACCGAGGGCGACAAGATGCTTAAGACTCCGACCTATCATGTATTCAAGATGTTCAAGGATCATCAAGGTTCTACTCTTGTAGAAAGCGCACTGGAGGACACCACTGTTAAGCACGGCGAGTGCGAGATTCCGGACATTTCCGAATCCGCTTCCGTAGATTCCGAAGGACGTCTGGTTATCACCCTTGCAAATGCAAACCTGGACGAGGATTACGTTCTCTCCACCCGTCTCATCGATGCCGTAGAAGGTTGTCCTTGCTGTGGCATTAAGACTCCGGAGATTTCTGCTGAGATTCTTTCTGCGGAGTATACCGCATTTAACACCTTCGAGGAGCCGGACACCGTAGCCGCAACTTCTTATGACGGCGTAACCCTGGTAAAGAACGATGAAAATGATGCCCTTCTTTCCATTACCGTTCCTGCCGGAAGCATTGTAAAGGTTATCGTTAAGTAACCATCCCAGATCACGAGGTTTTTATGAAGATTCCATGCCGCAAATGCCTTTTAGAAGGTGTCAGTGAAGAACAGGTTCAGGAAAAGATTGCCGAATATCTGTCCGCCATGCCGGAAGCCGAGCGAACTCCTGAAGCCGATTACTCCAATCGCTTAGCAAAATGCGCGGACTGTCCGTCACTTTCGAACGGCCTCTGCGTTCAGTGTGGATGCTTCGTACTGTATCGTGCCGGAAAGCTTTCCTCCCATTGTCCGTTAGGGGAAGACCGTTGGTAAGAATAACAGTTCTTCTCAAACGACTTGTTCAAGCTCTCCGACGAGACGAATAAAATGAAAAAGGACCTTCGAATTGTGTCATTCACAATTCGAAGGTCCTTTCTGTATGATACTCTCTCTTGTTATTCTCTTCCCATGGTTTCTCCATAGGAGCATTTCGCTATCGTTTTCCTATCTTTCTTCCATCGGAACATAATCCCGATGTTCCTGAACAGCCACATATGCCGGACGGATAATCTTCCCCGCATTGATTAATTCTTCGATTCGATGTGCACTCCAACCGACAATTCTCGCGGTTGCGAAAAGCGCCGTATAGATCTCATTCGGAAGTCCGAGAATCTGGTAAAGCAGGCCGCTAAAGAAGTCCACATTTGCACTAACACCTTTGTAAATCTTACGCTCTTCCGCAATAACCTTTGGTGCAAGACGCTCAACAAGACTGTAAAGCGCGTACTCCCTGTCCATGCCCTTCTCTTCGGCAAGCTTCGCCACACAATCATGAAGCACCAGGGCACGCGGATCGGATACGGAGTAAATTGCATGTCCCATACCATAAATCAATCCGCTCTTATCAAATGCCTGCTTATGAAGCAGCGCCTTGAGGTATGCTTCCACCTCACTCTCATCTTCCCAGTTTTTCACCTGCGCCATCAAATCGGTGAACATCTCGGTTACCTTGACATTCGCACCACCGTGCTTCGGTCCCTTTAGGGAGCCCAGCGCTGCTGCGATAGCGGAATACGTGTCCGTTCCCGAGGAGGTAACCACATGCGTGGTAAAGGTGGAATTGTTACCACCGCCGTGTTCCATATGAAGCACCAACGCGGTGTCCAAAACCTTTGCCTCAAGATCGGTAAACTGTCCATCCGGTCGAAGCAGGTGCAAAATGTTCTCTGCTGCGGAATACTCCGCCTTTGGTCGATGGATAATCAAATTCTCGCCCTGACGATAGTAGCGATACGAATTATACGCATATACGATCAGCATTGGAAATTCTGCAATGAGCTGCAGACACTGACGCATAACATTGTCAATGTTGGTATTGTCTGCTTCCTTGTCAAAGGAATACAGTGTCAGCACACTACGTGCCAAAGAGTTCATAACATCCGGGCTTGGAGCCTTCAAAATGATGTCACGAACAAAACTGTTCGGAAGCGAACGATAGTCGACCAATACTTCCTTAAAATTCTCCAACTCTTCCTTTGTCGGTAAAGAGCCCATAAGAAGCAGGTAAGCTACTTCTTCAAATCCAAAACGGTTGTCCTTATGAAAGCCTTCAATCAGATTCACGACATTATACCCGCGATAATAGAGCGAACCCTCGCAAGGAACGACCTCTCCCTCCACCTCTTTCGTCGCAATAATGTCTGAAATCTCGGTAAGGCCTGTCAACACACCCTTACCATTCAGGTCACGAAGACCTCTTTTGACCTCCAGCTTTGTGTAAAGCTCCGGATCAATGTTACTATTCTGCACGCACACCTCAGTCAGGTGTTTCACCTCCGGTGTTACCACCGAGTAATCCCTTTTTGCCATACTTTGTCCTCCGTTAAAACTACATCCTGTCGTAAAGTTACTCTTCCGGGTGGGTTCTTCTCCACTCCTCGTCTTCTGCCATCAATGCCTCATATTTGTCGAATACGACAACACATCGAACGGCCATCGTGTAAAGCATTATGCCCGGTCCCAGCAGATAGAACAGGACAGAAAGCTTAGCTACATAGGCAAATGCGATTAAGACGATTAGCATCTGCACGGTCATCAGTATCGTGTTCGGGAAGAAACGAATACTGAACAGTAGAGAATTCTTTAAGGTTTGACGAATCGTATTCTCATATCTCGCGGTAAGTCCGAAGGAATACAGAAAATACAAATAACCGAATACCATGGTAATCACAATCGCAATCAACATTGGAAATGGTAAGCCTTTGGTGTGGTGAATCTGAAAGTTGACATAATAGAAATAAATCAACACTGCCAATAACATTCCAAGGATGCCGCCATTTTTCACATTTGCTTTGAAGGCTTTCCAGAAACCGCGAAAGATATATCCTTCCTCCTTCTTCGCCATCTTCATGCAAATGCTCATCGCCGCCGTGGTTGCGATTCCGGCAAGAAATCCAAAAACGATCACTCCGATCACAAAAAATGCATCACCCAAATAGCTTGCTGTTACGACCATAACAACAAAACCCGCAAGGGTTGCCATAAGCCAGCATAGATTAATGATTGCCAGATCGGCCATAGTGCTTAGTGCCTTATAAAACCATCCGTCCGTACTAAAAAAACTTCCCACAAGAATTCTCCTTTGGCATATTGCCGTAATAGCAAAGAACGGGGGTAGTCTTTCGGCTGCCCCCGTCTGTTTGTATAAAAACTATACGCTATTCTGTGTCACATGTCAAATACATTCCGCATTTTGCTTGAAAGCTTTGACACGAAGCCAGTTAAACTGATTACTTTGCCTGAGAAGCAAGCTCCTTACGGATTGCTGCTTCGTTCTCAGACCACTCAAGACACTCGTCATAACCGTATTCCTTAGCGGTCTTAACCATGGTATCCCACAAAGAATTGAACTCTTCGTCGCTGTTTGCATAGATACACTGCCAGCTGTAGGTACGAATGGTATCGGAAACGGTGTTGAACTTAGCCTTGAAAAGCTTTTCCTTCTTGCTCTCGGAATAGGTAGTACCCGGTACAAGATACCAATCTACATAAGCATCAATGTACTGCTGGAAGTTCGTAATCGTAACCTCATCGGTAGAATAAGCCTCGCAGAAACGATTGTAAATATCGTAAGCGCTCTTATTTGCCTGAGTATCCGGCCAAGCAGTGGTATTGTAGGTATAACTGTTACCGCCGTTTACGGTATCCGGGTTTGTTGCATCCTTACTCCAGGTAGTACTGTTCATGTACGGAACACCCTTATCAAAGCTTGCTGCACCCTCGTAGTTATATGGGGAATCGCTTGGGAAGGTAGTTTCACGGTCATTCTGACAAGCCAGACCAAGCGTGCTCAAATGAGGTGCCTTATCGGAATCGTAGTACCAGCATCCGTCTGCATCGTTAGGGTCATTGTTATCACACTGTGGACCGTAGAACATGGTCATAACACCTTCCGGAGTGTACATCCAGTTGATGATGATCATGCAAAGTTCCGGATAGTTGGTGTTCTCAGCGATGGTCCATACATAGCTACCACCGTAGCTGTTCAAACCATAGCAAAGGTTGTGCTGATCTGCTGCTGCAATCGGAGCAACCATCTTGTCTGCTGCCAAATGAGTATCGGTGTTGTAGTAAGAGTCACCTACATAGTTGAAGATATCGAAGAAGGTGGTACCATTTGCCATGTTAGCAGATACCTGATCCCAGGTATTGGTAGAGGAGTTCGGGTCCATCAAACCTTCACGATACAACTGATTGTAGAACTTAAGGAAACGCTTATAAAGACCATCCTCCTGCAAAGTTCCCTGGAACTCGTCGGTTTCTACGTTGTAGATACCCATTGCATGCTCGTCCCAACCATAGAGAGCTGCAGTAGCCTTAACGTACATTACCATAGTGCCATCCCAAGAAGTATGAAGGGTAACACCATAGGTTTCCTTACCCTCATCATCGGTAGGACAGATTTCCTTCATCTTCTTCAAAACGTCGATGAAGTCTTCCAAGGTATCAAGCTTCGGAGAACCAATCTTCTCGTAGAGGTCATAACGAATCCAAGGACCATACATGAATTCCTGATGGTCACCACCGGCGGATACGCTATCACTAAGACCATACCACTTACCGGAATCGGTGCAGGATCTGTTCTTATAGATTGCATTCTTCAAAGAATTGTTTGCAAGTGCGGAAATGTATGGAGCGTAATCATATACAAGATCATCCTCTTCCCAGTCAAGAAGAAGGCCTGCCTTGATGGCATCCTGATAAGTATCAGTGGTGCTACCGAAAAGAACGATGTCACCGATATCACGGGACTCAAGACGGGTAGCAAGTACGCCGTCACCATTCGGAAGCATGTTGAACTTAACATTGAACTTGTCGTAAATTACACGACCGAACCAACCCGGGTTAATACCGGGAGGGTCGTTCATGGTTTCAGAGAATACATTCAAGGTAACGGTGCTTCCGGACTTAATGCCGTCAAGATACTCATTTACCTTCGAATAATCCAAAGTGCTGTCATCTACATCCGGTACATTCCCAACGGCCCCGCCGCCATTGCCATCCGTAGCATTTGCAGTGGTCTGTGAGAACATGTTGCCACCACTTGTAGTAGCTGCCGGATCATCGCCGCATGCACACAGACTAAGAATCATGACCAAAGATAAAATTAATGCTAAACCTTTTTTCATAATTTCTAATTTCCTCCTTATAATTTTGTTTATGTGAATTACACAAAAACCTACATTAGCCGAGGGATTAACCCTTTACGGCACCAATCATGATACCCTTTTCAAAGAATCGCATGAAGAATGGGTATACACACACAATCGGCAAGATACTTGCCATGGAAAGAGCGATACTTTGTGCTCTCGCTGCCATCGCCTTTTGAGTGGCTGCCTCCGATACCTCACCATTATTCGCGCCCTCAGATAAGATTTCACTTGCCTGAGTAAGCAAATACTGCAATACGTCCTGCAAGGTACGCAAGGAAGTCTTCGTACTCATAAGGATACGGGAATCCATGAAGGAGTTCCAGTTACCTACCGCACAGAAGATGGCAATCGTAGCCAAAATCGGTTTACTGAGCGGAAGAATGATGCTACTAAAGACTCGAAGATAGCTTGCACCATCCATCTTTGCACTCTCTTCCAGTTCCGCAGGAATCGATTCGATATATGTTTTTACCAAAATAATATTATACGGAGCAACAATGCTCGGGATAATATATGCCCAGAAGTTATTGGTAAGTCCCAAGGAATTCATGGTCAGGTACCACGGAATGGTACCTGCATTAAAGTACATCGTAACAATGATGATACGATACAAGACCTTACGCCCGAACATCTCCTGCTTGGTTACCAAATATCCGATAAATGCGGAAGCCATTACCGTACAGAGCGTTCCAAGAACGGTACGCAAAACAGTAATCCTAATTGCAACAAGGAATCGCTCCTCGGTGAAAATCTGCTTATAAACCTCAATGTTGAGTCCTCTCGGTCTCCAAGTAATAACGCCCTTGGTTACGAGAGTCGAATCACTGATGGTATTAATAAACAAATAGTAAAATGGGTAGATACAAATAATCGCAAAAAGGATAAACACGGTATAGTTGATAATCGAGAATACGATATCTCCCGTTTTCATCTTGTAATGTACATTACCCTCTTCAAACTTCTTGGTTTTCTTTCTTTTTCCTAATAAACTATTGATATTCATTCTCGTGCCCTCCTTACATTACATACTCGCCACGAATAGCCTTTGACAAAGCATTCGCGCTAAACAAGAGGACAAGACTGACAATCGTCTTCAGCATACCGACTACGGTAGCAAGTTCGAACTGCGAGTCACCGATACCTATGTTATAGACATACAGGTCCAATACCTCAACCTGATAGTGATTGAAGGTGTTATCGAATACGAAGTACTGATCCATACCATTGGAAAGAATACCTGCAATGGAAAGAAGGAACAATACAAAGAAGGTCGGAATCAGACCCGGCACGGTAATATGCCACATCTTACGGAATCGACCGGCTCCGTCTACGGTAGCTGCTTCATACAGCTGCTGATCGATACCGGAGATTGCCGCAATGTATACGATTGCAGACCATCCGAGACCCTTCCACATGCCCCAGAGGAGCATTTTGATATAGATGAACGAATTGGAATTCAGGTAGTTTACTGCCTCGTGGTTGGAATTGAAGAGCGTCATAATAACATTCCACAAACCCTTGGAGTCAAACATCGCAGTTGCAACGGAGTAAACCAAAACCCAGCTGATGAAGTTCGGCAAGGTGGTAAAGGTCTGAATCCACTTCTTTACCTTCGGTCTCTTGATTTCCGAAATGAAGATAGCAAAGATAACCGGCACAACGGAAGAAAGCAAGCCCAAACCCGACATGGAAAGGGTGTTCTTCATAACCGTAAGAATACGCTTACGATAAGCCGCATCTGCAAAGAGGAACTTGAAATACTTCATTCCTGCAAAATCCTTGGAAGTAAGTGGAAGTCCCAAAGTGTAATTGTAAAATGCGGTACGCCAGAAATAAAGCGGCAAATACGAGAATACAACTACCAATGCGATGAATGGCATCATGTAAAGGAACAGTTTCTTATTCGACTTAATTTCGAACAGATCCTTTTCACCCGGCTTTTCTGCAAGAATCATGTAGTATACACTGACAATCAGAATAAGGGTAAACAGGATAAAGTAGAAAAAGATACCCATTGGAAGCAATGGAAGCAGCTTCGTAACATCCGAGGTCTGTTCAATCAATTCCGCACGAGCAGTCAGAATTCCAAGCAAACCAACAAGTCCGACCAGAGATGCTCCACTGGCCAAAATCGCACCAACACGGCGCATTCTCAGTTCACCCATAAACATGCAGAAGGTAACGATCAGCATCACAACCGCAACGAATACAATCAGTGCGAAGATATGTGCTTCCTTTAACGGAGCCTCTGTCGCATATCCTTTTTTCAGTTTAACTGTGTTAAATGCTTCCGTAATCGTTGATTTCTTTACGGCCGAGGTAAACAGCATGTAGCTTCTGCCAATGGCGTCCACAATTCTTGCCGGGTTGGTTGCTGCAAAGAATGCACCTACCATACCAACTGCTGCAGAAAAACGAATGATGTTCTCAGCGATAAAATTGTCACCGCGAAGAAGGTTTCCTACCAGCGCAATCATAAACAATGCCACCAAAACGAATATGGTTGCCGGAAGAATCGGCTGGAAGAAGCGATATACGCTAAAGTCAGGCAAATGCATCTTGAAGTAGTTTACCTGATCTTCCGTCATTTCCCCGATGGAAGCATATGCATCAAACATGGTAATTGCGGAAATCAAACCAACGACACATCCGGAGACAGCAACAATACGGGAAATCTTTGCAATCTTTCCACCTATGAAGCCAAGTCCGGAACCAGCCAATACTGCGATACAGGAAAGAATCGTTAAAATCATTCCAAGCTGCAACATTCCCAGGAAGGTGCTGTCCAAAAGACCTGCGGCGATAGCATCATTAATCGTCCCACCCTTGAATGCACTAAAGTTAAATGCACCGCCAACCAGGCTGGTGTTCGACATCATGCCACTGATTCTCGCTGGATTCAGTCCCGGCACAATACACAGAATCAAAACAACCACCATTGCAACAACGCCAATGGCACTTCCAATGATTCCTCTCTTACTTTCTTTAGAGTTCATAATGTACCTCCAAATATTACTCAAGTTGCAAAGTGTATCCATTACGCGCTTCTTCCACTGTGCAAATACTACTATATTTGACACAATTTACACACTTTGCCGGGCAGAGCCTCCCCTACCCTCGCAGATTGCATAAAAAACAATCGTGCACATTAAGTAAATTATATGGTTTGTTCTAAAAGCAGTCAATCATTTTTTGTGAATTTATAGATAATTTAGAACGTTTTATGGTACATTTTTTAGGCGTAAATGATACTTTTCTCCCATTTTGATTTCCCATTTCAATTCCATGTGTGAAACCCTTCGGTTTCATTGACTTTTCCTTTCAAAAGTGATAAAATAATAGGGCATTTGCGGATGTGGTGGAATTGGCAGACACGATAGATTTAGGTTCTATTCCGCGAGGGTGCAGGTTCAAGTCCTGTCATCCGCATGGAAAAGGAGTCTTGATGATAGGTCATCAAGGCTCCTTTTTCTTGCTAGAAGGCCTATGCAGGTCATCGAATTGCGTTGATTGACGATAGTCGGCAGAACAGTTGTTATAAGCCTTTTCCCCAGTCGATACTGGCAAGGTTTATTTCTCATTTTCTGCCGCATTTCGCCGCAGCTCGCCGCATCCCGTCGCATGTTCGTCGCGCGGTTTTTAGATGGGAATTGTATCTGTTTTTTGGAAAGTGATTTTTTTGCCAAATTTCAATTGAACTAAGTCGCT
>DCGJ01000143.1 GCA_002315495.1 Lachnoclostridium sp. UBA1781 | reverse complement strand
AAAGTTAAATGCGGCAACAAAATGTCCGCCTCTAATATCGGTAGACATCCAAAGTGCCCCCTCCGCCGTTCTATTAAGCTGCGTCGGCTTATCGCCGAATTTGCTCATGTCCAGAAGCGTATTGTCGGTAAGCAGATTCAGAGTCCACTCATCGAGCTCCGTAAGTGCCGCGCCAAGCATCAAAGGAGAACGGAAGATACACCACAAGGTCATCAGTGTAATCTGCTCATCCTTCGTAAGATTCGTAGTCCATGCGTCGCCACCAAAACCCGCACCAAGCTTACCAAACGGAAGCATGTCACAATCCGGCCAGTTCCCACCACCGACATGAAGTTGCCATACCTCGCAACGCTCAAACATTGCAAGAAGAAGCTCCCACTTGTCCCACATATCATCGGTAATACGCCACATGTTCGCATGCTGCTCATACCACCATGCCTCCGTAAGCTTTGCAGGTCCCGGAGAAAGGGATAATACCATCGGACGACCGTTTTTCTCAATCGCCTCATGAAGCATACGAATCTCCTCATGTGCGGAAGGCTGATCCTCGCGGCAGATATCGTCGCATTTGATAAAGTCAACGCCCCACTCTGCGTACAGCTTAAAAATAGAATCATAGTACGCCTGCGCACCCGGTTCCTCCGGACGGGTACCGTACATATCCGGATTCCAGAAGCAGGTATTTGCCGGATCTGCCACATCGTCACAGGTCATATCACTTCCGAAAATCGGCAGATGATTATGCGCTGCTCCTCTCGGAATACCTCTCATAATATGAATACCAAACTTTAACCCGAGACTGTGAACATAGTCCGCAATCGGGCCAAAGCCCTTTCCGCCAACGGAAGACGGGAATCTCTCCGGATCCGGAAGCAATCGACCATATTCATCCATCGCCACTTCCCCAAATGGGGTATACTGATACTTTGGGGCCTTAGCGGACGGCTTAATGGAGTACCATTCAATATCAACAACCAGCGTATCCCAGCCATAAGGCAATAACTTCTCGGCGAGAATACGCGCATTTTCCTTAATTTCTTCTTCATTAATAGCGGTGTTGTAATAATCGTAACTGTTCCAGCCCATCGGCGGGGTCAGGCAAACCTGATTCTTATCCATGTCGGTTTCCTCCTTATATTTGCGGGCACACACCCGTATCCATAAACGCGTATCCATTATATCATAAATCGAGGTATTTTACTATTGTAAATCTTCTCTTTCCTTAATGATTTTCCTTTTTCTAAATGCCCCTTTTATGTATGAAAATGCGGCATTTTCCAGCGAGTAACACAATATCTATTATGTTTGCACATAAATCGTTCACAAATCCTTGTTATGATTGGCTCATAAAGCTAAGGGAGTAACACATATGAGAAAGACAACACGAAGAACAATAGAATCCATTGCATTGACGTTTATCCTGATGCTCATGCTGGTGGGTTGTGGTGAGCAGACCCCTGCATCCACAACCTCACCCGCTTCGGTTAGCACAGATAATAATACATCCTCCCCAATCTCTGATTCCCCGATTACCGAGGCCGACGTTTCGCTCGAACTCGGTAAGTGGGATGATGGGACCAACTTCGGGGAACTGAACAAAACAACAATTTCTCTTTCCGACAATGATATTACCATTCAGGGTGATGGTGCAACTGCATCAGGCAGCACCGTCACAATCAATGCAGAAGGCGTATATGAAATCTCCGGAACACTTACAAACGGTAACATCTATGTGGAAGCCGAGGACGCGCATGTAGAACTGATTTTGAACGGTGTATCCATCACCTCCGATTCCTCCTCCCCGATTCATATCGAGGATGTGAAGAAAGCGCTCATCTGGCTCGCTGATGGCAGCACGAACACCCTTATTAGTACCGCAACTGATACTTCGACCGACGAGGAATCCGTCAAATGTGCTGGCATTTTCAGCAAAGATGATTTGACCGTAAACGGAAGCGGAACACTATCCATTACGAGTGCAACCTGTGGAATTAACTGTAAGGAAACCCTGAAAGTAGCAAACGGAAGCATCTCCCTTAATACCGAAGGCAATGGTCTTCGCGGTCGGGATGCCGTTGGAATCTTCGGAGGTTCACTCACCATCACATGCGGAAATGATGGTATCAAATCCGTTACTGAAGACGAAACAACCGAAGGCTATGTGGCCATTTACGGAGGCGACATCCGCATTACCGCAACCGGCGACGGAATCCATGGAGAACATATGGTTTATGTGGAAAATGCGTCTTTGAACCTGACAGCAGGTGGTGGCGCAGCCGAAACGACGAAGAAACATTCCGATTCCATGAAGCCGGGATTCGGTTTTGATTTTGACAACAGCGACAATTCTGACGGTACAAGCAGTAAGGGCTTAAAGTCTGATAATGCTATCTATATCAGCCAGTCCACCATCACAATGGATTGTGCGGACGATACGATTCATTCTGATGGTACGGTAGCCATTTACAGCGGTACTCTCACGCTCGCTTCCGGCGATGACGGAATCCATGCCGGCTCTAAGCTTGAGATTAGCGGCGGTGATTACGAAATCACGGAAAGCTACGAAGGTCTCGAAGCGCTTTCAATTACAATCAGCGGTGGTAATGGTTCCATTACGGCAAGTGACGATGGCCTCAACTGTAACGGCGAGGAAGCATTTGGCTTCGGTGGCTCGAACCAGAGTTCCGACGATTCCTCCACTTCTCTTCTTTCCATTACCGGTGGTACGCTTTATGTAAATGCGGCCGGTGACGGCCTGGACAGCAATGGTTCCATCAACATGAGCGGTGGCACCGTGTTGGTGGAAGGTCCGACAGACTCTGCAAATGGCCCGCTCGACTACGCAACAAGCTTTACCATGACCGGTGGTGTATTGGTTGCTACAGGCTCAAGTGGAATGGCAGAAGGTGTTTCCGCAAGCGGCATCAATGCCCTTCAGGTATTCTACACCTCTACCCAGTCTGCAGGAACGATGCTGAGTATTACTGACGCGAACAATAATGTGATATTAACCTTTACCCCGAGTAAGAACTACGAAAATCTCGTCTTCTGTGCTCCAAGTTTGGTAACAGGTGAATATAATCTAAATTCCGGTGGATCAACGTCCGGTGATGGTGGTTGGCATACAATGACTACCACCGGAACGATCTCCGGTGCTACCAAGCTCTGCTCGGTAACGATTTCGGAATCCGTGACAACGATCTCCTCCGATGGCTCCGCTCATTCACAGACCTCCGGTTTTAACGGTGGTGGCTTTAACGGCGGCGGAAACGGCGGCGGAAACCGACCGGATAAAGGTAACAACAATGATTTTAATGGTGGTACCCGTCCGAGCCTACCGGATGATTTTGACGGCACTCTTCCTGATAATTTTGACGGAACAGTTCCGGATGGTTTTAACGGCGGAAATATGACTCCTCCCGATCAGAATGGAGGAAATAACAACGGAGGATGGAATTAACCTCCTTCCTAAAATAGCCAGTCCCACTTTTATATATCTTTCCTATTATTTGCGAAAAGGGGCGATTGCATGCAAATGCAATCGCCCCTTTTTGGATTCAAATATTAATGTTCTACCCTTCCGTTACGGTCGCATCCGTAGTTTCAGGTACGTCTGTTGGAATCGGGGTGTCCGTTGGCACCGGAGTTGCCGTCGGAATCGGTGTCTCCGTCGGTACCGGTGTGTCCGTTGGAATCGGTGTATCCGTTGGAATTGGTGTGTCCGTTGGTACCGGCGTTTCCGTTGGAATTGGTGTGTCCGTTGGTACCGGTGTCAGTTGCTTTGTCGGAACCGGTGACAGCACCGGTGTAACTATCGGCGATGGTTTTATCGTTACGGTCGGCGTAATCGAAGCCACCGGAGTAACCGAAACAGTCGGTATTACAACACTTGGAATCGGTGTCATCGTCGGTGTCGGTGTTTCT
>DCGJ01000052.1:213-6608 GCA_002315495.1 Lachnoclostridium sp. UBA1781 | reverse complement strand
GTCGTCAGTACCCGCAGGCCCATTCCGGCGAGCATTGCTATAGTGCCATTATGGGTCGCAAAGAGCCGTGTAAGAATTGTCCGGTAGCCGGCCTTGGAAACGGCAAGACGATCAATACAACCGAGAGCTATTACGAAAAGCAGAATCGATGGATTAGCACAACCGCGTCCGTCATTACGAGTGAAACGAAGCCTCTCGGGGAGGAAGGTGAACCAAATGCGGACGATTCCCTAAAGACGCCTTGCCTTGTCTGCTGGTCCGACGTGACGGAGTTTGTGGACCGTGTACGTAGTAAGGACGTTCTTACCGGACAGTTAACTGCAGAACGTTTTGAGGTGGAAGCCACCCGCGTGTTGGCAGAAGACCGAAGGGCAAATCACAGCTTTTTGTATTTTAGCTTCCCACAGTTTGGTGATGTAACCGAAGTTTGGGGCTATCAGGCAAGCAATGAAATTATGAAGGTATTTGCCGCAAGTGTGGCAACCAACCTGAAGGAGAAAGAACCGTTTGCAAGAATCACCGGGGCGAACTTTGCCGTGATGATTGACTTTGATGATAAAGAACGTACCGAAGCACGCGTGTCCATGATGCTGGAAAGTGCTCACAGTGAGGTGCTTCGTCTGTATCCGGATCTCCGCCTTGATGTATGGTGTGGAATCTTTCGAATGCAGGGAAGAGAACTTGCGGTAAGTGAGGCATTAGAGCGCGCAAATCTGGCAAGAAAGAGCATTGGAACGATGCAGGACATGCCGACGGTTGCGCTGGCATTTTACACGGATGATTTGCGTCAGGTGAACAGCTTCAAGGAATTTGTGGAGAACGCTATGAGAGAGGCGCTCGATAATCGTGAATTCAAGGTGTTCTTCCAGCCGCGTCGAGACACGGAGGGAAGCCTTACCGGAGCGGATGCGTTGGTTCGTTGGATTACATCCGAAGGACAGGTGTTGGAGCCGTGCAGCTTTGAACCGATTTTTGAGGAAAACGGATTCATTACCGAACTGGATTACTATGTGCATAAAGAGACCTTCCGTTTGATGAAGGAATGGATGGATAATGGAGTCGAGCCGCCATCGGTTGGTGTTGGCAGCAGCTGGCAGTACCTGTTCAGCCCGGATTTTCTGAACCGTACAAAGTATCTTTTGCAGCGATATCATGTGCCTGCAAAATATATTGAGATGAAGATTCCGGAAACAGTGAACGGAACCGATATTGATTTGGTGCTGGAACTTTTGACGCAGCTGCAGGACCTTGGATTCGTTGTGGAAATCGATGATTATCTGGCCAAATGCGCCCTCGGCGAACAGGCGAAGGAACTTCCGATTAACCAGCTTCGTCAGAATCCGAATTTCATTATGTTCTTAAAGCGCATCGAGCAGAAGCGTCTGCAGGCACCTGTGGAGGGTTCCGACTTTATGAATGTGCTTGGCAAGGGAAAGTAATTCCCTGGGATGGCGTGAGACACCGAAATGTGAAAAAATGCGAGAAAGTTGCGTTCTACTTATGTAGAATGCAACTTTTTTTAGTCCCCTTGGAGACAAAGATAATAGGGAAAATGCGTTGCAACCCATTCGAAAAAGGAGTATAATATACGCGAACTATGTTCATTCGAGAAAATGTCGAAAGGAGGGAACAGAAAATGGATACAATATCGGAAAAGTTGAATGAAGAGCTGGCCTGTAAAACCGTCTTTACGATTCCGATTGGAAACGGAATTGCGGTGAATGAGGCCACCGTTGTAACGTGGATTATCATGGCGGTTCTGATTCTATTTTGCTTCCTGATGACAAGAGGTTTAAAGACAAGAAATATCTCCAAACGGCAGGCATTTATCGAGTGGGTTTATGAAAAACTCACCGGAATGGTTGGCGGTATGGTAGGCGAGGAAGGACATTCTTATGTTCCGTATCTGACCACGGTTCTTCTTTATATCGGTGTGGCGAATCTGGTGGGTATCTTTGGCTTCAAATCTCCGACGAAGGACCTGAATGTTACCGCAGGTTTGGCACTTATGAGTATTGTTTTGGTACAGGCCGCAGGAATTAAGCATAAGGGTGTAAAGAAATGGGCTCACAGCTTTGCGGAGCCGGTGGCAGTTGTGGCACCGATTAAGGTTCTGGAACTGATTACCAGACCACTTTCTCTGTGTATGCGATTGTTTGGTAACGTTTTGGGCGCATTTGTCATAATGAAACTGATTGAGGCAGTGGTACCTGTTGGTTTGCCGTCCGTATTCAGTTTGTATTTCGACTTTTTTGACGGCTTGTTGCAGGCGTACGTATTCGTATTCCTAACCAGTCTTTACATTAGTGAGGCTATTGAATAACAATAAGAACATGCTCCCCGGAGCAGACAAGAATAACATTTTTAGGAGGATAAACAGATGGGTTTATTGGCACTTGGCGCAGGTATCGCCGTATTAACAGCAATTGGTGCAGGTATCGGTATCGGTGTTGCAACCGGTAAGGCAGCAGAGGCAATCGCAAGACAGCCGGAGGCAGAAGGTAAGATTAACAAGACCTTGATTCTCGGTTGTGCTCTTGCAGAGGCTACCGCAATTTACGGTTTCGTAATTGCACTTTTGATTATCATCATGCTGAAATAATTGTAAGGAAGGGCTGATACAGTGATTGAACTGAATTGGAATTTACTGTTTACCGTAATTAACCTTCTGATTCTCGTGGTGGCGATGCGTTTTGTTCTGTTTAAGCCGATTCGTAAGATTTTGGCTGCAAGACAGGCAGAAGCGGATGCTCTGTTTATGGAAGCCGAGAAAAAGGTGTCTGATGCAGAAGCTGCGAAGCAGGAAGCAGAAACTGAGAAGGCAAATGCGATTTTGGCCAAGAAGGATGTTCTGGCTGCAAGTCATAACGAAGCCGAGGCGGAGCGCAAGGAGATTTTGAGCCGCGCACAGGGCGAAGCCGAGAAGATTAAGGCGGCTGCCGAGAAGGATGCGGAGAACTACAAGAAGCAGGCCGTTAAGGACGCGGAGCGAGAGATTACCGAATTGATTGCATCCGCAACGGAGAAGGTAATGGCAGAGAAGAGCGGTGCGGAAACCGACTCTGCTCTATATGATCAATTTATCAATAATTCGGAGGCATAATTGTGGTTAAAGCAATTCTAAAATATGTTACGCCTCCGACAGAGGCACAGTTAGAGGGCTTGAAGGCGTATGCAAAGCGTGAGGCCGGCGACCAGGACGTGGAATTCGTTATGGAGCAGGATGTAGCGCTTAAGAGCGGCTTCATTCTTCGCGTGGGAACGGCCGAATTTGACTGGAGTGAGCAGGGAAGAATCAACCAGCTGAAGAAGGCTCTTCACGAGTCTTTGAATATCTCCTATGAGCCGGAGAAGAAAGCGAAAAAAGCAAAAACCATCGGACATCATGTTCGGCATGAGGAAACCGACAAGCTGCTTGTTTCTCTTCGGAAGACCATGGATGATTTCGTTCTTGCAAACAGCAAGCGCGAGGTGGGAACCGTTACCTGGGTTGGCGACGGAATCTGCAACGCGGATGGAATTGACCATGCAAAGTATGGAGAAATCGTCATCTTCGATTCCGGTGTTAAGGGCATGGTGCAGGACATTCGTACCGATGAGGTCGGTATTGTGTTGTTTGGCAGCGACCAGGAGATTAAGGCCGGCAGTCGTGTGGCTCGTACCGAAACGCAGGCCGGTATTCCGGTAGGAGATGCGTATCTTGGCCGTATGGTGGATGCGCTCGGAGCACCGATTGACGATGCGGGTGAGATTCCTTCGGATAATTTCTATCCGCTCGAGCGTCCGGCACCGGGAATTATGGACCGTCAGTCCGTAAGAGAACCGATGGAGACCGGAATTCTGGCAATTGACTCGATGTTCCCAATCGGCCGCGGTCAGCGTGAGCTGATTATCGGTGACCGACAGACCGGTAAGACCAGCATTGCCATGGACACTATTCTGAACCAAAAGGGCAAGGATGTCATTTGTATCTATGTTGCCATAGGTCAGAAGGCTTCCACGGTTGCCAGACTGGTGAACAATTTGAAGACAGCAGGGGCAATGGAATACACGACCGTTGTATGTTCAACGGCATCGGATCCGGCTCCGTTACAGTATATTGCTCCATATGCGGGCACTGCCTTGGCAGAGTACTTTATGGAGAAGGGGAAAGACGTCCTGATCGTGTATGATGACCTTTCCAAGCATGCGGTTGCATACCGTGCGTTATCCCTCCTTTTGGAGCGTTCTCCGGGCCGTGAGGCTTATCCGGGTGACGTTTTCTATCTTCACTCCAGACTGTTGGAGCGAAGCAGCCGAATGAGCGATGAAAAGGGTGGCGGCTCCATTACTGCGCTTCCTATTATCGAAACGCAGGCGGGAGATGTATCCGCATACATTCCGACGAACGTCATTTCCATTACCGACGGACAGATTTATCTGGAAAGCGAGTTGTTCTTCGCCGGTCAGCGTCCTGCGGTAAATGTCGGTCTTTCCGTATCCCGTGTTGGTGGTGCGGCTCAGACGAAGGCGATGAAGAAAGCTGCCGGTACGATTCGTATTGATTTGGCACAGTATCGTGAGATGGAGGTCTTCACACAGTTCTCCTCCGAGTTGGATGATAGTACGAAGAAGCAGCTGAATCATGGTAAGGCACTGATGGAACTTTTGAAGCAGCCGTTAGGACATCCATATTCGATGGAGGAGCAGGTAGCATTATTGGTTTCTTCCGGCGCCGGAGCATTTGACGAGTTCCCGATTCGAGAAGTGTCTAAGAAGAAAGCAGAGCTTCTTTCTTACATGCATACGAACTGCGAGAACGTGATGGAAGAACTTCGCAGTGGTAAGGTATTAACCGACGAGCTTCGTGAGGCTTTGGTAAATGCGGCGAATGATTTTAAAGCACAGAATACTGTGGAAGTATAAGTATTGATTTCGAACTTGGAAAATGCTGCATTTTCCAGAAAGGAGGTACGGTAATGGCAAACACTACCGAGATTCAAAACCGAATCCGAAGCATTCGTGACACCATGAAGATTACGAAGGCCATGTACACCGTATCTTCCATGAAGGTCCAGAAGGCGAAGAAGAATCTGGAGGAGACGATGCCGTTTTTCTCGGCAGTCCGAAAGCAGATTAAGGATACGCTGTATAATTTTCCGACGATTCGACATCTCTATTTTGATAACCGTGAATCCGACGATCGTGAGCTTGTGAAGAGAAAAGGTTTCATTGTGGTTACCGGAGACAAAGGGATGGCCGGAGCGTACAATCTGAATGTACTGAAAGAGGCAAGAAAACTGTTCTCCGAAGCAGAGGATTATAAGGTCTATCCGGTTGGCGAGGTGGGCTGGCACGCGCTTAGCCACGAAGGGTATCCGGTGGCAGACGATTTTCATATGCCTGCGAATAACCCGAACATTTTCCGAGTGAGAGCGATTGCGGAGTATGTTCTTGATGCGTATTCGCAGGAGCAGCTTGATGAGGTTTATATTGTATATACTCACATGGTCAACTCGCTGAACGAAGAGGTGCATGTGAAGAAATTACTTCCGCTTCCGACACATGAATTTCTTGCAGGAAAGCGAAAAGAGAAGGGAATGCCCGAGGAAGATAAATGGGTATTGATTGAACCGTCTCCAAAAGCGGTTCTGGAGAATCTGGCCAGAAATTATGTGACCGGTTATCTGTATGGTGCTCTTACCGAGAGCTTCGCAGCAGAGGAGAGCGCACGAATGATGGCCATGCAGACCGCGACGCAAAATGCGGAGCTGATGCTCGCGGAACTGTCCATTCAGTTTAATCGTCTGCGTCAGGCAGCCATTACGCAGGAGATTACGGAAGTGATCGGCGGAGCGAAGGCGCTGCGCAGAAAAAAGATAAAGGCGAAGCAAATGGCTGTCATCAAAAAGCAGGATGAAGCAAAAGCCAGAATGAATAATGAACGGAAGGAAGGCTAACTATGGCAGGTAAAATTATTCAGGTCTCCGGTCCGGTTGTGGACGTACAATTTGAGGGAGACCTTCCATCCATTAAAGAAGCCTTGTATGTTGATGTAGATGGTGTTGAAATCGCAATGGAGGTTGCTCAGCACATCGGTGACGGCACGGTGCGCTGCATTATGTTAGGTCCGAGTGAAGGCCTGGCAAAGGACATGGAGGTTGTGGCCAGTGGCTCCGGACTTCGGGTTCCGGTAGGCGAGCATGTACTTGGAAGAGCATTTAACGCGTTAGGCGAAGCTTTGGACGGAGGGGAATCCCTTTCCGTTGATAACTGCGAGCATTGGTGTATTCACCGGGAACCGCCAAAGATGGCGGAACAGAGTCCCGTTGCTGAGATTTTGGAAACCGGAATTAAGGTTATTGACCTTTTGGCTCCTTATGCAAAGGGCGGAAAAATCGGTTTGTTTGGCGGTG
>DCGJ01000052.1:0-182 GCA_002315495.1 Lachnoclostridium sp. UBA1781 | reverse complement strand
TAGGTAAGACTGTTTTGATTCAGGAACTGATTCATAATGTTGCTACGGAGCATGGCGGCTATTCCATCTTTACCGGTGTAGGTGAGCGTTCCCGTGAAGGTAACGATTTGTATTTCGAGATGAAAGAGTCCGGCGTGTTGGAAAAGGCGGCGCTGGTGTTCGGTCAGATGAACGAAAGTCCC
>DCGJ01000039.1:2784-4957 GCA_002315495.1 Lachnoclostridium sp. UBA1781 | reverse complement strand
GTATCCTCATCATGCTCAACGACAATCAGAGAATTGCCCAGGTCACGAAGCCCCTTCAGGGCACCGATTAACTTTGCATTGTCCCTCTGATGAAGTCCAATGCTAGGTTCATCCAAAATGTACGCAACTCCGACAATACCGGAGCCAATCTGGGTCGCCAGACGGATTCGCTGTGCTTCTCCACCCGAAAGAGAGGACGTGGCTCTGGACAGGGAAAGATAATCCAGTCCCACATTTTTCAGGAATCCGACGCGGGAACGAATCTCACGAAGTACCAGCTCACCGATTTTCTCCTGCTGTTCGGTAAGCTTCAGGTCTGTCATGAACTGGTTCAGCTTCTTGACCGAAAGGTCGCAAAGGTCGCTGATGTTCATGTCTCCGACCGTTACCGCAAGGGCTTCCTTACGAAGTCGCTTACCGTTACAGTCCGGACACAGACTAACCTCCATAAAGGTTTCGTATTCCGCTTTCATGGAATCGGAAAAGGTCTCATGATATCTCCGCTCCACATTTCTCAACAATCCTTCAAACGCAATCTTGTACACGCCCATACCGCGCTGGCTCTTGTAATGAACCTCGACCTCGTGTCCGTCGGTACCGAACATCAAAATGCGGCGAATCTCCGGCGAATACTTGTTAAATGGGGTGTCCAAATCAAACTGATACTCCCGACAAAGAGCGTCCAAGGTGCATCTCGTAAAGCTCCCTGCGTCGGTTGCGCTCTGCCAACCCGTCACCTGAATGGCGCCCTGATTAATACTCAGGGTTTCATCCGGAATCATCAACTGAGGAGAAAACTCCATCTTATAGCCGATACCGCTACAGGTTTTACACATACCAAACGGGTTATTGAAGGAAAATGTTCTCGGCTCCATTTCTTCAATGGTGCCACCACAATCGGTACAGGCGAAATTCTGGGAGAACGTCAACATCTCTCCATCCATTACCTGCACATAGGCAAGCCCTTCGGCAAGCTTTAACGCCGCTTCCAAAGAGTCCGTCAAACGCTGACGAATGCCCTCACGTACGACCAGTCGGTCGATGACGATTTCGATGTTATGCTTCAGATTCTTGTCAAGCTTAATCTCTTCCGACAATTCATACGTATTGCCGTCCACGTTAACACGGACATAGCCGCTCTTTTGTGCTTTCTCAAAAACCTTGGCATGTTCACCCTTCTTACCTCGAACGACAGGGGACAACACGACAAACTTGGTGCCCTCCGGAAGTGCCTCTACCTGATCCACCATCTGATCGATGGTCTGGCGGGCAATCTCCTTGCCGCAGTTCGGACAATGCGGGATTCCGATTCGTGCGTACAACAATCGGAAATAATCATAAATCTCCGTCACCGTTCCAACCGTGGAACGCGGGTTACGATTTGTGGATTTCTGTTCTATGCTAATGGCCGGCGGTAAGCCTTCGATGCTATCGACATCCGGCTTCTCCATCTGGCCCAGGAACATTCTTGCGTAGGAGGAAAGCGACTGCATATATCGTCTCTGACCTTCCGCATAAATGGTATCAAATGCGAGGGAGGATTTCCCCGATCCGGAAAGACCGGTGAGCACAACAAACTTATCTCTTGGAATGTTCACATCCAGGTTCTTCAGGTTGTTCTCTCTGGCTCCCCGAATTCGAATGAAACGCCTCGTATCCACGTCGAAGGACAATCGATGCGCAATCATGGATTCCCTTATTTCTTCAGATTCTACTCTTGTAGAACTCATGTCCTTTACTCCTATTCTTCACACAATTCCTTACGAATCTTTTGTATCTCGTCTCGAAGCTCAGCCGCCTTCTCGAAGTTCAGTTCTGCAGCGGCGGTGTGCATTTTCTTCGTCAACTGAGCAATCATCTTTTCGAGTTCCTTCTTGCTCATGGACTCGTAATCCTTCTCGATTCCATTGGTTACCTTCACTGCTTTCTCACTAATGGAAATGAGGTCACGAACCTTCTTGCGGATGGTCTGCGGGGTAATCCCGTTCTCCTCATTGTAACGCATCTGGATCTCACGACGGCGATTGGTTTCGTCAATGGCCATTCGCATGGAATCCGTCATATTATCCGCATACATAATAACATGTCCGCGGTCATTACGTGCGGCACGTCCGATGGTCTGAACGAGTGATGTACGGGAACGGAGGAAGCCCTCCTTGTCCGCATCCAGAAT
>DCGJ01000039.1:2270-2724 GCA_002315495.1 Lachnoclostridium sp. UBA1781 | reverse complement strand
AGAAGGTTAATTCCAACCAGTACATCGAATACATCCAATCGCATGTCGCGAATAATCTCGGTTCGCTCTAACGTATCAATATCGGAATGCAGATAGCGGACACGAATGCCCACTTCCTTCAGATACTCCGTAAGCTGCTCCGCCATGTGCTTGGTCAGGGTTGTTACGAGGACCTTATTCTTCTCTTCAACGGTCTTATTGATTTCAGAAATCAGATCGTCAATCTGCCCCTCAATCGGGCGCCCCTCCACCGGCGGGTCCAACAGACCGGTCGGTCGAATCACCTGTTCCGCACGAAGAAGCTCGTGCTCCTCCTCGTATACATTCGGTGTCGCAGATACGAAGAGCATCTGGTTCACATTATTCTCAAATTCCTCAAAATTAAGCGGTCGGTTCGCCTGTGCCGACGGCAAACGGAAGCCATAGTCGATTAATGTCGTCTTACGTGACAGGG
>DCGJ01000039.1:1439-2219 GCA_002315495.1 Lachnoclostridium sp. UBA1781 | reverse complement strand
ACATACCGCGAATCTGAGGAATCGTAATATGACTCTCGTCCACAATAATCAGATAATCGTCCGGGAAGAAGTTCATCAGGGTAAATGGCGTATCCTCCATCGTAAGTCCCGACAGATACATTGTGTAGTTCTCAATTCCCGAACAAACGCCGGTCTCACGAAGCATCTCAATATCAAAATTCGTACGCTCGTTAATTCGCTGTGCCTCCAAAAGCTTTCCTTCGCTCTTATAATAGCGCACGCGCTCGTCCAGCTCGTCCTCAATTCGTCGAATTGCTTCCCTCATTCGTTCGTTGCCGACAACGTAATGAGAAGCTGGGAAAATCATCAGGTGCGTCAGGCTCTGCTTTACTCTCCCCTTTAGCACATCAATAATCTGTACACGGTCAATCTCATCCCCGAAGAACTCAATGCGGTAGGCTTCATTTTCCCCACCGGATACCGGATAAACCTCCACAACATCGCCTCTTACGCGGAAGGTGCCGCGCTTAAAGTCCATATCATTTCGGTCGTACTGAATATCGATTAATCGTCTTAAAAATGCGTCCCGGTCCAGCTCCATTCCCGGCCTTAAGCTAATCGTCTGCTCCTGGTATTCCTCCGGCGCACCGATTCCGTAAATGCAGGATACCGATGCAATGACAATGACATCGCGACGCTCGGAAAGAGCCGCTGTCGCACTATGACGAAGACGGTCAATTTCATCGTTAATATCAGAGTCCTTCTCGATATACGTGTCAGAAGACGGAACATACGCTTCCGGCTGGTAATAATCGTAGT
>DCGJ01000039.1:0-1367 GCA_002315495.1 Lachnoclostridium sp. UBA1781 | reverse complement strand
AAAGCTGAGCGGCGAGCGTTTTGTTATGGGAGATAATCAAAGTCGGCTTGTTCAACTGCGCAATGACATTCGCCATTGTGAAGGTCTTACCGGAGCCGGTAACACCGAGCAACGTTTCGAACTGATTTCCCTCTTTGAAGCCCTCCACCAGGGCTTTAATCGCCTCCGGCTGGTCGCCCGTCGGGGCAAATTCCGATACCAATTTAAATGGCTTAGATTCCATCGTTACATATCCTCATCCGCCGAATCCATGGAACCGCCAATCGCGAGCTTCTGCAGGTAACCGTTAATAAACGGATCCACGTTACCATCCAGAACAGATTGCGCATTTCCCACCTCTACTCCGGTTCTGTGGTCCTTTACCATCGTATAAGGCTGCAGCACATAGGAACGAATCTGGCTACCGAAATTGATAGCGCGAGCTTCGCCACGGATACCGGCCTCCTTATCTGCCTGCTCCTGCTGCTTCAACATATAAAGTTTTGCCTTCAGCATCTGAAGCGCCTTGTCCTTGTTCTGGAACTGGGAACGCTCCATCTGACAGGCTACCACAATGCCGGTAGGCTTATGTACGATTCGAACAGCGGAGGACGTCTTATTGATGTGCTGACCGCCGGCACCGCTTGCATGATAGGTGCCGATTTCCAAATCGTCCATATTGATTTCAATCTCGATATTCTTATCGATATCCGGCATAACATCCAGCGATACGAAGGACGTCTGGCGCTTGCCCGCCGCGTTAAACGGACTGATTCGAACCAGACGATGAACGCCGTGTTCACTCTTCAGATATCCGTACGCATTCAGACCGTTAATCTGGAACGTTACCGACTTAATGCCGGCCTCATCACCATCCAGGAAGTCGAGAACCTCCAACGAGAAGCCCTTCTTCTGCGCCCATTTCTGATACATACGATATAACATACCGCACCAGTCGCAGGATTCGGTTCCGCCGGCTCCGGCATGAAGCGTCAGAATCGCATTCTCGCTGTCATACTCACCCGATAACAGTGTCTCCAAATGCATGGCTTCCAGCTTCTCAGCGAAATCATCAAACTCCGCCTGAATCTCCGGCACCATCTCCGGGTCGTTCTCCTCGTAGCCCATCTCTAACAAAGTCTGCAAATCCTCATACTGATTCGCAAGCTTCTCATAACTTCCCACAATTTCTTTCAGTGTGTTCAGCTCACGGGTGGCCGCTTGTGACTTGGTTGCATCATCCCAGAACCCCGGGGACTCCATAATGCCTTCCAGCTCCTCGATTTTTCTCTTCTTGCTTACCAGATCCAAAGATGCCCCAATATGCTTAAGGGGTTCCTCGTATCCGGAAAGTTTGAATTTGATCTGATCTAATTCAACCATAATTA
>DCGJ01000045.1:714-11927 GCA_002315495.1 Lachnoclostridium sp. UBA1781 | reverse complement strand
CGCCGAAGCCGACGAGTACGCCAACGAATACACCGACACCGGAACCGACGAATACGCCGACAAGTACTCCAACGAATACCCCGGTGCCAACAAACACACCGGTGCCAACGAATACTCCAACCTCAACGAGTACTCCAGCGCTAACGCCGACGAGTACCCCAACTCCGGAGCCGCCGGATCTGAAGGGGTCCACATTTACGATTGATAATGCTTCCAATGGTATTAAAGTATCTTGGAATCAAGATAGCGCAGCCTCCGGCTACGAGATTCTTCGATCTGATGACAACGGAAAGACCTGGAAACTGTATAAAACCATCAGTAGTAATACAACCGTTTCCTACCTGGATACCGGTGTTACGAATGGTAAGACGTACCGATATAGTGTAAGACCATATGCGGTTGTGGGCGGTAAAACCTATCGACCAAGTTACCCGACAAGTAAGGCTATTCTGTATCTTGCAGAATTGACCTTCTCAGTAGCAAATGCTTCAGGAAGCGTAAAGGTATCCTGGAATAAGAATGCGGCAGCCACCGGGTATGAAGTCCTTCGTTGGGATGAAATCGGTAAAACGTGGAAGATGGTCAAATCCATCAATAACAATGCAACGCTTTCCTATGTGGATACAGCGGTAACAAACGGAAAAATGTACCGATACAGTGTAAGACCTTATTACACTGCGAATGGAACTACCACACGTGCTCCGTATCCGACCAGTAAAGCAATTGTCTACTTGACAGGTCAGAACTTCACGGTTGCGAATAAGGGCATTTACATTGATCTTACATGGGATAAGAATGCCGCAGCAACCGGTTATGAGATTCTTCGTTCCGATGATAACGGCGCAACCTGGAAGACGTATAAGACAATTACGTCAAATGCAACCCTTGCCTTTACAGATACCTCGGTAGTGACCGGAAAGACTTACAAATACAGTGTAAGGCCTTACAAGACTGTGGATGGTGTAACCTACCGTGCTTCATGGCCGACCAGTAAAGCACTTGTATGCTTGAAGATTTCAACCTTCTCTGTGGCAAATACGAGCAAGGGCATTAAGATTTCCTGGAATCAGAATACCGCAGCAACCGGTTACGAGATTCTTCGAACCGATGACGGGGGTAAGACATGGAAGCTTTACAAGAGCATTTCCGGCAATGCAACCACGTCGTATGTCGACACGGCTGTAACAAAGGGTAAGACCTACAGCTACAGTGTAAGAGCAATTAAGGTGGTTGGTTCCACAACCTACCGAGCATCTTATGCGACGAGTAAGAGCATTACCTGCACAATGAAGTAAATACGAGGCCCAAGTGATTACAATGTAGTCACTTGGGCTTCATTTTGTGAATTCTCACTCATTTTCTTGCATTTTTCATTCTAATGGTGTAGAATGAATTTTAACCTGTGATTGGCGTTTTTTGCGTTAAAAATGCCGCATTTTGATGAAGAAAGATAAAAGAAAGGAGTAAAGCGATGGGAAAGAAAATCAGAATTGCAAAGATTCTTATCGTGGCGCTCCTTTTTGAATTGATTGGAGTGCAATTTGGCCTGTTTTGCGGAGGCACTGCCCAGGCAAGTACGACAAAAACAACCGGTGAATGTATTGCAAATGCGCTTTATGTTCGTTCCGGTCCCGGAACCAATTATTCCATCCTGACGCAAGCCGACGGCTCTTATGTGAAGCTGGCGAAGGGAGATAAGGTGACCATTCAGGGAACCTCCGGTGATTGGTACAAGGTCAGCGTGAATTATCACGGAACAACCTACAATGGGTATTGTTTTGCTCAGTATATTAAGAAAATAACTCCGACGGTTACGCCGGCGAAGACGGCGACAGTAACACCAACCGCAACGAAAAAAGCAACCGCAACCCCTACGCCAACTCCGGCAAAAACAGGAACATCCGGCGCCACGGGTACGGTTAACTCTAACGTTTTGAATATCCGTAGCGGTACGTCCACCAGTTATTCTAAGGTTGGAACGCTGGCTAAGGGCGCGAAGGTGAATGTCATCGGCTCCGCCAAGGATAGTCAGGGAAGAATCTGGTATAAGATTTCAACAACCATTTCCGGAAAAACGGTGACTGGGTATGTATTTGGTGAGTATCTTACGGTTTCAGGTAAGATTGCCACACCGACACTGACTCCGACAAAAAAGGCGACCATGACTCCGACCCCAACCGCAGCAGCAAAGGTTGGCTACGTGAATGCCACAACGCTAAATGTTCGCAGTGGCGCCGGAACCTCATATACAAAACTAACCTCGATTTCTAAGAATACTTCGGTGACCATTCTTGGAAATGCAAAGGATTCCAAGGGGCAGGCATGGTATAAGGTTTCGCTTGTTAGCGGGAAGTCTACCATTACGGGCTACGTATTTGCTTCATACATAACGGTTACAGCAAAACCAACTGCTGCACCGACGAAGAAGCCGACGGCGACGGTAACACCAAAGCCAACAGCAACACCAACAAAGAAGCCAACGGCAACGAGTACACCAAAGCCAACGGCAACAAGTACGCCAAAGCCAACGGCAACGAGTACACCAAAGCCTACGGCAACGAACACGCCGAAGCCAACGGCAACGAACACACCAAAGCCAACGGCAACCAATACTCCAACACCAACGAGCACACCGATTCCGACAGCTACAAGTACTCCGAAGCCTACAGCTACGGGGACTCCAAAGCCAACGGCTGCTCCTACCAATACACCAATCCCAACCGCGACAAGTACGCCTACACCGACTTGTACGCCGATTCCAACGGAAAGCGTACCAACGACGGACGGAACCACCGAAACCGGGATTCATATCGCTGCAACGATAAATGCAACGATTCTAAACATGCGTAGTGGGGCAGGAACCGAATTTTCAAAGATTACGACTATGAGTAACGGACAGGCCATTACCGTGACCGGCTCTGCACTCGACTCTAATGGTGATGTGTGGTACGAAGTGACTGCAATCCTTGATGGTGCTACCTACAAGGGCTATATGTTTGGCAAATACATCACGCTTTCCGAGTCTCTTCCGGAGAAGACGGAGGAAGAGTATGTTCCAACGGAGGGAAGTGAACTTCCATATTATCTACGTGCATCCATGACCGGCAGCTCGGTCAATATGCGTACCGGTCCGTCTACCGAGTATTCGGTTATTATGAAGCTTTCCGATCTTCAGACGGTTTACGTGATTGGAGAAGCCTGGAACGGTAGTATCATTTGGTACCATATTGCCATTGAATCCGGTGATGTCATGATTACCGGTTATTGCTCAAGCACCTACGTGAAGTTAAACTATGGAACCAGCGGATTCTGGGCGAATGCAAATGCGTCCGGAGTTACCGTTTACCAGACTCCGAGTGAGAGCGGCTCTGTTGTAAAAGATGCTTCCGGCAACACCATGAAGCTCGACAAAGGAACCTATGTGTTTATGACTGAGGAGCAAATGGTTTCCTCGGTAAAGTGGAACAAAATCGCATTCCTGAAGGGCGATACCGTGTCTTATGGATACGTGAAGGCAACATATCTCACCCTTTGCAAGGATAGTGAGGAAGGAGCTTTCGATCCGTTTGCAAGCAATCAAAGCTTCGAAGACGAGATGAGAGCGTTGGGCTTTCCGGAAAGCTATCTTCCTTATCTGACAAAATTACATAATGAACATCCAAACTGGAAATTCCAGCCGTTCGTAACCGGTCTTGATTGGAATACGGTCATTGCAAATGAGGATGTGGTTGGAAGAAATCTGATTTCGAACTCCCGAGCACTCAAGTGGCTCTCCTTTGCGGCAAACTGTTACAATTGGAATACCGACAAATTCATCCCTTACGATGGAAGTACATGGGTAACCGTGTCAAATGCCGGACTTCAGTATTTCATGGACCCTAGAAACTGGCTTACCGATAACTACATCTTTATGTTTGAGGAGCTGAGTTATAACTGTGATAATCAGACCAAAGAGGGCGTGGAGTGCATTTTAAAGGGCACCCCGATGTACAAGAAAAGCTTCACGTATACGGATGCGAATGGCAATCAGAAGACGATGCTGTACTCCGAAGCATTTATGGAGGCGGCCCAGTATTCCGGTGTCAGTCCGTATCATTTGGCTTCCCGTGCGAAGCAGGAGGTTGTCATCAGTGCAAACGCATTTTCGCTCAGTGCAACCGGAACGGTTAGCGGATATGAAGGACTCCACAACTTCTATAATATCGGCGCTTCAAATTCCACCGCACAGATGGGTGCCATTAAAAATGGTTTGAAATTTGCGAAATATGGTGGAACAAATGCGACTCTGAACAAGGCCTGTCTGATTCCTTGGAATAACATTCATGATGCAATTGTTGGTGGTGCATATTATATCGGCTATAATTACATCAGCCGTGGACAGAACAGCATTTACCTGCAGAAGTTTAATGTGACCGGTCGAAGCACCTATAACCATCAGTATATGGGAAATGTCGAGGCACCGAAGTCGGAAGGCTATAAGGTGTATCTCGCTTATAAGGCAATGGAAGACTACGAGGATATGACGATTACCTTCTCTATTCCGGTTTATAATAATATGACCGAGAAGGCGGTTTCCGAACCGAGTGTGGTATACAATCCGAATAATTATCTGAGTTCCATTACAATAACCTCAGACAGTGATGGCGGAAAGGTTGCGATTTCACCGACCTTTAGTTATGACGTGACAGAGTATACGGCTAAGGTTTCCGAAACTGTTACTTCGGTAACCATCAGTGCAAAAACTGTTGCCGCATCCGCAAAGATTACAGGTGGGTTAGGCACGCACAATCTGACTTCAGGTGAGAACAAAATCATCCTCGAGGTGACAGCTGCGAACGGCACAATTCGTAATTATACGATTACCATAACCAAGTAGGATAAGCCCCCAGCAATGGGGGCTTATTTCAGTTTGGGCTTCTTGACAAATACAGGTCGGATTGTTACACTTTTCGTATGTACGCTCGGAATGGATGATGGGAATTATGTACTCCGATAAAGCTATTTCGGGCAGAAAGAGGGTAGATTATGAGATATGATTTTACGGAAGTTGCAAAGCTCACGGTAGCTGCAGCAGAAGAACACGCAAGGGGCTATGGGTCCGATTATGTCGGTACCGAGCATTTGCTGATTGCGTTTTTTACGTTTCCGTCCGGAGCAACAGAGGTGCTCCATGAAAATGGCGTTCATCCGTCAGAACTGAATGAAATTATGAAGACTTTCTTCCCAAAACAGAAGGGAAAAAGAGGAAAGAAGAATATCCCGTATTCGGAACGGTTTCAGCATGTTCTTGAGGAGGCCGGTAAAACTGCGGAAGGAATGCATTTTGAGAAAATCGGCACTGAACATTTACTGTTAGCTGTGTTAAAGGACAAGGATTCCGTTGCCATTCGTTTGCTGAATACGCTTCATGTTAGCCTGCAAAAGCTCTATGTGTCCACACTTGAGGCACTTGGGCTTGATGCGACGGAAACGAAACTGGAGATGGCCCGCCTAAAGGGAAAAAACAGTGCGCAATCAGCTATTGATGCCTTTTGTCGTGATATGACGAAGGCTGCCCTTTCCGGCGAAATGGACCCTGTCATTGGGCGTCAGATCGAAACGGAGCGAATCCTTCAGATTCTTTCCCGCAGAACGAAGAATAACCCGTGTCTGATCGGTGAGCCGGGTGTCGGAAAAACGGCTGTGGTAGAAGGATTGGCACACCGAGTTGCTCTTGGCCTGGTTCCGGACGAGCTGAAGCGGAAGCGCATTATGACCTTGGATATGTCTGCAATTGTAGCAGGCTCTAAGTACCGCGGTGAGTTTGAGGACCGCATGAAGAAGCTGATAGATGAAGTTGAAGAGGATGGGAACATCATTCTTTTCATGGACGAGATTCATACGATGATTGGTGCGGGAAGTGCAGAGGGAAGCCTGGACGCTGCCAATATTTTAAAACCGGCATTGTCTCGTGGCGGTGTGCAGATGATAGGCGCAACCACCAGAGAAGAGTATCGCAAGCATATCGAGAAGGATGCTGCGTTAGAGCGACGTTTTCAGCCGGTTGCTGTGGAGGAACCGACGGTTCCACAGACGATTGAAATCTTAAAGGGACTTCGCCCACAGTATGAAAAGCATCATCAGGTTATCATTTCCGATGGGGCTTTGGAGGCGTGTGCAAAATTATCCAAGCGGTATCTGAATGACCGATTCCTTCCGGATAAAGCAATTGATCTGATGGACGAGTCTGCCAGTAGAATCCGTCTGGGAGGACAGGAAGCATTTTCAAAGTTAATGGCAATTGAAGAAGCGAAGCATGCCTTACTGGATGAAAAGGAAGCAGCAATTACCGAGGGCGAGGTGGAGCGTCTTGCCGACTTAAAGAAGAAGGAAAATGCGCTTCTTCGCAAGGAGAAAGCGATTAAAAAAGCCGCCGGCGAGGTTGGAACACCTGAGGTAACCGAGGAAACGGTTGGGCAGGTAGTATCCTTAATGAGTGGAATTCCGCTTCAGAAACTGACTGCCTCGGAGAGCGAGAGACTTCTTCATTTGGAGGACGAGCTTCATGCCCGTGTCATCGGTCAGGAGGAGGCAATTTCCGAAGTTGCCCGTGCCATTCGCAGATCCCGTGTCGGACTGAAGGATCCAAAGCGACCGGTAGGCTCCTTTTTGCTACTCGGCCCGACCGGTGTCGGTAAAACCGAGCTATGCAAGACACTTGCGGAAGCCTTGTTTGGCGATGAGCAGGCCATGATTCGAATCGATATGTCCGAATACATGGAGAAGCACAGTGTATCGAAAATGATTGGTTCCCCTCCGGGCTACGTTGGCTTTGAGGAGGGTGGTCAACTGAGCGAAATGGTACGCAGAAAGCCTTATTCTGTTGTTCTGTTTGATGAAATCGAGAAGGCACATCCGGATGTATTTAACATCCTACTTCAGGTGCTTGACGATGGCCGTGTCACCGATTCGAACGGACGTATGATTGATTTTAGTAACACGGTCATTATGATGACCAGTAACGCAGGTGCGGAGCGAATCGTTGCACCGAAAAATCTTGGATTTGCAGCGGTTTCCGATGCAAAGGCCGATTATGAGCGTATGAAAAATGGCGTTTTGGAGGAAGTGAAGCGCATTTTCAAACCGGAGTTTTTGAACCGAATCGACGATACCGTTGTGTTCCATATGCTGAATGAGTCGGAGCTTAAGGATATCAGCCGCCTGCTTCTTTCCAGACTTTCAAAGCAGGTGAAGGAAGCCGGTGAGCTGACGCTTACCTACAGCGATGAGGTAGTCGATTATATTGCAAAAAAAGGATTCGATCCGAAATATGGTGCAAGACCAATTCGCCGTGCGATTCAGAACGATTTGGAAAATGCCCTAGCGGAGGCAATGCTATCCGGACAGCTTCAGCGCGGAAATACTTGCCGAATCGTGATGAAGGATGACAAGCCGGTAATCGAGTAGGCTTAGGGGAATATGTGAAATATGGGGGAAGGATTTTAACATTATGGCAAAAAATAAAACCGTATTTTTTTGTAAAGAATGTGGTGCGGAAGCGTCCCGTTGGATGGGACAGTGCCCGAGCTGTCATGCTTGGGACACGATGGTGGAAGCGCCAGAAGATAAGGGGCGTAAGGCGGGCATTTCCCGACTCTCGAAACGGGAATGTAAACCTGTCAGTCTGAAGGAAGTCAATATGGAGCGCGAGAGCCGGACCTCTACTGATATGGAGGAACTGGACCGCGTGCTTGGGGGCGGTATCGTGCGCGGTTCCTTGGTTTTGGTTGGTGGTGATCCGGGCATCGGCAAATCCACCCTGTTACTTCAGATGTGCCGAAATTTATCCGTGAAGAATGAAAGTATTCTATATGTGTCCGGGGAGGAATCGCTTCGCCAGATAAAAATGCGTGCTGTTCGTATCGGAGAATTCTCGGACAGTCTGAAGCTTCTCTCCGAAACTTCGTTAGATGATGTCATAGAGGCTATTTACGAAATGAAACCGAGCCTTGTTGTGATTGACTCGATTCAGACAATGGTGAAGGCTGATGTCGAAAGTGCACCTGGCTCCATCAGTCAGGTGAGAGAAATTACATCCTCTTTGCTTCGCGTGGCAAAGGAGGAGGAGATCAGCATTTTCATTATTGGACATGTAACAAAGGAAGGTACCGTGGCAGGGCCTCGTATGCTTGAGCATATGGTGGACACCGTGCTTTATTTTGAGGGTGAGCAATCCTCCTCTTATCGTATCCTTCGTGGAGTGAAAAATCGATTTGGATCTACGAACGAAATCGGTGTTTTTGAGATGGTCGGGACCGGTTTACGGGAAGTGTTGAACCCATCGGAGCATATGCTTATGGGGATGCCGGACAATGAACCGGGATCGACGGTGACTGTGACGTTAGAGGGCACAAGACCGATTCTGGTTGAGGTGCAGGCCCTTATTTGTAAGACGATTTTTAATTTTCCGAAGCGAACCGCAGTGGGAACGGATTATAACCGCATTAATCTGCTGATGGCGGTTATGGAGAAGAAGCTCGGGCCGCATTTGTCGGAATGTGATGCGTATATTAATGTTGCAGGTGGTATGAGGGTAACGGAGCCTGCACTGGATCTTGGCATTGTTACGGCCATTCTTTCCGGATATCTGAAACAGGAGATGCCGGAGAAAACTGCAGTATTTGGTGAAGTTGGACTGACCGGAGAGGTTCGTTCGGTTTCCCAGGCGATGCAGCGCGTGCGTGAAGCAGCGAAGCTGGGCTATCATCGAATTATTATGCCGGAAGCCAATCGGAAGCAGATGGAAGAACTGCCAAAGGGAATCGAAATTATCGGAATCGGTAATATCCGTGAGCTGACGAGCATTTTTAAGACAAATAAGTAAATGGGGATTGATATGGAAAAAATATGGGAGACAATTTCGTCCGTCTTGGAGGAGTATTCCGGTGAAAAACTTGCCACCTTATGTTTTTATGATGGCGTAACAGGGGAGAAGGTCGGGCATTTTCAAGGTGTTGACGAACTTACGAATGCGATTGGGCTGGTTAAGGGAGAGAAGCTCCCGGCGGATTCCGATCAGTATCGTTATCTTGTGACGGACTGCGAAACGCTCGAGGTCTCCGATTGGAAACCATTGCTTTCTCATATGCTTGGAGCCGGACAGGTGATCTGTGAAATCCCGATGATGGAGCCGACAGGTCTTCAGAATCCTGAGAAGAAAGCGGGGTTATGGATTCGCGAGCTGGATGTACGGGAAGCAACTGAAGCGGAGTATTTTGCGAAATGCGTATGGGATACCTCGGGGAATTGTTCTCCGTTACTCCATTCGGACCACATGGCACAGGAGATTCTGGATTATCATCGGCTTTCCTATGCCTTGTCAAATGTTGGAATGTACGGCTTGTTTTGTGAAGAATCCATGCTTGGCTTCGTCGGGGCGGAAGGAAAAGGCGACTATGCCGAATTTGGCATAATTTTGCTGCCGAGTATTCGTAACATGGGAATCGGCACCGCTGTCACGAAAGAACTCTTGCCAATTCTTAAGGAACGAATAGGAGCGAGAAAGATGATTCTTCGAACCGATTCGGATAATACGTCCATGAAGGTGATTGCGAGGTATTTCGGCGGTGTTTTGGTATCTTCGGAGGAAACGGTTCGTTTAGGGTATTGCGATGTCGAAGAAGCGGAAAAAATGGTGGTTTACTCTTTCGGGAACTAGAGTTCTGTGATACAATAAAGGATGGAAAAAAGGGCTTAACAAAGAAATGGGGATTCGTATGAAAAAGATTCGTTTCATAATTTTACTCTGTTTGCTCGCCGCACTGGTTGTGGGGTGTGGGGAGAAGCACCCATTTGATCTCACCTGGGAGCAGATTGAGCAGGCGGAGCATATCATTCTTAGTCAGGAAGTGGATGACCATAAGGACGGGGAACTCCCGTTGGATGAATTTGGCTTTTATCCGGTTTCGGATATGGTATATGTAGTTTCGGATACATTGAACCTTCGTATGGAGCCAAATGCGGAGTCTGAGATTTTGGCAACGGTAACCTATGGGACCGAGCTTAGCAGAACAGGAAACGGAACGTCCGGGTGGGACCGCATTTACTATGAGGATCAAACTGCATATGTGACGAAGGATTATATTACAACACTCGTAATCCAGGAAAAGCAGACCTTTGAATTCTCGCAGGCTATGCTGAATGTGGTTGATACGTCCCGACAGCTTTATAGTTATACCTCGATGTGCGATGATTTGCAGGAACTTCGTAGTAAGTACCCGGATCACATGAAACTGGGTATTATTGGTACAACGGCAGACAATCGGAACATTTTCGAGGTAACGCTTGGTAATCCCGAAGCAAAGCGACACATTACGATTGTTGGTTCGGTTTGCGGTACGGAATATATGAGTGCCTTGGTATGTATGAAGCAGATTGAGTACTACCTGACATTCTATGATACCGGTAATTTCAAGGGCTTTTTATACAATGATTTGTTTGACAATATCGCAATTCACATTATCCCAATGTTGAATCCGGATGGTGCAACTATTAGCCAGGAGTATCTGACATGCGTGCAGTCCATTTCGATTAAGATGGAACTGGAGGAATGGTTCCGTCGGGACCAGGCGAATGGTGGAACCAATTTGAAACTTGAGAATTACCTCATGTTCTTCTATGCAAATGCGAACGGTGTTGACATTCGGAACAATTTTGATTATCGGTTTGACACTGCAGGTACGGTTACCGAGCCGTCCTCGCAGGGATATAAGGGTGTAACAGCCAACTCGGAAGCGGAGACAAAGGCCGTGCTTCATTCTCTGGAGTATTGGAACAGTGATCTGCTGATTGTTTATCATACCTCTGGTTCCAAGATTAATTATAATTACGGGCAGTCCGGAGACACCCTAACATTATCGAAAACTTTTGCTGATGCGCTGGCAGAGTATATGAATTACGATGTGAGCGACGAGTCGGTTTCCGGGGACGGCAGTATGGAGGCTTATGCCAATAATGTGTTGAATATTCCTGCCTTATCCGTTTCCTTGGGAAATGGTGCAACGCCGCTGTCGCTGAATGAATTTAGTGCAATTTGGAATGCCTGCCGTGATTCCTGGGCGGGAATGCAAAGAGAAGTTTTTGATTAATTTCTTGTTGACAATTTGAGATTCATAGTGTAAGATGTCGAAGTGCAATTGAGTTGCACTTCTATAGGGGTATAGTTCAGCTGGTAG
>DCGJ01000045.1:0-670 GCA_002315495.1 Lachnoclostridium sp. UBA1781 | reverse complement strand
TGGGTTCGAATCCTACTGCCCCTGTAAGCCTCATCCTTTTAAGGATGGGGCTTTTCTTTTTTGTTAAAAAATGCTATAATGGCTTATGTCTGGGAATGACTAAAATGCTTTTGAAAAAGAAAGGACCGGATATCTTATGAGTATCTTTAAAAACAAAAAAATTGTAGCTTTAGCAGTGATATGCTGCTTTTTCGTGTTTGCATTTGGTGCATGCGGTAAGAAGGAAGAGAAGAAGACCGAAACTCCGACTTCCACGAATACACCAACGGCAACTACAACAACTGCACCGACAGACAGCCCTGCGCCGACGGAAAGTGCAGACCCTGCGACAACGGAGGAGCTTCCTTCTCCAACACCGACTCCGGAGAACCATGATGGTATGGTGCGCAGCTCTTTGACCGGAAAGTGGATTACGGAAGAGGCCGCTAACAAGCGTCCGGTTGCTTGTATGATCAGTAATGTTCAGGTTGTTGATCCGCAGTCCGGTATCGGAAAAGCGGACATTTTATATGAAGCAATGAATGGTGGCGGCGTAACTCGTATGATGGCCGTTATTGAGGATTACGAGGACATTACCCGACTGGGCTCCATTCGTAGTTCCCGTTTGTACTTTATTCAGTGGGCGATGGAGTGGGACCCGTTGTTCCTTCATTACGGCGGACCACACATT
>DCGJ01000058.1 GCA_002315495.1 Lachnoclostridium sp. UBA1781 | reverse complement strand
TGATACAGAGACGGGCGTGGATACCGGGGCGGAAACCGATGCCCCAGAGGTATCTGTTACACCTGCAGAAGTCACCGGAACCCCGGAAGTAACACCGACGGATGCAGTTGAGATTACGGTCACTCCGACGATGACTCCGGCGGCAGATATGACTGCGACACCAACCCCGGAGCAAACGACTGCGACACCAACCCCGACGAATACACCATCCCCGACACCAACCAATACCCCGACTCCGGCGCAGGCAAAAGGCAGCTATTCCGCCTCCGATTGCAAGGTGAGTCTGGGCAGTGTTACAGTGAAGCCGGGAGATGATTTCACGTCGAATGTAAATGCGGCCGGAACCCTATTGGATCAACAGGAAGGACAGGCGTGTCTCGATGACGGCTATGACATCAACTACTACTACGATGGTGTGACTGTCTGCACTCTGTCAAAGGACGGACAACAGTTAATCTATGACGTCGATATAACAAAGACAGGTTTTAAAAATGCAAAGGGAATTATCATCGGAACATCCGGTGAAGATGATTTGGTTGCGGCATACGGAGATCCGAGCGAGTCGGGTGGTATGCGTAGAGCTTACAAGGATGGACGATTCACCTTGATTTTCTATGTTCAGGGTGGAATCGTGACAGAAATTGAGCTGGTTGATAATAGTGTGGGGTAACCCCACAGGTTAGCGCGGGAAGAGTACTTCCGAGGATTTTGATTATGAGTAGAAAAGGGAAAAGTATCATTTCGGCATTGTGGGGCGTGGTGGCTCTGGAATTGCTGATTATCGGCATCATTTTCATCTTTGGAAAGGTGTCCACAAAAGTGATTGATATTATCGGTGTTCCGGATACACCAACACCGACCGTTGGGATTGTCATTGATGAATCGATGGGAATCGTGTCCGGCTTGTCTGCAGGCGGCGTGGATGAAACGTCCATGACGGTTATTTTCGATGCGTTGGAGGCAGCAAAGGGATATGAGGTCTGCTATCGTGCCAGTGGCACCGAAGCGTGGACCGTAATGCTTTCTGCATCGACGGAATATTCGTTTGAGGTTAGCCCGGAGACGAATTATGAGGTACGCGTGCGTGGTTATTCCAGATCCGGTTCGTATGGTAATTACTGCGATGTGGTGACCATTTACGGTAAGAAGAAGGACGTTGTTCCTATTTATGTAACGGTGGATAAGACGACCATTTCCTCCATTTCCCTCAGTTGGAATGAGAGTAATCCGGGAGAAACTTACCAGATTCGTTATCGCAAGGACGGTACCAGCAAGTGGGAGCTGGCGGAGGCTACGACTACATCCATTACTCTTGGCGGATTGTCGAACGATTCCAACTATGATATCTCCGTTGCGGCAACAGAAGGAGAGCAAAATACGGTTACCGCGGATAAAGTAACGGCAAAGACCGGTGGCGATGCTTCCGTGGATCCGTTTTTGAATCTGTATGCGACCTTAGAGGTGTCCGGCAGCAAGAAGGGTGTTTTGATGTCTGATGCAAATGGCTGCCTCGGTGCAAAGGTCTGGGCACAGTTTAATACCGCTATTTACGAGGATTCCAAGCGCTCGGGCAATACCGTGTCCAATCTTTCCGGTGGAACGGCGATGACGATTAGCAAGTCGGAGGATGGCTCTTATGCCGTTCGAATCTCCCAGAATGACTGGAGTATCCATGTCGAGGGAACGATTGGCGACAAGAAGGTTAGCGGTTGGGTTATGGCCAGTACGATGTTAATCGACCTGCAGGATCTGTTCCCACGGGATAACAAATATAGTATCCATTATAACCGAACGAATGCATATTCTTCGATCTTTACGGCCGGAGGTAATGCTTTGATGGTGGATTCTTCCTCGGCGGAAGCAACCCGTTACGACCCGCTTCTTGCGCAGGATAATGCGGCTTCCGTTCGTGTCGGCGGTTACAATGTAATTGCGGGCATTACCGGAAAGAAACTTCCGAATTACGGTTCGAAGGACCAGATGCCGGCTGTGTGGGACCTGGCGTTAGAACTGATTACGTGTCAGAGAAATGCCCTGGCAAACGGTACCTGTCTTCTCATTTATGAGAGCTACCGCCCGAATTCGACCTCGAAAGCGGTTAACAGTGCGGTTTCCGGGAACAAATATCTGACCACCTCCAAGAATGGTCATACCTTTGCAAACGGATTCTTCACTTCCTCCAACTACTCGGAAGGTAACTATATTGCGGTAAATTCCCGCCATAACAAGGGAATTGCCTTAGACCTTACGATTATGGGCTATGAAAATGTGGACCAGCTCGGAGAAGAGATTCGGATGCAGACCAAGATGCATACGTTGGATTATCGATGCAACATGGCATTTAATACCGATGATGCAAACCTGTTGAATACGATTATGACCACCGGAACGGACCTGATTCCGCTTCGTGGAAAGCAGGAGTGGTGGCATTTTGAGATGAGCGGAGATTCAGCGAAGTACCCTTGTTGGGACAAGTACATTTTCGCTGATTATGAGCTGTAAGCCCGAGCATGCGAAAGTCGTATGTTCGAAATAGAACGTGTAGTACAAGGCTGCATTTTCTAATCATGATGTGAACAAAAGTGTAAGGATGAAACAAATGGACGAGGAACGCGTAGAGGCGACAATCGAAGAGAATAAGGAACCGATGGAAGCGGTGCAGGAAGCGCCGGCTTCGTTATCGGACGAGGAAATCGCCTTTCAATTAAGAAAACGAAATAGACGCATCCGACGGGTATTGGTTTTGTCCGCCGTTTTTGTGGCAGCCGCATTTGTGGCAATCTGGGGCTCCAATAAGCTGTATAACCAGATGAAACCGGGCTGGCATGAGGAGGAACGGGGAAAATGCTACTATGTGAACTGGGACCGTGTGACCGGCGTTCAGGAGATTGACGGTGTTACGTATCTGTTCTCGGAGGATGGATATGTGATTGAAGGACTGGCAGCGGTTGGCGATAAGATTTATTATTCCACAACCTTCGGAATTCAGAAGGGAAATGTGGAAATCGACGGACTGGACTATTACTTTAGTGAGGAAGACGGTACCTTTTGTATGGGCTTCTTCACGTTGGATGGAATCTTGTATTATCGTACGATTTACGGTACCGTGCAGCCGGGCTTAACCCAGGTTGGAGATTCGATTTATTACATCTATGAGGATGGACATGTCGGATACGGATGGATTGAAAACGCGGAGGGAGAGATTCGATACTTCGCGCCTGAAATCGGAACGATGCAAACCGGCATTCTGAATCTTCACGGGAAAAAGTTTCTGCTGGGAACGAACGGAATCCTTAAGACCGGAGTGATTCGGGAGAAGAACCGCATTTTCTATGCAAAGGAAGATGGTGAGGCCGGAGAACTCGGTGCTTATCAGTCCGGCTATATGGAAATTGACGGTGAACTGTATTACTTCGCCGAGGACGGAACGATACTGAATGGAATGGTTATGGTGGAAGGGGAAAACCGCATTTTCCTGGATAACCACATTCAGACCGGATGGTATTACCTTGACAACGGAAACCGTGTGTATGAGACCGGTGATGGACTTGCGACCGGCTCCTGTGTTTTGGAAGGGCGCCGATACATCTTTGACGAAGAAGGAAATCTGTGTCTTGGCTGGATTACGAAAGAGTCCGGCAGATACTATTTTGATAATGATGGAATCATGGCGGTGGACTGGTACACTGTGGATGGAATTCGCTATTATTTCCTGGAAGACGGATGCATGGCAGTCGGAGACCAGGTGGTTCATGGCACGAAGTACTTCTTTGAGGAAGACGGAACGGTAAAGAACGGGCTTATGTCGACCGAAAAAGGAAAACAGTACTTTATCAATGGATATGCGCAGACCGGGCTTGTAACCATCAGTGGAAAGTTGTATCTCTTCGATACGAAGGGTGTGATGCAGTACGGACTTCAGAGCGTGAGTGGAAAGACATATTATTTTGGAACGGATGGAGCTGCGCAGACTGGATGGCAGACCGTAAACGGAGCAAAATGCTACTTTGGTTCGGATGGCGTTCGTAAGAGCGGAAAGATTACCATTAGTGGAAAACTGTATTATCTTCAGTCGGATGGCAGTGTAGGAACTACCGGTTGGCATTCGGACAACGGTGGAAAGTTCTACCTTCCAAATTCCGACGGAGCGCTTGCAATCGGCTTCACCAAGATTGACAATAAAACCTATTATTTCTCGCAGGAAGGTTATATGCTGACCGGACTTCGCACCCTGGGCGGTAAGAAGTATTACTTTGGCGATGACGGAGTGATGTGGGTAAATACAACCTATCAGCAGTACACCATTGATGCAAACGGAGTATGCTCGAACGGATTCGATGTGATTACCGACGCCAATTTGGACGCATATCTTGAGTATATCGTTAGTACAAAGGGTAAGGATATCGAAACACTGTACAAGTGGGTACAGAGCAAGGTTCCAACTTATAGCTACTATTCGGAAAGCATTGTTACAAGCTATCGTGCAAGCTATTCGGATGCAAATCATCAGTGCGATAAGCTGGACCGTTATCTGGCAATCGAAGCACTGAATAAGGGAAAAGGTGCCTGCTGGCATTATGCAAGCCTGATGAAGCTCGTGCTCGTGAAGGCCGGATATGATGCAAGAGTGGTAAAAGGCGGCGGTCATTCGGCCGGTGAACATAACTGGACGATTGTGTATGTGAATGGACAGTGGAAGCATATTGATTCCATGCGTATGTCGAAAAAGGTGTTCCTTGTTACGGAAGCAAATCTTCCGAATTATACATACACTTATTCGAAGGGACATGGTCCGACACCGGAGAAGTCGAATTACACGGCACCGTACTATTATGGCTATAAGTCGTGGTGGCCAACCGACAAATAACAAAAACACGTGATGTGAGGTTTCTATGGTTTTCAGTTCAATTGCATTTCTATGCCTGTTCTTCCCGGTGGTGTTTCTTCTCCATCTGGTGATCCCGAACAAAATGGTTCGAAATGCCATTCTGATTGTGGCGAGCATTTTCTTTTATGCGTACGGCGAGCCGGTGTATGTCATTCTGCTCCTGGCATCCGTACTCATGAATTATCTGTTAGGGCTCGGCATCTCGAAAACAAAAAGTAAATGCATCCTCGGAGCAGCAGTGGTAATCAACCTGCTGCTTCTTGTCGTGTTCAAATATGCAGGCTTTCTCGCGGAGTCGGTAAACCTGTTTTTACCGACAAACTATGCGCTTCCTGTGCCGAAGCTGAGCCTTCCGATTGGTATTTCGTTTTATACATTCCAGGCATTGTCTTATGTGATCGATGTGTATCGCGGGCAGGTTCCGGTGCAGAAGAACTTCTTTAAGCTTCTGCTATATGTGTCCTTCTTCCCACAGCTCATCGCGGGTCCGATTGTTAAGTATCACGATATTGAGAAAGAAATTGACGAGCGCGAGGTAACATACGAGGGCGTGAAGTCCGGACTGTTTCGGTTTAGTGCCGGTCTCGGTAAGAAGGTTTTGATTGCCAATACAATGGCATATATTGCAGACCGGATGTTTGCCCTATCGAACAGTGAATTCGGATTGTTATCGGGCTGGATTGGTGCAATCGCATACCTTTTGCAGATTTATTTTGACTTCTCGGGTTATTCCGATATGGCGATTGGACTTGGGCGTCTGTTCGGTTTCCATTTCCTCGAGAACTTTAATTACCCGTACATTTCCGGAAGTATTCAGGAATTTTGGAGACGCTGGCACATTTCCCTGTCCACCTGGTTTAAGGACTATCTTTACATCCCGCTTGGCGGAAACCGTAAAGGAAAGAGTCGCACCGTGGTGAATAAGTACATCGTCTTCTTGGCAACCGGCATCTGGCATGGGGCGAACTGGACCTTCCTGATTTGGGGACTTTATCACGGAACCCTGCAAATGCTGGAGTCCGCGAACATCATCCCGGTGAAGAAGAACTTCAAACTCTTTAACCATCTATATACCCTGCTTGCCGTGACAGTGGGCTTTGTCATCTTCCGTGCAGACAATCTGCTTCAGGCGGGCTATGTTATAAAGGCCATGTTTGGCTTTGGCAACAATGGCGGAGCAGGATATGTGGGTGCGATGGCGATGCTTTCGGCTTACCATATTACAATCTTTGTGATTGCGGTCTTTGCCACAACCCCGATTTGGCGGATGCTCTGTGAAAAAGCGGAGAAGAAGCCTTGGAGCGCAGTTGTGCTTGACTACGGGAAGGCCATCGGATGCCTTCTGGTACTTGTGCTGACACTGATGTCTTTGGCATCCGACAGTTACAATCCGTTTATTTATTTCAGATTCTAAGGAGTATCTTGTGAAGAAACCGGCAGTTTATATCTTTACAATTTTATTTATGCTGATTCTGGTCGCACCGGTCGCATCGATGGCCTTTTCCAAAGGTGATACGGAAAATGCGGAGAAGCGTGAGCTAAGCAGCTTTCCGAAAGTGACGGAAGAGGGCAAGGTGAACACCGCATTTTTCAGTCAGTTCGACACCTGGATTTCCGAGCATATGGGGCTCCGTGCGCAGTTGATTAACGCTGAGGCCTGGGTAAAAACCGAGATGTTCTGCGAGTCGCCGGAGGACGATGTCGTGCTTGGCTCCGAGGGATGGCTGTACTATGCGCCGACGGTGTCAGATTATCAAAATGTGGCAACAATCAGTGATCGGAATATCAACAATATCGTCAATACCCTTGCGATGGTGTCCGACTATTGCAAGGAACAGGGAGCAACCTTTGTATTTACGGTTGCACCGAATAAGAATACGCTTTACGGGCAGTTTATGCCGAGCCGTTATGTGACTCTTAACCAAAAGGGAAATCTGGAGAAACTTGTGGCAGTGCTTTCCGGCTCCGAGGTTACATATGCTAATCTTTATGACGCATTTTCCAATGAGAATGAGGTGCTCTATCAGAAGAGAGATTCGCACTGGAATTATAAAGGGGCTTTGCTCGCATATCAGACGATTATGGAGGCCTCAGGACTTCCGAATGCATTGTTTCAGGGTATTAGCTTTACCGAGCGTAAGGACTGGGATGCAGATCTTGTGAATATGGTGTATTCGAGCGCAGCGGATGATGATTTGCAGTTATATCCGGATTATTCCTATTCCTTTGAGACAAAGGGAAATGTAGTGAGTGACGAGGCGCTTACCATAAAGACGATTGGAACCGGCGAAGGAAAGCTTCTCATGTTCCGAGATTCCTTTGGAAATACGATGTGGCCATATTTTGCGGAAAGCTTTGCAGAGGCAGAGTTCAGCCGAGTGGTACCGTATCGAATCGATTCGGTGGTAAGAGAAGGTTACACAACCGTTGTGATGGAAATCGTTGAGAGAAACCTTTCGAACCTTGCGGCTAAGGCGCCGATGATGGAGGCACCGACTGTGAATCTTTCGAGCATTTTCGCTTATGAGATGACAGAAAAGCCGATGGAGGGATATTGCGGCGAGACCGCGACCGGACTTCACGTGTACGGGGAGATTCCGGAGGAGATTCTCGGAGATTCCTACCGGGTTATTCTGGTGGTAAAGACCGGTGAGGGAGTTGCAAATTACGAAGCATTCCCGATTTTTGAGCAGGAACTTCTTTCGGCAGAGACGCTTCAGGACAATGGATACTCGGCATATATTCCGGTCACCGAGGAACAGCTCTACGCCATGTCTTTGGTGGTGATTACCAACGGAGAAACTTATGTTAATAATGAGGTTCACTGGGTGAAAGTTACGGAGTAAAAGGGTTGACTTCACTCTTTGAAAGTGCTATGATTGGTCCGATGTGGCAATTCAACGCGTTAAAGCGTTTAACTGTTGAATTGTTGCGTCGGATTTTTGTGTTAAAGGGAGGAATTGAGTATGCCGATTACAGATTATTTGGTGCGGAATGCAAAGCAGTGTCCGGACGAAATCTGCTTGGTGGAAATCAATCCGGATGATGGCAAGGAAAAGCCTCATGTATGGCGTGAAAATGCCCTTGTTGAGAAAGAAATTGGTGTTAACTATAGACGTGAAATGACCTGGATGGATTTCGATTGCAAGAGCAATCGTTTTGCAAACCTTCTTCTTAGCCGTGGCGTGAAGAAAGGGGATAAGGTAGGCATTTTGCTGATGAACTGCCTGGAGTGGCTTCCGATTTACTTCGGTGCATTGAAGGCCGGCTGTCTTGCAGTTCCGATGAACTATCGTTTTGATGCAGAAGAGATTCGCTACTGTGTGAATCTTGCAGAAGTGGATATTCTGGTGTTCGGTCCGGAATTTACCGGTCGTGTGGAGGCTATTGCAAACCGCATTGATCGCGTGAAGCATTTGTTTTATGTCGGTGAGGACTGTCCGACCTTTGCTGAGCGTTACGAGAAGTATATTGAATACTGCTCCAGCAAGGCACCGGAGATTACGTTGACCGATGACGATGATGCTGCAATCTACTTTAGTTCCGGTACTACCGGTTTCCCGAAGGCAATTCTTCACAAGCATCTGTCTTTGGTATGTGCAGCTGAAACGGAGCAGAATCACCACGGTCAGCAGAAGGACGATGTGTTCCTTTGTATTCCGCCGCTTTATCATACCGGTGCGAAGATGCATTGGTTTGGTTCCCTGGTATCCTGCAGTAAGGCTATTTTGCTGAAGGGCATCAAGCCGGAGTGGATCATCAAGACCATTTCCGATGAAAAATGCTCCATCGTTTGGCTTTTGGTTCCGTGGGCACAGGATATCCTGGATAAGATTGATTCCAAGGACATTGATCTGGACCGTTATGAGCTTTCCCAGTGGAGACTGATGCACATCGGTGCTCAGCCGGTTCCGCCAAGCCTCATTAAGCGTTGGAAGGAAGTATTCCCGAATCATCAGTATGATACGAACTATGGTCTGTCTGAGTCCATCGGACCGGGCTGTGTACATTTGGGCGTTGAGAATATTCACAAGGTTGGAGCAATCGGTGTTCCGGGTTACAAGTGGGAAGTCAAGATTGTGGATGGAGACCGTATTGTCAATCAGGGCGAAGTCGGCGAGCTTTGCGTAAAGGGTCGCGGCGTAATGACCTGTTACTATAACGATCCGAAGGCTACCGCAGATTCCCTGAAGGACGGCTGGCTTCTGACCGGTGATATGGCAATGCAGGATG
>DCGJ01000099.1 GCA_002315495.1 Lachnoclostridium sp. UBA1781 | reverse complement strand
GTAAGGAGATGCAGTTCTTCGGTGCTCGTGCAAACCTTGCTAAGGCACTCCTTTATGCAATTAACGGTGGTAAGGATGAGCCTGCAGGCTTGACCCCTGGTGCACAGGTTGGTCCGGCTTACGGCGCAATCACCTCCGATGTTTTGGATTACAAGGAAGTTGTTGCAAAGTATGACCTCTACCTTGAGTGGTTGGCTGGTCTCTATGTAAACTGCTTGAACCTGATCCACTATATGCATGACAAGTATTACTACGAAGCTGCTGAGTTGTCCCTTATGGACACCGACCTTCGTCGTACCTTCGCTACCGGTATTGCAGGTTTCTCTCATGTAGTAGATTCCCTTTCCGCAATCAAGTACGCAAAGGTTTCCCCAATCCGTGATGAGAATGGTCTTGCTTACGACTTCAAGATCGAAGGAGACTTCCCTAAGTACGGTAACGACGATGACAGAGCAGACGATATCGCTGTTTGGTTGCTTGATACCTTCATGAAGAAGATTAAGAAGCATCACACCTATCGTGATTCTGAGCCGACCACCTCTATTCTTACCATTACTTCCAACGTTGTATATGGTAAGGCTACCGGTGCTACTCCGAACGGCCGTCCTGCAAAGGCTCCGTTCTCCCCGGGTGCTAACCCATCCTACGGCGCAGAGCAGAATGGTTTGCTTGCATCCCTTAACTCCACCGCTAAGTTGCCTTACACTTGGGCTTTGGACGGTATCTCTGATACTCAGACCATCAACCCATCTGCACTTGGTAACTCCGAGGACGAGAGAGTAGCTAACCTTGTAAATGTTCTTGATGGTTACTTCGCTCAGCCGTCTCACCACTTGAACGTAAACGTATTCGGTATCGAGAAGCTTCTCGATGCACAGGAGCATCCGGAGAAGGAAGAGTACCAGAACTTCACCATCCGTGTTTCCGGTTACGCTGTTAAGTTCATTGATCTTACCCGTGAGCAGCAGAACGACGTTATCTCCAGAACCTTCCATGCTACCATGTAATTGATTGCTTGATAAGAGTTCAAACCCGGCAGGCTCTGGCCTGTCGGGTTTTTTATCGTAAGGAAATCATGTAGTTGCTACTGTTTTGGAGCGATTACATTAGTTAAAATGCGGCATGCCGCAAGAAAGAGAGTTAAACATGGCTGAAATAAAAGGATGGATTCATTCGACAGAAAGCTTCGGCTCTGCAGACGGACCGGGAGTTCGATTCCTCATTTTCCTTCAGGGGTGTGATATGCGTTGCAGATACTGTCACAACGTTGACACCTGGAAGAAAGAAGGCGGAATGGAAATGACCGCCGATGAGATCCTTACCAAAGCACTTCGCATGAAGACATATTGGGGGGCGGAAGGCGGTATTACCGTAAGCGGAGGAGAAGCACTTCTCCAGATTGATTTCTTGATTGATTTATTCACAAAGGCAAAAGCACAGGGAGTAAATACCTGCCTGGATACCTGCGCGCAGCCATTTACCCGTGAAGGCGAGTGGTTTGCCAAATTTGAGAAACTGATGGCGGTTACTGACACCATTTTACTTGACATTAAGCATATCGATGATGATATGCATAAGAAGCTGACCGGACATACCAACAAGAATATTCTGGATTGTGCAAGATACCTTTCCGACATCAAAAAGCCCGTTTGGATTCGTCATGTATTGGTTCCAAACTATACCGATTCAGACGAGTATCTGAAGGCCACCAGAGCATTTATCGATACGTTGGAGAATGTTGTGAAGGTCGAAGTGCTTCCGTATCACACCCTGGGTGTGTTCAAATGGGAGCAGCTTGGAATTAAGAATCTCCTGGAAGAAGAGGGAATATCGTCCCCGACAAGGGAAAGTTTAATTCATGCAAAAGAGATTTTAGGCGCGAAAATATAAAGAAAAGGAAGAAGGTTTCCGATGAAATTTAATGAGGGATGTTGGGTAAAGAAGCCGGGCGTAGAATTCTTTGCCCCGAAAGAGGTGCATTTTCATAAGGAGTGTTGCGGACAGCTCGTGCTGAGCACACCGACGGTGTTTGTCAATAATCGAGGGGACGTTACGGAGGGCATGATGCTGCATATTACCGTTTCGTCGCCGGCTCCGGATGTGATTCGCGTACAGCTGAAGCACCACGCAGGCACGAAGGTTTACGGGCCGAATTATGAGCTAAATGCATCAGAAGATTCCATTCTCGAAGTGACCGAAACAGAAGAAGCCTTCTTCTGTGTAACCGGTGGACTTACCTTAAAAATCACAAAGAAACCTTTTTCCATGACATACCTTCGCGGGGATGAAGTGATTTCAAAGACAACCGGTAATGACCTGGCTATTGTAAAGACGAACTGGCACGGTTATATGCAGGATATCGAGGGCGATACCGTAGATACTTATGCAAAAGGGGCTATGAGTCTTGGCGTAGGCGAACTCGTTTATGGACTTGGGGAGCATTTTACTGCGTTTACGAAAAATGGTCAGCAGGTCGATATGTGGAACGAGGACGGGGGCACCAATACGGAGCTTTCCTACAAGAACATCCCGTTTTATCTAACAAATAAGGGCTATGGCGTGTTCGTTAATCATTCGGAACGGGTGTCGTTTGAAGTTGGAAGTGAATTTGTAACGAGAGTTTCCTTTAGTGTTTCCGGCGGCAATCTGGATTATTATGTGCTGAACGGTCCGTCCATGAAGGACGTTCTTAAACGCTATACCGATCTCACCGGAAAGCCGGCGCTCCCGCCGGCCTGGAGCTTTGGGTTGTGGCTTTCCACCTCCTTTACCACGGATTATGATGAGGCGACGGTAACCGGCTTTATCGATCGTATGAAGGAGAATGGAATTCCTCTCAGAGCGATTCATTTTGATCCTTATTGGATGAAAGAATTTCAGTGGACAAGCCTGTTGTGGGATGAGAGAGTGTTTCCGGATCCGAAGGGAATGCTCCGGCGTTTCCATGAAAAAGGCGTGAAGGTTTGCCTGTGGATTAACCCGTATATCGGTGAGGAGAGTCCGTTGTTTGCCGAAGGCATGGAGAAGGGGTACCTTCTGAAGCGCCCGAACGGAGATGTATGGCAGTGGGAAATGTGGACTGCCGGCATGGGAATTGTGGACTTTACGAATCCGGATGCTTACGCCTGGTTCCAAGAGAAGCTTGGAAATCTTGTCGATATGGGTGTGGATGTGTTTAAAACCGACTTTGGTGAGCGTATTCCGACCAATGTTTCCTGGTTTGATGGTTCGAATCCGGAGAAGATGCATAATTACTACACATATTTGTACAACAAGTGTGTGTTTGAGCTGTTAGAGAAGAAACATGGGAAGGGAAATGCGGTATTGTATTCCCGTTCCGCTACTGCCGGAGGTCAGAAGTTCCCGATTCATTGGGGAGGCGATTGTTGGTCCGACTATGAATCCATGGAGCAGAGTCTTAGAGGCGGCTTGTCACTTACCATGTCGGGCTTTGGCTATTGGAGTCATGATATCGGAGGCTTTGAGGACACTTCGACACCGGATGTGTATAAACGATGGACCGCATTTGGCTTGCTAAGTTCGCATAGCAGAATGCATGGAAGTCACAGCTATCGATGTCCATGGTTATATGGTGATGAGGCAACGGAGGTTGCCAGATTCTTCTCAAAACTGAAGGCAAAGCTGATGCCGTATCTGTTCCAAACCGCGATTGTGGCATCTACCGAAGGCGTTCCGATGATGCGCAGTATGGTAATGGAATTCACGGAGGACCGCAATACCCATTACCTGGATAAGCAGTATATGCTTGGCGACAGCATTTTGGTTGCTCCGATTTTTAATGATAAGGGAATCGGAGAGTATTACCTTCCGGACGGGACCTGGACACACCTGTTAAGCGGTGAGGTGAGGGAAGGTGGTCGCTGGTACAAGGAAGCCTATGATTACTTCAGTCTTCCGTTATTTGTACGCGAGAATTCCATTCTTGTGATGGGACAGCAAAATGACCGACCGGATTATGATTACGAAGAAAACTGTGAGCTTCGAATCTATATGCCAAAGGAAGGGGAGAATGCGAAGACTTTGGTATATACGAATAGAGGAGAGAGGGCATTTTCCGTTGAGACCGTTTGTAACGGTAATTCTCTTACGATTTATACCGAAAAACAGGTCGCTTCCATCTGCGTGCTTCTTCCGGGGGACAATGGGAAGGCTCGTGAAATTACGGTAGTGCCGGGAGAAAAAGAAACAGTTGTAACTCTGCAAAAGAAAACGCGTATTTGATATTATGGAGGAATGGTCAGAATGGAGTTGAATTCTTACTTTAAAAGTGTTCTGGAGCAGGACAATCCTTCTATCGTATTATGTGATTTGGAGCATACCATTGTCTATATGAATCCGGCCGCAAAGGAAAACTATAAAAAACGTGGCGGAGCGGATTTGATTGGAAAGAGCCTGCTTGCCTGTCATAATCCCAAGTCTGTAGAGGAGATTCAAAGGGTTGTGGCTTGGTTTTCGGAGAGCAAAGAACATAATCGTATCCACACGTTTTTTAATGAAAAGCAGAATAAGGACGTGTATATGATTGCACTTCGAGATGACTCCGGGAATCTGATTGGCTACTATGAGAAGCACGAATTTCGAACCCGAGATACCTCAATACTTTATGATTTTAGTTAGGATTTGTGACATATTATGAGTAAAAAAAGAAATTGTATTCATTGGTGCTTTGGCTTAGTTTTATGCAGCCTCGGAATCTGTTTATGTACGAAGGGGGGACTTGGATTATCCATGATTGCGGCCCCACCGTATATCTTGCATGTGTGGCTTCGTGATCGTCTGACCTGGTTCTCACAAGGAACTGCGGAGTACTTCTGGCAAGCCTTTATTCTGCTTGTGATGTGTCTTGCAGTCCAGAGATTTCGCTTAAAATATCTATTATCCTTTGTTACCGCGGCTTTATCCGGGCTGGTTATTGACGGCTGGCTATTTGTTCTTGGCGGTAACGGAATCTACAGCGAGATGTGGCTCCGTATTCTGTCTTACGTGGCCGGTGCATGCATCACCTCGCTTGCCATCGCGTTTTATTTTCGAACGACCGGGCCGTTATCTGCTTACGAGTTGATTGTCGTTGAGATATCCGACCGCTTTCATCTGGATAAGAATAAGGTGAAGCAGATAAACGATATCTCTATGCTTGTTATTTCAGTCGCATTAGCCTGGATTCTTACCCATGGTTGGAATGGTGTCGGAATCGGAACGTTATTGATTACCATGGTAAATGCGACACTGATTCGTTTGTTTGGGAAAATGATTGACTGGGCGGAGAAGCATTTTGCTCAGGACGAAGCGGGCAATTAGGCATTGATAAAGGGGTTACTATGGAGAAGAAAGAAGAAATTGATTTAAAAGAGAAAATCAAAGCCATGGCGATGGAGGACACGGTTCATAATGCGATGATTGCACTGCCGGTCATTATGATTTTCGAAATCTATATGATTATTAACTGGGCTTTGGGGTTCGATCACAAACTTCGTATTTCAAGCATTGCGTATCTGTGCGGGTATATTTCGTTATTGATTCTGTCCCTTTTGGTATTCTGCCTTCTTAGAGGCTTGGGGAAGGATATCAGGAAAAATTATCGTAAAATCCTGATTTTACAAGACGTGTATGCCGTGTTTTTTGTCTTGTGGGCAATGTCCTTTACGTATGTTGCGGCAGTCAATCGTAATTATGGTGACATAAATCAGCGTTGAAAAATAGTCACGATAGACTGCCGCAACATACGTAAAGGAC
>DCGJ01000127.1 GCA_002315495.1 Lachnoclostridium sp. UBA1781 | reverse complement strand
GCTCCTGCAAAGAAGGCAGCAGCTCCTAAGAAGGAAGCTGTTAAGGCAGAGGCTCCTGCAAAGAAGGCTCCGGCTAAGAAGGCAGCAGCTCCAAAGAAGGCTAACGTTCCTTCCGTTGAGGTTCGCATCCAGTTCGCAGGCAAGGATATCGATGTTATGGATATCGTTAAGGCTGTTAAGGCTGCTTACGCTCAGGCTAACACTGCAGAAGTTAAGGACAGCAAGGTTTATGTTAAGCCGGAAGATAACGCAGCTTACTACGTAATCAATGGCGACGTAACCGGTAAGGTTGAGCTGTAATATCAGTCAATTGATGACCGAGGGAGAATGAGCAATCATTCTCCCTTTTTTCTTGCGAAAAATGCGGGAATGGGGTACAATGAAGAGTAAGTATGGGCAGTCAAAACGGCGATGCCACAGGAAGCCCAAATTTGTGAGTAGGAAGAGAATTATGGATCGAATTGGTGTTATTGTTCCGGTGTATCGTCCGGATAAAAAATTGGATCAGTTGATGGAACAGTTGTTCCGTCAGACGAGAGTTCCGGACAAGATTTTACTCATGCTGACGCTTTGTGATGAGACGAAGGAGCAGGAAGAAAAGGAAGCCCTTTTGGAGCGGGTGGAACAAGCCAAATGGGAGATTGAGACCGAGGTTTTGGTTATGACCTTAACAAAGGCCGAATTTAACCATGGCAAGACGCGCCAGCAGGGTATGGAAGCCTGCGACACGGATTATGTGGTCTGCATGACGCAGGATGCGGTGCCGAAGGATAAGCGTACCATCGAGGAACTATACAGCGCGTTAAAGCGCCACCCGGAAGCGTCTCATGCGTATGGACGCCAGATGGTAGATAAGCATGCGGACACGCTGACCGTGTTGACACAGAATTTTAATTATCCTGATGTGGAACTTGTGAAGTCTCGTGACAGCTACGAAGCAATGGGCATTAAGACGATTTTCTGCTCGGATGTATGTTGTATGTATGACCGCAAGGTGTTTTTAGAACTGGGCGGCTTCGAGCTTCATGTCATCTTTAACGAGGATATGATGTTTGCCCGCAAGGCGATCGATGCCGGCTATCAGATTGTATATGCGGCAAATGCGCGGGTAATCCACTGGCACAACTACAATATGCTGCAGCAGTTCCATAGAAATTTCGATAATGGCGTTTCGCAGGCAGAGCATCCGGAAGTATTTGCAGACCTTCCGGCTGAGAACGAGGGTATCAAGATGGTAAAGAAAAACCTTGCCATCCTCTTAAAGAAGGGCAAGGTATTCTCTGCAGTTCGTTATTTCTTCCAAAGCGGTGCCAAATTCTTAGGTTTTCGCTTCGGAAAGATGTATAAGAAGCTTCCGAAGTGGCTTGTGCTTCGTTTTACGATGACGCCGTCTTACTTTAAGTGATTGGAAGACGGGCCGCATTTTCAAACATATTCTTAGTTAAAATATACGATTTCAAGTGCGTCTTCGATACCGTCGGACAGATGCATCACACCGTCCTCGGTAATCCATATTGCGTAGGTGTCCGGGAGGTTGGAGAGAATGCCTTTATATTGCTCCTCGGAGCAGGAGAAGCAGGCATAAGCCAGGGCCTCCACAGACCTTGTGTCCGTAGAGAAGACGAATACATCCTTGACGCCGTTCGAACTTGGATAGCCGGTCTGAAGATCAAAATACGGATGAACCAGCATGTCGTTAACCATAACATATTGTTCCATCAGGTGAGCTTCGTAACCAGCGTACCCATTGAGGTACAATGAGGCGAATACTTCTGATTCCTCCCCGGACGGAATGGCGAGGGAGTAAGTTCGATTCGAGCCCGTGGAATCGTAGCGCAGATTCCCGATTTCAATCGAGTAGGTTTGAATGCCATTTGCCTGCAGATATTCCTGCATCGCGGTCAGTGCGAAGCCACTTGAAAGAGGAGCCGTGAACAGCATCATTCCTTCAGACTCCTTGGTTACGATATTGCCGTTAAGCGAGAGGCGTTCATAGGAGACGTATTCTAAGGCCTCCGCCACATCGATTTCGGTCGGGAGAGAGGACCATTCGTTCGTCATATCCCATAGCTGTCGAAGCGGCTCAGCAGTGATGTCGTACGCGCCATTACTTAGTTCGGATAACTGTATTCCGTAGGCAAGCATTTCAGCTTGCAAATCGCTGAGCTCAGCAGTAGCTTCGCCGGCATTATTTAAGGCAAATATCTGACTGGTTTCCGATGAGGAATCCAGTTCTTCTCGATAGCAAAGATACAAATCAAACAGCTCGGAGCTTAGTTCCGCGTGGCTTTCATCGTAGTACTGAATCGTCATCATGATGCCGTCCACGAAATTAACATCTGTGGCAGCAGGAGTATGTTCCTCGGGAAGTGAGGTGATCGGCTCCTTGTCGTCGTAAAGATGTTCGTAATCGCTTTTGGTCGGTGTTGGGGTAGTTGGGACGGTAACCTCGGTAGAAATCGTCGGGGTGCCGCCAATCGGCTCGTTCGGATTTGTGCCGCACCCGATGAAGGTGAGTAATAGTAGTAGGAAAATGCCCGTCAGCCGGGCAGTTGCAGATTGCAATATCGTTCGTTTCATTCGTACGCTCCCAAAGTGTTTCGCTTTCGGAAAGTATATCATAGTTAGGGCAGGTTGCAAACAGGATTTAGAGGGAAGGAGAAGGAATATGAAAACTTTGGATTTTCATTGTGACACCATTGAGAAGATTTATTCCGCTCGGATGCAGGGGAAGGAGATTTCTCTGTTATCCAATGACCTTCAGTTAAGTGTGGAAGGGATGCAGGGAGCGGATTATATTTTGCAGTGCTTTGCCTTGTGGATTGATTGCAGAAAATATCATTATCCTTACACCGCTTACAAGGATATGCTCGAGGTGTTTAGGGAGAAGATTTCAGAGGCGAAGATTGCACATATTAAGGATAAAAAGGGCTTGCGGGCGGTTTTGGAGGCAAAGCGTCTGGCGGGCATTTTGACGGTGGAAGATGGTGGCATTATCGGGAACAAGATGGAACTTTTGGATGAGTTGTTCGCCGATGGCGTACGCCTTATGACCTTGGTTTGGAATTATAACAATATGATTGGCACCGCAGCCATGGAGAAGACGCAGGACTGGGGCTTAACCAAATTCGGCCGTGAAGTGGTGGAACGAATGGAAGAACTGGGGATGATTGTGGATGTGTCGCATCTGTCTGATAAGGGCGTTCTGGATGTGCTTGATGTTGCGAAGAAGCCGTTCATTGCGAGCCATTCCAACGCGAGAGCGGAGCTTGACCATCCACGAAATCTGTCGGATACCCTGATTCGTCAGCTGGCAAATCGCGGGGGTGTGATTGGACTTAATTTCTGCGTTGGTTTTTTGTTGCCGGAGTTTAGCTGGAGCAAGCAGATCGGTCTGCCTCCGGAACGCGCGTACATTCCGAACCAGATTTTTGAGGCTTTGGTTCGACATGCGCGTCACATCTCCGATGTGGGCGGCATTGACTGCCTGTCGCTCGGTAGCGATTTTGACGGAATTCCGGTGAATACCGCGATTCCAAATGCTGCATTTATGACGGAGCTGTATGATGAATTCCGCCGCGGAGGATTCCCGCCGAGTCAGATTGATAAGGTTTTTTACGGCAATGGATTGCGGGTATTAAATGAATTACTTCCATAGTAGCATATTTTGAAAAGGTGTGTTATAATGGGCGAGGTGTGAGCATTTTCATGATGCTTGCAAGGTAATTAGACGGATTGTGCTGAGGCACATGAGGAATATGTTTCGCCCTGTGGGCAAAGAAAGTGAGGTTTTCTAATGTTTAAGGAATTCAAGGCATTTATTATGCGTGGTAATGTTATGGACCTGGCTGTTGGTGTCATCATCGGCGCTTGCTTCCAGAATATCGTTAGTGCATTGACCAGCAGTTTTATTCAGCCGTTGATTGCTCTTCTTACCGGTGGATGCGAGAAGGACGAGGCAGGTAACCTTGTTTTGGTTGGTGGACAGTTTACGGTAGATGGCGTTGTATTTAGCTATGGTGCATTCCTTTCTGCTGTATTGAACTTCTTAATCATGGCACTGATTCTCTTCATCATGATTAAGTCCGTAAACAAGGCAATGTCAGTTGGCAAGAAGAAGCCGGTTGAGGAAGCTCCGGCTGCTCCGACCACCAAGATTTGCCCGTTCTGTAAGAGCGAGATTCCGCTTGAGGCTACCCGTTGTGCTCATTGCACCTCCGAGATTCCAAGCGAAGAGTAATATTTTATTGTAGAGGTTCATTATGGATGCAAAGCAGATGCGTTCCCTCGGAATATTGTGCGCAATCGTCATTATTCTTTGTTGGGCAACCATTATTACAGACATAATTTCACGTACCAAGAACGACTCGGACAAGGGCAATCCTACGCCCGGTGTTACTGACGTGGTGAAAGCAGATTCACCGACTCCGGTTCCGGATTCGACTGCGACAACGGATACGCCGGTAACCGGAACGGAGACTGACTCGAGTACGGACGATGGTACGGTTACAACGGATGGTACCGTTACGACCGGACCTGCGACCGAAGTTCCTAATGTTGATGAAAATGACCGCGATGGTACGGTTACCGTCATCTCCAATGAGCTTCGTGTGCGTTCCGCGCCGAACACGGACAGCGAAGTTTACGAGATGGCTGTTACCGGTGACACTTTTGTGTGGATCAAAAAGCTTTCCAATGATGAATGGGTAGCTGTATGGTACAAAGAGGGCGTTGTTGGTTATCTTTCCCGTGAGTATGTTGAAATTGAAGAAGGAATTGATGTCAATCCGGTTATGGACGAACTGTTCCTGAGTCCGACGGAGTTTGTCTCCTCGCCGACTCCAACTAGTGTATTAATTCAGGGCCCGGACGCAAGCACGTCTGGGCTTTTCATTGTTCCAAAGCCGACGGCTACGAGTACGCCGACCCCGACCAATACTCCGACGCCGACGAATTCACCGACCCCGACCAATACGCCGAAGCCAACGAATTCACCAAAGGCAACTCCAAAGGTGACGAAGACGCCGACACCGACGGCAAAATCGACGAGCACGCCGACGCCGACGAGTACACCGGCTCCGACAAATACGCCGGTCCTTGCGATTACTCCAATCCCGGAGGATACTCCGACACCGGAGGTTACATCCGCTCCGGAGAACACGCCGACGCCGACAAAGGCACCGACTCCGACCGCTGGGGTACAGGTAGATGCTTTGGATAAAACGATGTATGTAACTTCGACGGTAAATGTGCGCAAACTGCCGACCAGCTCTTCGGAAAAGGTAGGCTCCCTTAGTACCGGTAATTCCGTTAAGGTGACCGGTAAGGTGAAAGATTCTAAGTGGTATCAGGTGGTTTATAACGGAAGTACGGCGTACATTTACAGTGATTATCTGTCTGATACGAAGCCTTCCGGCGACGGGAAGGTTCCAACGGATGCCAGTATGGAGGACCTCCTTACCGCTCTCATTATTACTGAGGGCGGATGCTCGGATTATGCCGATATGAAGGGCGTTGCACAGGTGGTTATCAATCGAATGGTAAAGAATAATCAGTCGATGTGGGATGTTATTTATGCGCCTAGTCAGTTCAGCGTTGCTTCTAACGGAAGCCTGTATCGTGCGTATACAGAATGGACGACCAAGAGCTTTTCCAAGTATTCACAAAAAGGTTTGGAGGCTTGCAACGCCGTTGCCAAAGAAATTCTTGCAGCGGGAATCAAGGTGGATCCGGACTTTACCTGGTATTATTTCTGTGCTTGGAATGCTACCAGAAATGGTTCGTACATGAGGGATTTATATCCGAACGGTGTTCATCTTGGTGGAAACTGGTTCCATGACGGAGTAAAGAAGAAATAAATCGAAACATTACTTGTATCAACACCGCATTTGCGATATAATGCTTTGCGGATTACATAAGAAAGGAGCAATAAATCATGGCATTTATTGACGCAATCAAAGAAAGAGCAAAAGCACAGAAGAAGACTATTGTTTTACCGGAGTCCATGGACAGAAGAACTTGGGAAGCGGTAGAAATTATCTTAAAAGAGGGCATTGCAGACCTCGTTGTTCTCGGCACTCCGGAAGAAGTAGCAGAGAATTCCAAGGGACTTGACGTTGCAGGCGCAACCGTTATTGACCCGAATACTGCACCGGAACTTCAGTCCTACATCGACAAGCTCGTTGAGCTTCGTCAGGCAAAGGGCATGACTCCGGAGGAAGCTAAGAAGCTTCTTACCACCGACTATATGTACTATGCATGTATGATGGTTAAGATGGGCGCAGCAGACGGTGTTGTATCCGGCGCTTGCCATTC
>DCGJ01000025.1 GCA_002315495.1 Lachnoclostridium sp. UBA1781 | reverse complement strand
TCCCTGATTTTTTCGATATCCGGAGGGTGTCATTCCCGTTCGTTTCTTAAATTGTCGCATAAAGCAGGTTTCTTCGTCATAGCCACAAAGAATTGCGACTTCCTTAATCGGAAGATTCGTGGTACTCAGCAAATGCTGGGCTGTCATTGTCTTTGCTGTCAATAAATCGTCATAGCAGCTGGTTTGAAATTGTGCCTTGTACAGCCCCTGAAAGTAGGATAGGCTGATGTTTACCTCGTTGGCCAAATCCTGCACTGAACGGTATTTTCCCGCATCCGAATACATCGAAGAGCGAAGTGATACCAGTTTGTCCGTGTGCCGTTTTTCTACGGATGGACGTTCGGTTCGATGAGAGTCCATGGTATTGGTAAGCAGTAGTTTTAGCAAAAGAGAAATCGAACGCTCGCGATTTGGTGTGGTGGAAATCTGCGCACGTGCGAGCAGTTGAAGGATGGATTCGACTTCGGACGCGTTTTCAATATAAAAAGGCCGGTTGAACGGAAAATCCGGGAATTCAGTAAGTTCTGAATCGTCGATGTCAAAATGCACATAATGATTTACATAGGTCCCACCACAGATTCCGTATAACTGTTTCGCCGTAGGCGTATACAGAATACAGCTGTCCGGTGTCAGATGAATGGTTTCATCGTTCAGTGTGAGAATGGCTTCCGTCTTAAAAATCAAAAACAGATAATCTCCGGAACCGTACGGACGGTCAATCATAAAATCGCCGCCTTCTCGTGTATTAATACCCATATGGTGTAATTCCATCATAGCCTCCAAAGTAGGATTTGTCAGTTTTCTATAAGCATATTCCGATGGGAAGAATCCGTCAAGAAAAAGATAATCTTTTATAGTATTTCTTTAAGAATTGTATTACAATAGAAGCGTTCGAGGAGAACCGGAAAGGGAATTTACATAGTATATCTCGAAGAAGGAGAAGTACGGATGACATATCGAAAGCAAGTGCTTGATTATATCTTAGAAACCTATGGTGTGGAACCGGAATATCCTTGGCTTGGTTCTCCGGAAAATGCGACCTTTAAAGAGAAAATGACCGATAAGTGGTTCGCCCTTGTTCTTTCCGTCCGAAAGAAATCACTTGGCTTATCCGGAGAGGGTTCCATTGATATTCTAAACGTTAAGGCGAAACCGGACTATATCAGTATGGTTTCCGGCATTCAGGGGTTTCGTGCAGGGTATCATATGAGTAAAACACACTGGCTCACGGTGTTTTTGGATGAAAGTGTGGACTTGGAGCGCATTTTCAATGAGATTGATAACTCGTTCGCAATCGTCAGTGATTCGCCGACAGCCAGAATCTACGAGGCTGTGAAGAAGATTCCGAGGGGAAGGGTGGCGACGTACGGGCAGGTGGCCGAGATGGCCGGCGACCGTAAGATGGCGCGTGCCGTTGGAAATGCCCTTCATAAGAATCCGGATCCGGACAATATTCCGTGCTTTCGTGTTGTGAATTCGAAAGGAGAGCTTGCGGGTGAGTTCGCATTTGGCGGAGAAGGTGCACAGCAGAAGCTGCTCGAAGCAGAGGGAATTGTTGTGGAGAACCACAAAGTAGACTTGAAACGGTTTGGGATGTAAGGAGAAAAATTATGAGTGACGAATACAAGATTGCCAATACAACAAAGGCGGAGCGGATTGCTCTCATTAAGCAGTGGATTCCGGACGAAGACGGAATCGAGGATGCAGGTATGGACCTATGGGACGTATATGCGGACTATATTAACGGAACGCGCGAAATCGAAGAAATAAATGCTGCCATGAGCGGAAACTTTTACACGGAAGAGGATATGAGGAAGTAATATGGGAGCGAAGAAATCGGACATGAGCGTGATGCTCTATAACCTAATGCTTTCCCGTGGGTATTCTGAGCCTTTCAGTGACTTGATTACCCAGAGCCTTCACACGGACTTTACGGCATCGAAGATGATAGGATACCTTTCACACTACGAGCATCCGCCAATGGAAGAAATTGCGGATGAGATGCTTTCCATTCTGGCGCTTCGGGACGGCATTGTTGAGAAGAAAACCAATGAGCATGCAAATGCGGTATGGAACGAATATCTGTGGCGCGGACTCGGAATCGAACCTGAGGAGGAAGGCGAGGACGAGGAAGAAGATTAGGTTTGGGATTAGATTTCGTAGGTTTGTCAGAGGTTGAAAAGGTCGCTTGCCAAGCGACCTTTTTTGTATGTCTTTCTGTTATGATGAGCTCACAAAAGAAAACACGGGCGGTTAGGGAAGCCCCAAAAACTCAGGAGGTAACGGAAATGAAGAAAGGTTTGACAGAGGTTGTATTTATTTTGGACAGAAGTGGTTCTATGGGTGGTCTTGAGAGCGATACCATTGGAGGCTTTAATTCTCTGATTGGAAAACAGAAAAGAGAAGAAGGGGAAGCACTCATCAGTACCGTTTTATTTGACGATCGAAGCGAAGTGATTTATGACCGCGTCCCGATTGATAAGGTGGAGCCGATGACCGACAAGCAGTATTATGTGCGTGGCTGTACCGCACTTTTAGATGCCGTCGGTGGGGCGATTCACCATATTTCCAATGTACATAAGTACATTCGGGAAGAAGACCGTCCGGAGAAAACAATGTTTATCATTACCACCGATGGTATGGAAAATGCGAGCCGGCAGTACGATCACAAGACGGTTAAAAGAATGGTTGAGGAGAAGAAAGAGAAGGGCTGGGAGTTTTTGTTCCTGGGAGCTAATATCGATGCCGTAGAGGTGGCAGGAAGCTTTGGAATCGGTGCGGACCGTGCCATTAATTATGAGTGCGACGGAGTAGGTACCGCGACAATCTATTCTGCTCTTGGAAAGACGGTAAGCGGAATTCGCAGAGCAAAGAATAAAGCTGAGGCGGATGTGGCAATGGCATGCTGCTGTGCGGAGATTACGGAGGATTACGAGAATCGTCATAATAAAAAGGCTTAATTTCTGCAAATGGAAGCTTTGATGTCTCCTTAAAAGGTGGTGAGTTTGGCAAAAGGCGGTTGCGAAGGCGACCGTCTTTTGTTATGATACAGGAAACTACGATTGCGCTTCAGAAAGGCGAGAATTACGGATTTGTAGCAGGAAAAGGAGCATTTGCATGAAGTTGCCTGAGGGATTACAACTGGCGGAAGAAGACAATGGCTTGACGCTGACGGATGGCAAGCTTTCTTTGACTGCCGATCTTTCGGAGATGCTCCCGCGTCTTCGGAGAGGAAATCTCGAAAGCGAACTTCTTGTGAAGGCCACGAAAATAAAGGGGGTGGAGCATTTGCTTGTGGTTGATGCCACGGCAGGGCTTGGGCAGGACTCGCTTTTACTTGCTGCATCGGGGTACAGGGTGATTTTGTTCGAGTACGACGAAGTGATTGCAGCACTGCTTACGGACTCCTTGAAACGCGCGACCACAAACCCGGAACTATCCGAAATTGTTGAAAGGATGGAGCTTCGTCAAGGAGACAGTGTCGTAGGGATGCGCGCATTTTCCGGGGAGGGAATCGAGCCCGACGTGGTCTTTCTAGACCCGATGTTTCCGGGAAGAACGAAAAGCGGACTAATAAAAAAGAAATTTCAATTGTTACAGAGACTGGAAAGCCCTTGCGCTGATGAAGAGTCGCTTATGGAGGCCGCGAAGGCTTGTAATCCACGAAAAATTGTGATAAAACGACCTTTGAAAGGCCCTTTTCTTGCCGGTGTCAAGCCGAGCTACAGTCTTCAGGGAAAGGCCATTCGATATGATGTTATTGTATTTCCCGAGCGTATGCCGGGAAAGGCTGAAGATAGCCGGAAAGGAGAATAGATATGGCAGTTGTGAATCTGACCAGTGGAGCATTTGACAAGGTGATTTCAGAAAACAAGAAGGTTTTGGTGGATTGCTGGGCCGTATGGTGCGGACCGTGCCAGAGAATGCATCCGATTTTTGAAGCCTTGGAAGCAGAGTATAGCGGGAAAGGGATTGTGTTTGGTAAGGTAAATGTTGACGAAGAGCCGGAGATTGCGGAAAAACTTCGTGTAATGAGCATTCCGACATTTTTGTATTTTGAGGATGGCGCATTAAAGAATAAAAAAATCGGTGCCATGACGAAGGAAGAATTGGCAACAATCTTTCAGTAAAGAAGTTCATTGACAGAGCAGAGAGAAAAGAGTAGAATTGCCGCATATGTTTAGAGAAGGCAGGAGAATTATGAAACCATTGGAATATACAATTCGACCGATGACCATTGAGGATTACGATGAGGTATACCGCATTTGGCTTGGAATCAAAGGGTTTGGAATTCGCTCCATCGACGATTCCAGAGAAGGCATCGAACGCTTTTTAAGACGTAATCCGACGACGAGTGTGGTTGCGATTGCCGATGATAAAATCGTTGGCGCAATTCTTTGCGGACACGACGGAAGACGTGGTTGTTTTTATCATGTGTGCGTAGAGGAAGGCTATCGTATGCACGGAATCGGAAAGGCGATGGTTGTCGCTTGTATGAGAGCCCTTCAGGCCGAACAGGTGAATAAAGTAAACCTGATTGCCTTTAAGTCAAATGCCCTCGGAAACCAGTTTTGGAAGGGTGTGGGCTGGACGTTTCGTGAGGATCTGAATTACTATGATTTCACACTAAATGAGGCAAATATTACGGAATTTAACAAATAATTTACTAGATATTGAATGAATCAGATAGCCCTTGCAGTCGTCAGGGGCTATTTTTTTGTTATAAAATGAAACGTTTTTTTGGAAAAATAGGGCTTACCACCCTGTCAAAAAAATAACAAACCCCTGTCAAAAAATTAACTTGTAAAAAAGGGCAAAAAATGAGCAAAAAGTCGCTAAAATCGCAAAAAAACAGCACTTTTTTGGTTGCATATTTTCTTCGTATGCTTTATGATAATAGCGACTAAAAAATCAAATTATTTTTCCCGGCACATTCGTGTGTCGTGGTTTATTTAAGAAGGAGGGCATTTGTATGGAAAACCGTGAACAGTGGGCTTCCTTCCAGGGACGTCTCTGGAAAGAGGAAGTAAACGTACGTGATTTCATTCAGGCGAACTACACTCCATATGATGGCGATGAGTCATTCTTGGAGGGTACAACAGAAGCAACCGATAAACTCTGGGGCAAGCTTCAGGAACTTTTCAAAGAGGCTCGTGCAAAGCAGGGCGTTTTGGATATGGATACCGAAATCGTATCTACCATTACCTCTCATAAGCCGGGTTATCTCTATGAAGAAGACACTACCTTGGAGAAGGTTGTTGGTCTTCAGACGGACAAGCCGTTAAAGAGAGCATTTATGCCATTTGGTGGTATTCGTATGGCTGAGCAGTCCTGCGAAACCTATGGATATACTCCGGATCCTGAACTTCACAAGATCTTTACCGAGTATCACACCACCCACTCCGATGCAGTATTCAGTGCATACACTCCGGAGATTAAGGCTGCAAGAAAGGCACACATTCTTACCGGTTTGCCGGATACTTATGGCCGTGGCCGTATCGTAGGCGACTACAGAAGAGTTGCCCTTTATGGTATTGATTTCCTTATTGCTAAGAAGCAGGAAGACCTTTTGAACTGTGGTTGCGGTGTTATGACGGACGATATCATTCGTCTTCGTGAAGAGATCGCAATGCAGATTAAGTGCTTGAAGCAGATGAAGGTTATGGCTGCAAGCTATGGCTACGATATCTCTGCTCCGGCTAAGGATTTCCGTGAGGCAGTTCAGTGGCTGTACTTCGGTTACCTTGCTGCAATCAAGACTCAGAACGGTGCAGCAATGTCCGTTGGCCGTGTTTCCACCTTCCTTGATATCTACGCTGAGAGAGATCTTAAGGCAGGTACCATTTCCGAGAAGGAAGTACAGGAAATCATCGACCACTTCGTAATGAAGCTTCGTATGGTTAAGTTCGCAAGAATCCCGGCATACAACGAGCTCTTCTCCGGTGACCCTGTATGGGCTACTTTGGAAGTTGGTGGTCTTGGTGTTGACGGACGTTCTCAGGTTACGAAGAGCGACTATCGTTTCCTTCATACCTTGGAGAACATGGGACCGGCTCCGGAACCGAACTTGACTGTTCTTTACTCCAAGAGACTTCCGGAAGCATTCCGTAAGTATTGTGCATACATCTCTATCGAGACCTCTTCCGTTCAGTACGAGAACGATGAGACCATGAGACCTATCTGGGGTGATGACTACAGCATCTGCTGCTGTGTATCCGCTACTCAGACCGGTAAGGAGATGCAGTTCTTCGGTGC
>DCGJ01000152.1 GCA_002315495.1 Lachnoclostridium sp. UBA1781 | reverse complement strand
AGTGCGGATCCTTGTAGCCAACCATAAGACTGATTTCACTGCTGCGGTAGCCCGTGCATTTTAATAACTCTTGGGATTTGTTGATGCGATATTCCGACAGATACTTGATAAATGTCTGCCCCGTCTCCTGCGCGAACACGGTGCTCAAATGGTTCGGTGAAAAATTCACCACGCGGGCAATCTCGTTTAACGAAAGCTCCTCGTCCATGTATCTCTTTTCAATATAACTCTTCACTTCATCAACAACCGCACGATAGCGATTCGAGGAGGAAGCATCTCTCACCTTAAGCGCGATGCTTAGGATTCGCTCGATATATTTCTGAACCGCTTCCACAGATCCTCCGGCAAGCATGTTCATATCCGGCTGGTCCACCTCGCTCTTATCCGCTCCAAACTTCTCGATAAACTCGACGATGCAGAAATACACATCCATAATAATATACTGTCGAAACAGCATCGAGGCAAATGCCTTGCTTCCCACACCATGCAGGAATTCGTCGGCAAAGAATCCGGTCTCCTGCGCATCTCCCTGCTTCAAAAAGCTGGTAATTTTCGAGCGGTCAATCTGCTTGGTATCAATGTTAAATATATCAAAGTCATCATTTTCCGAGGTCGTAATCTCTTCCAGATTCCGATAGTCCTTGAAGCAGCTCTCATTTTCAAAATAGCGATGTGCAAATGCATGGGCCGCCTTATCGAAGCACCTTGGAATCTCACTCATTCGACTCACCGGCATACCGATTCCGCCATAGAAATTCTTCTCCTTCTTTGCGGCAAGCACAGCCTCAATCTTGGCAATCGTGCTTTCCTGAAGGGAGGTGAGCATTTCCTCCGTGTCTGCCTTCAATAAAATTGCGATTCCGTCCAGATTTCGATCAAATACGATAATCGAGTCAGAGGCAATGGCCTCGGAAATATCCGCAAGCATTCTCTCTCCCTGCTCCATCGTAATGGCCTGTTCACCGGTAATTCCCTGTAACCCGAACAACACAATATTGTACCATACCGAGGTCAGGTCGATTCCGACACGCTCCGCCTTTTCATACAACTCCTGCGCAGACGCAAAGCCGGTCACAAGATAGTTGAATAACCGCTTCTTATGTGCGTTCGTATTCTCCTCCATCTCGCGCTTGTACTTCTCATTAATCTCTTTTTCAAGGCGCTTTTCCTCGATTTTCTTGGCAAGCGACTTCACTTCCGTTAGCAATTCTTCGCCATTCACCGGCTTCGAAATATACTGTGCCACGCCAATTTTGATAGCTTCCTTTGCGTACTCAAATTCAGAATAACCGGAAAGCACAATAATCTCCGTCTCAGGGAGCTTACTTTTAATCAGCTTACTAAGCGCCAGTCCATCCATAAACGGCATCATAATATCGGTGATGACAATATCCGGTTTCGCCTTCTGTATCATCGGATACGCCATCTCCCCATCACCGGCTTCACCGCAAAACTCGAATCCATTCCCGGTCCAATCGATATTTCTTTTAATTCCTTCTCGAACGATAAACTCGTCCTCCACCAAAAACACCTTAATCATACATTCTCCTATTACCTGGCCCCAGGTTCATCTCTATTTACGCACAATCAGGGGAAATGCAGCATTTGCCACAGGCCCTCTCTTTATCATATCAAATATTTCTTATCTGTCAAATAGGGATTCTTATACAATGAAAAAGGCGCCCGGAGGACGCCTTTTTGTTATCACTCTATCTTGTAAACTGCGAAATGAACTTCCATGCATTTTCATTCGTATGGTGGCGACACTCGTGTACCTGCCCGCTTACACTTGCAAATGCGGTTCTGCACACGCCATCCTCACTGTCAAAGTAATTGATGGTCAGAACACTTCCCCTGGACTCGTCCGGAACCTTCTCCACACGGTCACCGGTCACGCCATAAATCGGGTTCTCCCAGGAATCCTTATTCGCATAAGAGATGCCTTCAAAGCTCTTCTTCAGCTTGTTCACCTTTGCTGCGTAAAGGATTCTCTCCATCGAGCTTTCTGCCTGGAACGGCAATTCCGGGAGGTGGGATTTCTCACCGCCGGAATAGAAAATCGGAACCGGGACATCCATATTCAGGCCCTCGTCTCCGAGTGATTTTCCCCAAGGATTGTTCTTAACCGGGAACAAAGCACTGGCCGGTGCAAGACCTGCAAAGGTCTCCGGGAACTGGGTAAACATATCCCAGGTTTTACCGCTTCCCATGGAGAAACCGGTTGCATAGATGCGATGGGTATCCACCGGATAACGCTTTTTAAGGTCCTCTAATACCTGCATTGCTTCTGCGGCCGGAATATCAAGATGGTTATCAAACGCCACATACAAGAAACCATAACGATGTGCAATTTCATACCAACCGGATACAAAGGTCAGAAACATCGAGGAATCGCCGCCACCGTGGAAGCCTAAAAGAAGCGGTACCGGACCGTTATCAAACAGCCCTTTGTTATAGTATGCAAAGTAGCCAACCTTATGTTCTTTCGTGCCCTTAAACTGTCCCATATTCTCCGGAACGGTCTGAACGACAGAGATGCCGGACTCTTCCACCATTCCCATCTCCTCAAAGTTCGGCTCGAACTCCATATTGCCGCACCACATTTTGAACTTACGAACAAAGGCATAGAAGTCCTTCTCGTATTCTGCAGTGTCCTTTACAAGCAGGTTCTTACAATGGGCAAATGCCGCATTTACCGCCTCAGAATTGCCTACGGAAAGCACCCCGATATCGGTTCTCTCCACCTCCGGGATGATGGTCAGTCCTTCCATGGAACACATGGCCGGTGTGATTTCTCCCGGTCCCCACAGATACTCGCCCTGAACCGTCTTCAGGAGATTCTTTGCAACATAATTTGCGGATGCACCAAAGCTATAAATATCCGCACGGAAGATTGCTCCCCTTGGGAAGTAACCCTTAAAGGTATTGGTGAAGAAATCCGTAATCTTTACAATACCGTCTTCGTATTCCGGATACATCTTCACTTCCGAAATGACTGCCTGATACAGACTTTCGTTCTGATCTTCCCAGCCGCCCTTTGTCGGATACACAAACAAAACCGTCGAGTCAACCGAAGCCGCAATCTTTGCAAGACCACTGTTCTCTGCAAAGGCAATCGCCTCCTCCATGGACTGTCGACTCTCCTCAAACACAAGCAAAAGCGGTGCGCGGAAGGTATAGTTATTTGTCTGCCCATCAATCTCATTGGCCGGCACATACACCTTCAGGTAAAACGCATCATACTCATGCTCCCAGCACTTACTTCCGTTCGCTAACGTTGTAACGACCGGTCTTTCCATTAACCCCATAATGGAACCCTCCTTTTCTTCTGGCATCGCGGATCGTATCCCTCCGAGAGGGTCACGCGGCCGAAATTAATAGAACTATTGTAGAGGAAACAAGGGGCGTTTACAATGTCTATTGCTTTCCTTTTCCGGCACGATTTAACATTTCGCTCCCACTACTTATCCTGCTTCGGAACAATCTGAAGTGTATATCCCAACGGAATAAGCACACGAAGAAGCGTATCCACTCTCGGCGAATGTTTTCCCGATTCCATTCGAGAGATGCCGGCTTGCTTTAGATTGCTCATCTTTGCCACTTGCAATTGTGATAAATGTTTCTCCTCCCGAGCAGAAATGATAGCCCCGATCAGTTCTTTCTCGATTCGAATCAATTCCATTTCCTCATCTTCCAGAACAAGTTCATTTTTTAAGTTATCCCAAGTTTTCATCCGTTTCATTCCTCTCTTTCCATCGAGCCAGCCGACGTTCTGCAGTTAATATCTCCTTTTTCGGTGTCTTCTGTGTTTTCTTACTGAACAGATGGAGAATCAAAAAGCCATTCTCATTAATTGCAGCGAAAAATAATCGATTCCTAAGCGGTCGTAATTCCCACAGTTCGCCCGAGATGTGCTTAACATACGGTTCGCCAATTTTTATCCCGTATTGTTCCAGCAGATCCAGATACGCGTAAATCTTCGTGAAATTAATCCTACTATTCTTATCTTCTCTATCATGGAGATTACGTATAAACTCATAAACATCACTAACCCCATTTTCTTCATAGAATACAATATTATACATCTCTTTTTAATATAACAATTTTGTTATATTATTACAACCCCCTTTTTTCTTGATTTCTATGCGACCATCCGTTATACTATAACCAATGGTTACTAAATAATAAGTAACCATTGGTTATTTGTCAAGGAGGCGAATGTATGACTTTTCAATCCGAACGTTTAGTTGAACTTAGAACAAAGTGTGGCATGTCCAAGTCGGAGGTTGCACGATTAATCCACGTATCCCCCATGGCGTATGGTCGATATGAAAGAGGAGAAAGAACTCCATCGTTTCAGACCATTCACTATATAGCCAACGCTCTCGGCGTTTCATCGGATTATCTGCTTGGTCAAACCGATAATTCTTCGCCCGACACCTTAGTAATCACACGGAATGAATGCCCGGAATTCTTCGATTTCCTTCTGGATTTACAAAAGGACACAGATAAGATCAATCGTATCTTAAGTTACTATACGACATATATAAAAAACAAAGGGGCTGTGAAAAAACATAGCC
>DCGJ01000020.1 GCA_002315495.1 Lachnoclostridium sp. UBA1781 | reverse complement strand
GACGCACAGGACTTAAAATCCTGGGAGTAGCGATACTCGTACCGGTTCGATTCCGGTCGCCGGCATTAGAGAGACGAAGAGTCTCTCTTTTTTTGTAATAAAATAGCCCCGAGCTTTTGTACTCAGGGCTATCTATTATCATGGTCCTATAATGGGTTGGGAGGTATAGTACCAGTTATTTATTCTTCCGGAGCAAGGAGGAAATCATCCAGATTACCCCATCCGCCAACGGATGCTTTGACATATACACCGACGGTGATGGTACCGTCGGTTGTAGTAATACCGGTAATATCAGGAGTCTGGAATTCTCGCCATTTGGTTACACCGGTTTCCATGGTGTAGGTCTTGCCGTCAGCGATTGCATAGGCATACATTTCGTATTCTCCGCAGTCGCCGCCGTGAATGGTCATTTGAAAATGATAGCTTCCGGCAGAAAGACCTTGAACCGTTTGCTCGACCTTAAATTCTACACCTTCAGGATTGGAAGAGTAGAAATGAAGGGAATTGCTTCCATTTACTGCGTCAGAAACTTTATTGATGACGTAGAGCTCAGAGGTCTTTTCGTCCACGTTGATCATTGTCCACATGGAGGTATCATCACTTTCAAATCCCGGGTTATCCAGATAGTTGGATTCAACAACATTTACCGTAGCGGTTGCCTCGTATACGTTATCACCTTCTGTTACCTTTCCGGTAACGGTGTATGTCCCGAGCGATGTTGTATCAATAACAGAAATCTCAGTGTCGTTCCATACCACATCAACCTCTTTTTCAGAACGGTCATTAAAACGAGCCGTTACTGTCTGTGGTAGCTTTACCGGGTCATTTAATCGAACCGGTACCGTGATTGGATTAATCAAATCGATTTTTAATGAAGCTGCATTGCCGTTCTTCATAAGACGGTAAACGGCAAGGGAATCTAATGGATGACCGGTAAAATCAAAGAGCGCCTGGTTATCCCAAGAGGATCCGCCATACCATACGCCAGCATCGTCAGGGTCATACTCGGCGGAATAGGAGGAGGCCCAACCCGAGCCATATTTTTCCCAAATGGCGAGGTTGGATTCGTATTCGGTACCCACCGGAATCCATGCCGGCTCCCAGTAGAAGCACCCGATTCCGGCATCGCCGCATTTGACAACAGCTTCTACCGTGTCACGGATACAATCAGCCTGGCCTTGCACGGAAATGGAGTAAGGAAGGTCGACTACGCTCTCTTCGGAAATCGTGTTTCCAAATGCATCTCCGTTCTCGTAAGTGTGTGCCCAGGAAACCTCTGCCACCATCACCTTCTTCTCATATTCGGTCGCAATCTGCGTCAAAATAGAAGTAAGGTTCGACGTGGTACCATGCCAGTAAGGATAATAGGAGGAAGCAAAGATATCATAGTCTACACCGTATTTCCAAAGCATGTTGGCATAGGTGCTATACTTCGAGGTGTTTTCCGGATTGGTAAAATGCACGGCAATATCAATCGGCTGCGAATATTTTGCGGATAATTCCCGAATGGCGGTTGAACCGCTCTTCATCAGGGTACAAATGGATTTCCAGGTTGTCTCGCCGCAAAAAGCATTTGTGGTTTCATTTCCTAATTGAACGATACGTACATTGACCCCTGCGGCAAGAATCTTGTCGAGAGATGTCTTTGTGAAATCATAGAGCGCATTTGCCTTTGTTTCCACATCCATATCCTTCCAGGCCTTTGGAACCATCTGCTTGGATGGGTCCGCCCAGAAGTCGGAATAGTGAAAATCGATAACTACGCTCATGCCATAAGCTGTTGCACGGGTCCCGATTGCAATCGCGGTATCTACATCGCAGACACCCCCACCGTACGAATTGCCATTGGCGTCATAAGGATCGTTCCAAACACGGATACGAACGGCATTTACGCCATTCTCAGCCAAGGTCTTCAGCAGATCCTGCTTTTCACCGGTGTTGCTGTAATAAACAACGCCACTGTTCTCCTCGGAAATAAGAGAGGAGATATCCACTCCAAGATAGAAATCGTCCTTAAGTCCTTCAATTGGTTCAACAAAAATGTCTGCCTGATTTGAAGCAAGGGTGAAATCAAGTCGCTCAATCTTAGACGTACCCGAATCGGTTACAGTCTGGGAATCGGTTTCATTTCCGGGGGTGGTGGAAGTCGAGCCTGTTGGTGTCGTCGAACCGCATCCCATCAATAAAATAGCAATCAAGAAAATGCTCAACAAACGCATCCCCATATTACGAGTTATTCTCATAAGAACCTCCAATACATTGTTAAACTATAATATGAAATTGTGAGTTCGCAGCCTCCTGAAGTTTGTGAGGACTGTGCAGGAAATGCTGCTGGTGGTTATCCAATTTGCGCACATTGTAGCGCAACTAATTCGCAAAAAACTTAAAAACAGGGTAGCATTTTTCGATTTCCTATGCTACAATTACCAAGAATTGCGATAAAAGCGTGCGTTTTTTAACACTTATGACAACAAATAAATGAACAACCGTTTGCGCATTATTAATCATAGCACAGACGAATTGGTTCTGTAAAGTGGGAATTAGAAAAATAGAGAATATCTTTGTAAAACAGGGTAGGAGTAGTGGCATGAACGAGAATTCGAATAAAAGCATTAAAAAAGAAGAGTCTTTTTTGAACGGAAAAATCACCATTGCAGATGTTGCAGAAGCCTTAGGAGTTTCTAAAACAACCGTTTCCCGTGCGATTTCCGGAAAGGGGCGAATTGGAGAAGAAACAAAGCAACGTGTCCGCGAATACATTGAACAGTACAATTACAAGCCGAATCATCTTGCAAAAGGCTTGGCTCAACAAAAGACCTATAATCTTGGTTGGGTAGTTCCAGGAGATTGTTCCTTTAGTGATTTGCCTTTCTTTCAGACTTGCCTTGGGGGAATTATTGATTATGCCTCCTCCGTTGATTATGACATTGTTGTTGCCATGGGATCCAATCAGGACATCTCCCAGGTGGAGAGACTTGTTAATAATCGGAAGGTAGACGGCATTATCCTTAGCCGTACTCTGGAAAATGACCGTGTAGTCGCTTATTTAAAGCAGGCCGGGATTCCGTTTATTGCAATTGGTTCTTCTCAGGATAGCAGTATCCTCCAGGTGGACTCCGACCATAGTAATGCCTGCCGTGAGCTTACCTGCATTTTACTACTTCGGGGAATACGTAAGCTGGGTTTGATTGGCGGCGCAAGCAATTTGGTCGTAACCAAGAGTCGTCAGAAGGGATTTGTAGACGCACTTGCGCAGTTTCGACTTAGTCCGGAGGAGGATTTTATTGCGTTAGACATTGATAGTCCGCTGAAGACGGAACAGGCCGTTCGGAAAATGCTTGAAAAAGGGGCAGAATGTATTGTCTGCATGGACGACTCCATTTGTACGTCGGTAATTGCCACGCTTCGTAAGCTAAAAGTATCGGTTCCGAAAGATGTGAAAGTCGCCTCCTTCTATAACAGTGTCCTTCTTGAGAACAATACTCCGGCCATCACGTCGCTGCAGTTTGATCCAAAGCAGCTCGGCATTGTTGCGTGCAAGACGCTTTTAGAGAAAATGAGCGGCGAGGAGGTCAATAATAAAACCACGTTGGGCTATGATGTTTTGCTTAAGGAGTCCACGGATATTACCCAATAGTTTGCACAAACAATCGTATTAACAAGTGAAGAAAGGTGGGGTGGCGTGTTAACCTATTGAAGAAAGGACGGATAATATTGCATAAAACACCAATAAATTTACAGTTTGGAGATAATTGTTAATTTTTGATTGGAATTCATTTATTATACTTGAAATATTTGATTGGAGCATTTACCATAAAATCAGTGGAAATGCTCCATTTCTTTGCGCACATTTCCCTCTCTGAAGAAAGCATGGTCGAGTGGCGGGATGATTGAACAATTTTACGAAAGAAATTACAATCCTTTGTACAATATGCACATAGACAATGGAACAGCAGACATTTATACTGATGATGTGAGGACAACCGATTGCGCAACTTTCAACGGAAAGGATTGGTTTACTAAATGAGTCAGATAAATAGTACGCAGGGTAACGACAAGTTTGTACTAAACGTTATCCATCGTCCGGAAATGGTTCCGGAATATGCAGAGAAGGTAACCGGACACGGTAAAACCGAAGACATTGGTCGTAAGGAACTGCTTACCGAGTCATTGGATATCTTTAAGACCCAGCAATCCATCGCACACAAGAATGGAATCAAGACAACGATTCAGATGACCTATGCAAGCTTATTTAACGAAGAAGCGGTTGCATTGGCAAAGGAACATCATGAAACCTATGGCGATGAAATTGCATTAACACTTCTTGGACTTCCGTGTAATGAATTCCGCGAGAAGTATAAGACGAAGGATTTCTGCATCTGGATGTTTTCCATGGAGGATAAGATTTCCATCGTCAATGATGTTTTTGAAAAGTTTCATGATTGCTTCGGCTTTTATCCGGAGTCTACAGGCTCCTATTATATGGATGCCGAACTCATCAACTATATTAAGGCTACGTACCCAAGCGTAAAATGCGCGGTTGCTACTTGTTGGGAGGAAGGCCCGAAAGCATATCATACCTGCAATAATTCGTGGTACACCTTTATGGATGGCGGCCCATGGGCACCTTGGATTCCTTCGAAGGCGAATACACACGCACCTGCTGCGAATGAAGAAGAGGATAGCGGTATCGTTGCGATTCCGCATTTGTCCAGAGATTTGCTGGCTTGCTATGATGGAAATGGTTCCAACTTCGGAACTCACCCGCAGAATGTCCTTCGAGGAATGATTTACCACGACAATCAGTTCCCGTATCTGTTCAATTTGATTGATCAGTATCGTCATCTTGGGAAATACAATAACGGCTACGCATATAACATGATGTTTGTCGGACCTGGTTGGATGAACAAGATGGGACGATGGGAAGCACCATACGAATTGCTTGTGAAGTCCTATGAGGATGGTATGGCTTATTACGGGCAACTCAAAAAAGAAGGCAAACTGATTGATATGACCATGGCGGAGTTTGCAGATGATTTTCGAGCAAACAAGCATTATACCGAGCCGGAATGTGCTCTTTGGAAGGATATCCTTTACGGATCCGACAAGCAGCTGTTCTGGTATTGCGACCCATACATGCGTGCCTGCGTTAATATGGACCAGGGCGGTGCGATTGTTGACCTTCGACCATATGCTGCAAAGCTTGAGTGGCCGGTTGGTATTGGAACAAAGCATGTTGTCGACGCCTCTTATCCTTTCCTGATTCAGGAAAAATATCGTGCGGGTTATTTTACTCACTATGCCGGGGAAGGGACCATTCGTAGTGCGAAGGTGGTTCATAACGGAGAGGAAGTTGATTTGTGCCTGTGCAGAACGAAGGCGCATTTTGAGGAGAATGATGGTGACCGTCGCATTGTTCTTGATCCGGTCGAAATTGAATTTTACGATTTGACCGTAAAACTGCAGACGGTGATGCATTTTCCGGAAGGAACCGGCGAGATCCGTGTTGAACGGCGAATTCTCGAAATATCCAATCCTGATGCGGAGGTTCAGATCAACGAGTACATGGTTGCCTGCTATGGAACTACAGAGTACATGGAAGATATGACCGAGCTGGTCCTTTCTACAAAGAAAGGAGATACGGTTTGCAGCATCAATTATGAATACAAATGCCGTGAGCTCTTCATGGATGAAGCAGAAGAAGTAGCTTGCGTACTTCCTCCGATTAAGACGAAGGTTTCTCTGGGAATGGCTGATTCCAAGGGGGCAACCGGATATTTTAAGGAAGGATACGCATTCTCTCCGATGTTTACACTCGGTTACAAGAAGACATTACGAAATCAGGAGGTGCTTAGTACATGGCTCAAGCTGGAAAGGGAAGATTAAACTATCGTTGCCCGTCCTGCTTTATGAGGGACCTCGATATCGATATGTTTTATGACAAAGAGAAGAAGGAGTATTACTGCCTTCGTTGCCAGTACACCGGAACCGAAGAGGATGTACTGGAGAAAAATGAGATGGCAAGATTTCGTTATCGCGCCATGATGAAGAGAATTACAGACTTTGAAGATTAATTCTCGAAGAGGATGCGTATCTACGTATCAAATTACATTCAATCAATACTCAGAAGGAGTTTTGATAAATATTTTAGAGGAAATGGAGACTAAAATTATGAAGAAATTGTTATGCATGGTAATGGTACTTGCAATGGTACTTAGCCTTTGCGCATGTGGTGATACCACCACTACTGATCCATCTAAGACCCCGGGAGAATCTCAGAATCCTTCCAGTTCTAAGGAACCTGAAGCTAGTAAGGATCCTGCATCTCTTCCAACCGTAACCCTTACCGTATGGGGTGGTGAAGGCGAAGAAAGCCAGGCATTCCTTAAGGCAGCAGTTGAAGCATTTAAGGAAGCAAACAAGGACAAGGCTAATTTTGATATCAAGATTGGCGCAGAATCCGAGTCTACCGTAAAGGACACTGTACTTGCAGATCCGGAAGCAGCAGCAGATGTATTCTACATGGCTGACGACCAGGTTGCAGCACTTGTAGCTGCAGGCGCAATTGCAGAAGTTATTTTTGAGACCGATAAGGTAATCGAGGAAAATGGCGGACAGGATTCCGGTTCCATTAAGGCAGCATCTGTTGATGGTAAGCTTTATGCTTTCCCGGCAACTGCTTCCAATGGTTACTTTATGTTCTACAACAAAGAATACTTCAGCGAAGATGATGTTAAGTCCTTCGAGAAGATGGTAGAAGTTGCAGCTGCAGCAGGCAAGAAGGTTTCCTTCCAGATGGATAGCGGTTGGTATCTCTACGGCTTCTTCAACGGCGCTGGTTTGAGTGCAACTCTTAATGAAGATGGCAAGACCAATTCTTGTGATTGGAATGCTACCAGCGGTACTTATACAGGTGTTCAGGTTGCTGAGTCCATCCTTAATCTTGTTGCAAGCGAAGGCTTCACTGCAGCAAGCGATGCAGATTTCCAAACCGGTATTGCCGAGGGCACAATTATTGCAGGTGTAAATGGTACTTGGAATGCAAAGGCAGCAGAAGCAGCTTGGGGCGAGAACTACGCAGCAACAAAGCTTCCAACCTTCAATGTAAATGGTACTGATGTTCAGATGTCTTCCTATGCCGGCTACAAGTTGGTTGCAGTTAGCAACTATTCTGAGAATACGAACTACGCTATGGCACTTGCTCGTTTCTTGACGAACTATGACAATCAGGTTATGCGTTTTGAGATGGTAGGCGAAGGTCCTTCCAACGTTCAGGCTGCATCTTCCGAGAAGGTTCTTGCAGATCCGGCTACCGCAGCTTTGGCAGCACAGGGTGCATATGCAACCGTTCAGAGAATTGGTAACAACTTCTGGGATCCGTCTCAGACTCTCGGTACCATTCTTGCACAGGGCAACCCGGACAATATTGATCTTCAGACTTTGCTTGATAATGCAGTTGAGGGTATCACTGCTCCGATTATTGAGTAATTAACTTCCTTCATATTTTGTGTGATTATTGAGGAATAGGGCTGCCTGCATGACCAAAAATGGCCATGCAGGCGTTTTGCTTATTTTTGTAAGAGACTGAGTAGCAAAAACAGTTTAGACCGAAGAAGCAGAATTTGCTTCAGATTGGAGAAGCCAATGGAAATGGAAGTTGTATCCTCGAATCCGTTTAAGGCTCTAGGTGCTGCTATTATCAAGGGCGATATATGGACGAAACTATCGCTGTTTATATGGGGGGCTGGAGCTCTTGGAAGAAAGCAGTACATAAAGGCATTATTACTTACCTTGATTGAGGTGTTTGCAATCACAATGTTGATTCAGTATGGCACCCCGTATCTCCAAAAGTTCAACACTCTTGGTGAGGTGGAACGAGAGGTTACCCGTGAAATGGACCCGGATACCTGGGAGATGGTAGAAATCGTTAATGATTACGACAATTCGCAGCTGATCTTAATATATGGCGTTTGTAGTATTCTTACTATGGTTGCCATTGTTTTGTATGGCCTTTTAAATATGGTTCGTTCTTATGCGCTTCAGTTACGCGCAAAACGTGGACGACATATCAATACCTTCTGGGAAGATATCAAGAGCCTAAAAGAAGAGAAATTCTACAAGGTTCTGCTTTCTCTCCCGGTGCTTGGTGTTGTTATCTTTATTATCGTTCCGATTGTATGTCTCATCTTCGTGGCCTTCACGAATTATGACCAGAATCATTTGACACCGACACACCTGTTTACCTGGGTTGGTTTAAGAAACTTTAAACTATTGTTTACTTCGCTCGGTGGAGCATTTGCTTATTCGTTCCGTAAGATTCTGACTTGGACGATTATCTGGTCCATCTTTGCAACGCTTACAACATATTTCGGTGGAATCCTGATGGCTCAGTTCATCAACAGTCCGAAAACACATGGAAAAAAGCTTTGGAGAACGTTGTTGGTAATTACAATTGCTGTTCCGCAGTTTGTATCCTTACTCCTCGTTCGTTATTTCTTCCAGGATCAGGGTATCGTGAATACCATCTGCAGAAATATTCACTTGACCGATTTTCTTCGGAATATCGGGTTGATTCGTAGCTCGTATATTCCGTTTCTGTCTTCACCGGGATGGGCGAAAGTGACCATTATTATGATTAACATCTGGATCGGTATTCCGTATCAGATGTTGATTGCGACCGGTGTACTGATGAATATTCCTAACGATCTGATGGAAAGTGCCAGAATTGACGGCGCAAATAAGTTTCAGATCTTCCGAAAGATTACAATGCCGTATCTTCTTTTTGTCACCGGTCCGGCGCTTCTTTCTGATTTTGTCAGAAACTTTAATAACTTTAACGTAATCTATCTTTTGACAGATTCCGTTTATAAGACAACAGACCAGACGATGTCCAGCATTCGTGCGAAGGAAGTCGATCTTTTGGTTACATGGCTGTTCCGACTGACGCAGGATGAACAGAACTATAAGGTTGCATCCGTAATCAGTATCATAGTGTTCATCATCTGCGCATCCCTGACGGTTGTCGGATTCAGCAGAATGATTGCAGGAGATAAGGAGGGTGATTTCCAATGATGGATAATAAAAATATTCCGAATGTTGAAACAACGAATCAGGAAAATGCCGCTCCGGAAACTTCGATTGGATTCGGCTATAAAATGCTTAGATTTCAGAAGAAAATTGTGGCTCCGACTTTGCGTCACATTCTGTTAGCACTGATTTGTGGCTTTTGGTTGATTCCTATTGTGTGGCTTGTGGCAACTTCGTTCTCAGCATATGATGGCGTCAATATTTCGCGTTTCTTCCCAAAGGAGTGGAGTATCTCCGCATACACGAGATTGTTCAATCCGGGGGACGATACGGCAAACCAGTATCTGGTATGGTTTAAGAATACCTTCTTCATCGCAATTTGTACCTGTGTTATCTCCACGGTGTTCGTGCTTTGCGTGGCTTACGCAATGAGCTGTATGAGATTTGCAGGACGTAAGTTTATGATGAAAATGGCAATGATTCTTACGATGTTTCCGGGTTTCCTTTCTATGATCATTGTATATATGATTTTGAAAACCGTGGGACTTACCAATAGCCATTTTGGTTTGATCCTTTGTTATTCGGCCGGTTCCGGCTTAGGATACCTGGTTGCGAAGGGCTTCTTTGATACGATTCCGGTTTCGCTTCGCGAAGCAGCCAAAATTGAAGGGTGTAGTGAGGCGAAAATCTTCACGCACATTGTGGTACCATTGTCTCGACCAATTATCGTGTATACCGTAATCAGTTCGTTCCTTGCTCCATGGATGGATTTCGTAATGGCAAAGATTATGCTTAATTCCGGTATTGCAACTGACTGGACGGTATCAATCGGTCTTTACAAAATGCTCGATATGACACGAGTGAATCAGTACTTCACACGGTTCTGTGCCGGTGGCGTGTTAGTTTCGATTCCGATTTCCCTTTTGTTTATCCTGATGCAGAAATTCTATGTAGAAGGCATCACGGGTGGTGCAGTAAAGGGCTAACGTGCTTAACTTGCCGCTCCCTGATTTTATTTGGGGGCGGCATTTTTACGACACGAAATACAGTATGAATGCCTATTCTGATTATATTGTATATGTAATGGTGCGTAATTTGATAAAAACTAACGAGGTAGTGTATGAAATACAATGGAGTTGATCTTTCCACCTGGCTTTCGGAAGAGCAGCTTGGTGCGAAGTATTATCTGAATGGAGAGCAAAAGGATCTGCTGGAGATATTAAAACAGTTTGGAATCAATTCGGTTCGGCTTCGATTGTGGCACAATCCGAAATCAGAAACCGGAGAAGCGTATGGGGCAGGAGATAATGATCTTGCGAATACCATTCTTATGGCAAAACGTGTGAAACAGGCTGGAATGAGTTTTCTGCTTGATATTCATTACAGTGATTTCTGGACGGATCCGGGAAAACAGTACAAGCCGAAGGCGTGGGTCGGACTATCGTATGAAGAACTGGTAGCCGCTTTGGAAAACTATACGATAGAGGTTATGGAGACTCTGATTCGTGAGGGTGCGGCGCCTGATCTTGTTCAGGTTGGAAACGAATTGTCGAACGGATTACTTTGGCCGGATGGACTTGTGCCGGAGTATGAACATATTGCCGAACTGGTTTCTGCAGGAATACGCGGGGTTCGTAAAGTAGATAAAGATATTCCAATCATGATACATCTGGATAATGGTGGAAAGCAGGAATTATACCGGACATGGTTTGATAATTATATGAATTATTGTACTGAGAAATATCCGGACGGCCTTGATTATCAAATCATCGGTCTTTCCTATTATCCGTTTTGGCATGGTACGCTTGCGGAACTGGAAGCGAATATGAGAATGGTCGCAGAACGTTATCAGAAGCAACTTGTTGTTGCCGAGGTTTCGATGGGATACACAATGGATGATTATTCCCGATATGAGAACCTGTTACCGACAGAGAGAAAGGGGATGGCTACAAGAGAGGAGCTTGTCGCAAAAATCGAGTATCCGATGACGAAAGACGGACAGAAAGATTTCATGGAAGATCTCCTGACACGGCTCGAGAGTATTCCGGGAACCTTGGGATATTACTACTGGGAACCTGCCTGGATACCGCTTCCGGGTTGCGGATGGGCAACGGAGGCTTCGCTTGCCTATATTCACGATTGTGGACCGTGTGGGAATGAATGGGCGAATCAGGCGCTGTTTGATTATGACGGAAATGCGCTTCCTGCTCTGGAGGTATTGCGCAAACATCAATAGAATTGTCTTACCACAGACCTTCCGAATACGGAAGGTCTGTGTTTTGTGTCATTGTTCTACATCAGTAGAACAGCGCGAGTTCTATGAAATCCTAGACTTCAACAACTTTTCCGAATACTAATAATTCTGCCCCAACCGGAATCTCAATCGGCTCATAGGCGTGGTTTAGTGAAACAAGCTTCGTTCCCGCAGTAGTAAGAGAGAGCTTTTTGCAATAGGCGCGTCCATCGTATCCAAAGATCCCGATGTCTCCGTCACTAAGCACATTCTGAATATGAACAAAGACGATTTGTCCGTTATGAAAATGCGGTTCCATACTGTCACCGGAAATTCTAAGGCAATAGTCCGCATCGTCAGGAACATCTTCGGAAAAAGTGCATTCCTCGTAGGTATCCCCCAGAAGAAGTTCGCCGGTGCCGGCGGAAACCGGGAGATCATAAAGGCGGAAGGTTTTTGTGGTTTCCTTCTTTTGAAGCTTTACGTGTGGTTTATGATAACGTCCGCTGGACTGGAGGAGTGAGATATAATCCAGAACTTTCTGATAGCCTTCATAGTTTAATGAAGAAACAGGGTAAGAGGTGTCTTCCGGAAGAAAAGAACTTAATACATGATAAGCTCCGTAAATCTCACACAAGGTAAGAAACTGCACGGCATTCGGCAGAGAATTGTCTTTCTCCCACTTACTGATGGCCTGGCTGCTGACCGGATTGTTGTGAAGCGAGAAGAGCTCGGAAAGCTCACTTTGCTTGTAACCGGCGTCCGTCCGAAGCTGATATAATATCGAACCAAATGTATTCATAGGAAGACCTCCTGTGTGTTTTTGCTTTGATTTGGGGTTGTAAACTGAGTATAGCAAATGCCGGAACGGATGTCAATAGCAAAATCTCCTGTTGGGAGAAAAAAGAAATAAAATAACGCTTGCAATCTCGTGGCGAGCGAGTTATAATGTGCACATGGTAAAGAAAGCTAAATTGGAATCCGAGGTTCCAGTTTGCAAATTTAAGTTCCGATTCAGTTAATCACTTGCAAAAGTAAATTCGGGCCAATCAAAATATCATGATTTTTCTGGAAGTTAGTTTTACAAACTTCTTTAGAACCGGAATTTACTATTAGAAACAAGTTGTTTTTTGCTTCATATGCTGGTATTCTTTTTTTGAGATTAAAATCCTCTGAAAAAGGGTCACGTTAAGCGGAGGT
>DCGJ01000166.1:9717-23902 GCA_002315495.1 Lachnoclostridium sp. UBA1781 | reverse complement strand
ACCAAGGTGGTGGTCATCAGCGCACTGAGTCCGACCAGCTTTACCCGGTGCTCGGTTGCCGCCTTAACGACCTCCTTCGGGTCCACATCCTTTCCGAGGTCAATGACACGGAAGCCGTAATTCTCCCACAAGACCTTAACGATATTCTTTCCGATATCGTGAACATCACCCTTTACGGTCGCAAGCACAATGGTTCCCTTGTTCACCTGCTCGGAACCGTCCTTCGCCAGATGCTCCTTAATCTTGGAAAATGCTCCCTGCACCGTCGCAGCGCTCGTCATCAGCTGCGGCAGATAAATGCTTCCCTTCTCAAAGCCCATACCGACCTCGTCAAGAGCCGGAATCAACGACTCATTTACAAGTGTCATCGGGTCAATGCCGGAGGCAAGCGCTTCCGAAGTGAGACGCTCTCCTTCTGTGGTAAGTCCACGAAGAATGGCCTGCTTTAAGCGAGAAGCCGGGTCATTGGCAGCGGGCTCATTACTTCCCGAAGCAGCCGAATTGGTTGCTCCGCTTGGGGCAAGATTTGCGGCAAGGGCAGCATTTGCCAAAGCAGCCGCGCCGGCCGGAAGCGGTTTATAATCCTTGTAAGCATCCGTGTAAGCCACACAATGCTCATCAAAATTTTTCAGTACACGATACGCCCGAAGTGCGCCCATCATGGCTTCGCTGTTCGGGTTCATAATCGGAAGCGTCAGACCGCAATGAAGAGCCAGCGTGAGGAAGGTGTCATTTACCAGGTCACGATACGGAAGTCCGAAGGAAATGTTCGATACACCAAGCACACAGTTTAAGCCCAGACGGTCACGCACCATAGTCATAGCATTCAAAGTTTCCACAACCGCCTTCTGCTCTGCGGATGCGGTCAACGTCAGACAGTCGATAAATACATCTCTCGACGGAATTCCAAGTGCTTTCGCGTCAGACAGGATTGTCTCTGCGATGGCGAAGCGCTCCTCTGCCTTTTTCGGAATACCATTTTCATCCAGGGTCAGACCAACGACGCTCGCACCATATTTCTTTACCAGCGGAAGAATGGAGGCGCGGCTCTTGGCCTCGCCGTTCACACTGTTTACAATCGGCTTACCGTTATAGATTCGAAGGGCTGCTTCCACAACCTCCGGGATATTCGAGTCAATCTGAAGAGGTACACTGACAACAGCCTGCAGCTCCTTAATGACGCGAACCATCATCTCCTTCTCGTCCACCCCCGGAAGACCGACGTTCACATCGAGGATATCCGCGCCTGCATCCACCTGGGAGATGGCCTGCTCCAAAATATAACCCATATCATTATTTAGCAGCGCTTCCTTGAACCGCTTTTTACCGGTCGGATTGATACGCTCACCGATGACTCTCGGCTCGGTCATATACACCGCATTTTGCGAGCAGCAGATACCGCTCACGCGATGCTCACGCTTTTCGGTAAGCTCCTTCCACTCGTCGCTATAGGAAAATGCTCCACTTGCCACTGCGTCCTCAAACTCCGTTACGACCTTCTTCGTCTCGCGGATATAATCCGGCGCCGTACCACAGCAGCCGCCGAGATACGCGATTCCATACGGAAGTAATTCCTTCAAAAGCTCTCCGAATTCCACCGGGTCTACATTGTAGGTATTGGTCATCGGGTCCGGAAGGCCCGCATTTGGCTTGAAAATGATTGGCAACCCGGTCAGACTGTAAAGCTCCTTCACCATCGGTGCAAGCTCGGCAGGTCCGAGGGAACAGTTGAAGCCGACTGCGTCAACGCCAAGCCCCTCCAGGGTAAGTGCCATAGAAGCGAGACTCGTGCCCGTGAAGGTTCGCTTATTGGCTTCAAAGCTCATCGTAACATAAATCGGAAGGTCGGTATGCTCCTTTGCGGCGAGGACCGCTGCCTTCGTTTCGTAAAGGTCGGTCATGGTCTCAATGACAACCACATCCGCATCCTTTCCGGCCTCCATCATCTCTGCGAAGATATCGTAAGCGTCCTCGAATTTCAGGTCGCCAAGCGGCTCTAAGAGGGCTCCGATCGGGCCGATATCGAGCGCAACCTGAGCTGACTTTCCGGATTCTTTAATGGCAGCACGCGCATTTGCAATGGCCGCTTTGATAATGGTGTCAACCGAAACACCGTCTCTTGCAAGCTTCTTACGGTTTGCGCCAAAGGTACAGGAATACAGAATATCCGTTCCCGCCTCAAGGTAGCTTCGATGAATGGCAGCAATCTTCTCCGGGTTCGTGACATTCCAAAGCTCCGGCGTTTCCCCCGGCTTCAGTCCCATTTTCTGCATCTCGGTGCCCATTGCACCATCTAATAACTTAATTGACATATCGATTCCTTTCCGGCGTTGTCCGCAATGAATGGACTCCTTTGCGCATAATCGCCGTAACTATTTCACACTTGTTTTGCCGCATTTGTCGTGATACGCGCAGCCACTGCAATTAACCGGGTTGCAACCCGTTGGACTTGCGAGTCTTTCAGCGGCGGCACCATTCGTGCTTCCGCTTTCAGTCGTAGCATCAGAGCTGTCCGTCGGTCCCTCCACAACGGAATTATTCCGCACATCCTCCGGCGTATCCGTTGTAAAATGCCCACTGAACTTCGTCATATCCTGTAAGCCCACAATTGCGGTGACACTCTTTACAGGTGTAAGCATCTGACTGTCGGTAACGGAAAGCCCGATGCGTTTTCCCGCTTCCACCACTTGCAGAAACTGCGCCTGAATGGATAGCGGAAGATCACCGTAGCCCGGGGAGAAGCGCCAGGTCTGTCGCATGTTCGGAAGCTTCTGGGAAAGCTCCGCCTGCACATCATCACAAATCTGCTCAATCATGGCACCTGCCATCGCATCAGCGACCAGTGCCATCGGCATGTTCGTCACCTGAAGCTTACGAATCAGGGCATCCACGCCTCCTCCTAATGTAACTGCAAGAAGGGCTACCATTCCGCAGCCCTCCACATGTTTCACAATATCTTTTCCGGTCAGCACAAGAGCACATTCCTTGAGTGCCAATGTACTTTCGTTTACCGGTTCTGTTTCGAATATACCGATGGTATAAGCCGGGTGACAGGCTTCCGAAAGTGCCTGCTCCGCTTCCTCCATCAACTTCAAAATCACCTCATCCGGTTCTGCGTCCCGATATCCAAGATAACGGGCCACCTCTTTTTTATCAACCGCTTTTAAAGTTACCATACATGTTCTCCGTATAAGTTATTACCCCCATTATATCGAATCGAAGGGGCTTCTTGCAAGCGCAATCCCCTATCGGTCAAAGCGGAGAATGCCGTTCACCGCCTCGGAAATCTTCGTCGCAACGTACGGATTGTTCATGGTGTACAGATGGATTCCATCCACGCCGTGGCTGGCCAGGTCAACAATCTGGTCGATGGCATAGGCAATGCCTGCGTCACGAATGGCGTCCGGATAATTCTCGTACTTGGCCATCATTTTCGTAAACTTAGGCGGAAGGCTCGCACCGCACATCGTTACCATGCGCTCAATCGAGGATTTGCTTACAACCGGCATGATTCCCGCCTCAATCGGCACGCGAATATCGGCTGCGTCCGCCTTGTCACGGAAGCGGTAAAATGCTTCATTGTCGAAGAATAACTGAGACAACAGATGATCTGCACCGGCATCAACCTTCTTCCGAAGGTTCCAAACGTCGGCATCCAGGCTCTCCGCCTCCAGATGCCCCTCTGGGTAACAGGCAGCCATCACATGATAATCGCCCTTGCTCTTAATGTAGGAAATCATATCTGAGGCATGCGCAAAATCATGCTTTATCTCGTACTGCGGGTTCGCATCACCACGTAGCGCCAGGATGTTCTTAATTCCTCTCGCGTCAAGGTCTCGAAGCACCTCATCCACATCGTTCTTATCGTTATACAGACAGGTCAGATGCACCGCACTCTCAATACCATACTTCTCGCGAATAATCTGCGCAATCTCTACGGTTTTATTACCGCCGTTCGCGCTTCCGCCCGCACCGTAGGTAACACTGATAAAGTCCGGCTTCAGCTGGTGAAGACCGTCTAACGTCTTGTAAATGGTTTCTATCGGAGAATCCTTCTTCGGCGGAAAGATTTCAAAGGTAAATGCGGTTTGTCCCGGTTTCACAATTTCAGAGATTTTCATGGTGTTCCCTCATATTTCATATATATTTTCACAATGTTTCGTTTCCAAAGTAAACTCCTGCCCAATGATAATATCACACTTTACTCCTATAGGGAAATAGTTTGTTTCTTATTTCATATATAGGATAAATCTATCTTGAGTCGTTAAAAATCGATTCCAACTTATGATTCACATCCTCTCAAAAAATTGTTTTTACTGGAAATGCGGATACGAGTGTGCTATAGTGTCCTCGAAATTTATAGATTTCCGGAGGAAAGAAAAATGAGTGGTATACTGATGCTGGTAATAGCTATTGTAGTATTGGGTGGCGCTTATTTAATCTACGGACGTTATCTCGCAAGAAAATGGGGCATCGATGAGAATGCGAAAACCCCTGCTTACGAGCTCGAAGACGGTGTAGACTATGTACCTGCTGACACCAATGTCGTGTTTGGACACCAGTTCGCTTCCATCGCCGGAGCAGGCCCGATTAACGGCCCGATTCAGGCAGCCATGTTCGGCTGGCTCCCGGTTTTGTTATGGATTCTGATTGGTGGCGTGTTCTTTGGAGCCGTTCAGGACTTTTCCGCAATGTACGCTTCCATCAAGAACAAAGGTCGTACCATCGGCTTTATCATAGAAGAGTACATCGGAAAGCTTGGAAAGAAGCTGTTCCTCGCCTTCTGCTGGCTGTTCTGTATTCTGGTGGTTGCCGCATTTGCCGATGTCGTTGCGGGAACCTTTAACGGCTTTACGCTGGATGAGGCAGGCAATGTAGCAGGTAAAATCGAGGCAAATGGTGCCGTTGCGATGACCTCCCTGCTGTTTATTGTAGAGGCAGTTGGTCTCGGCTTTCTTCTTAAATATACCAAGCTGAACAAGTGGGTGAATACGGGAATTGCGATTCTTATGCTGGTGGCAGCGGTTGCAATCGGACTGAATCTCCCGATCTTCTTCGGACGCTCCACTTGGCACATTTTCGTATTCATCTATGTTATGATTGCCTGTGTAACTCCGGTTTGGGCTCTGCTTCAGCCGAGAGACTATCTGAACAGTTATCTGCTTATTTTCATGATTGTGGCAGCGGTCGTCGGTATCTTTGTTGCCAATCCGGCCTGCAATCTGGAAGCATTTACCGGCTTCAAGGTAAATGGCCAGTACCTCTTCCCAATCCTGTTCGTAACCATCGCATGCGGTGCGGTATCGGGCTTCCATTCTCTGGTGTCCTCGGGAACGGCTTCCAAGCAGATTAAGAATGAGAAAAATATGCTGCCGGTTTCCTTCGGCGCTATGTTGATGGAAAGTATGCTTGCAGTGATCGCCCTGATTGCCGTGGCCTCCTTCGCTTCCGGCGAAGCTGCTGCAAACGGGCTTTTGACACAGCCGCAGATTTTTGCCGGTGCGATCGCAGGCTTTTTGTCTAAGGTCGGCTTCTCCTACAAGCTGATCTTCACCCTGATTAATCTGGCGGTGTCTGCATTTGCACTCACCTCACTCGACTCGGTGGCAAGAATCGGTCGTCTGTCCTTCCAGGAGTTCTTCTTAGACGAAGACACCGATATGGACAATCTGAATCCGGTGCTCAAGGTGCTTACAAACAAGTACTTCGCAACCATCATTACTCTGGTTCTGGCTTACCTTCTCGCAAAGGTTGGATACGCTGAGATCTGGCCGCTCTTCGGTTCTGCCAACCAGCTGTTGTCCGTTCTCGCACTTGTTGCCTGTGCGGTATTCTTAAAGAAGACCAATCGTCAGGGCTTTATGCTCTGGATTCCGATGGGCTTTATGATGGCCGTTACCTTCACCGCCCTTGGAATGACGATTTACAACCTCACCAAGACCTTGTTCTCTACAGGACTTACCATTGGCAGCGGTTTGCAGTTAATCTTCGCAGTTCTTCTGTTACTGCTCGGTGTCATCGTAGCGATTCAGGGCATCTGTAAGCTGGCCCAGAAGAAGGCCGCTTAACCGTTAGCACTTTCAATGACTTACAATTTGGATTAGGATAAAAAAAAGCCGCCGGAATCCGGCGGCTTTTCCATACTCTTCTTTATTCTCCGTCCACATAGACCATCAAATGCTCATTGTCAACGGCAGCGTCCTCTACAACATCCATCAGCTTCTTGCCATAATCGCCAAGTGACTGAACCATCTTGTCCGCATTGTACCAGACAATCGTACGCTCGGAAAAATCTTCGGTCAAGCAATCATACAATGCATCCAGGTTCTTGCCGTAGTAATCCGGAAGAGACAGTGTTGTTTTCAGATACTGATGTGCCTCATTTTTATCGGTCATTTTGGCTCCGTCAAGAACAATCATTTTCATGTGAATCAACCTCCAAAAGGAATTAAAGAACAAACTGTAATACGGTAAATGCTGCATAGATGCAAAGAAGCACAATACCCTGCACACGGGACAGTTTCTGGCGAACTAATGCCGGAATGGTCATAAAGGCCATAACAAACAGCATAATCGGAATATCCATAATCAAGGACGAATTGATGCCGGCGATCGTCTTTCCGGCCGGAACATCAAACGGATTGAGGGAAATGGACACACCACATACCAAAACAAGGTTAAACAGATTCGCACCTACGATATTACCAAGAGACAGAGCTCCATGTCCCTTTGCAAGCGAAGTGATTGCGGTTACAAGCTCCGGAAGGCTGGTACCAAGCGCGATGAAGGTCAATGCGACAACAGACTCCGGAACACCCAAACCGGTAGCAATAATCGTACCGTTATCTACGAGAAGATCTGCACCGACAGCGATACCGGCAGCACCAATCACAAGGAAAATGAGGCATTTTGCCATAGAGATCGGCTTCTCATCCTCTTCCGCTCCTTCGGTTTGCGCGGCCTCCTCAGAAGGCGTCTGTGCCTCCTTGGTTTTCTTCATCTCAACGATTGCCTGACGAACAAGAACAATCATATAAGCCACGAAAACTCCAAGCAAAATCAGACCGCTAACTCTGCTAAAAGTACCGAAAGCGTATGCGTTTGCTACGTAAAATGCGGCAGCCGCGAAGAAGAAGCAAACCGGTACGATAAAGCTCTTTCGGTCAACCTTGGACGGCTTTACCGCGATGGTAATTGCTGCGATTAAGGCAGTATTACAAATGATGGAGCCAATGGCATTACCATACGCCATCTCGCCGTGTCCGCTTACTGCGGAGGTAGCGGAAACCATAACCTCAGGAAGGGTGGTTCCGATGGAAACTACGGTCGCACCAATCAAAATCTCCGGTACATGGAACTTGTGAGCGATGCCGGAAGCACCGTCGACGAACCAGTCGCCGCATTTGATTAAAAGTACAAGTCCAACAACAAACATAAGTACAGCGGCTACCATGTTCGGAAGCCCTGCCTTCGTTAACAATTGTGTAAAATCAGGCATATTGATTCCCCTTTCCGTCGCGTCTGCGACTGTGCGTTATTATACATCAATCTTTTAGAAAAATACACCCTTAATAAAGATTTCAAGACCAATCGCAATCAGAATTACACCACCAAGAATGTTCGCCTTTCCGGAGAGCTTATTGCCCACCTTCTTGCCCACGAGCAACCCGCCCATACAGATGGCGAAGGTAACAACGGCGATAAGAATACAGGCAACCAGTGCCATCATCCAGTTATAATCCGCAATGGTAAATCCAACCGAAAGTGCATCGATGGAGGTTGCAATTCCCTGAATCATCAAAGCACCAAATCCGACAGCTGCGGCTTCCTCTTCCTCCTCGCCGCCCCTGATTCCTTCATACAACATCTTTCCACCAATGAATGCGAGCAGAGCAAGTGCAATATAAGGAATACACTTTTGAAATGCAGCAAACTTCTGTGCGATGGTGTGGACACAGATCCACCCCACAATCGGCATCAGAAACTGAAACCCGGCAAACACGCCGGCAATCATGCACATTCTACCCTTCTTCATATTCGGCTCATTCAGGCTGTTCGCAATGGATACGGAAAATGCGTCCATCGCAAGGCCTACTCCAAGTAAGATACTATTCAGTAAAAATACCAAACTAAAATCCATAAATATCATCCTTGCGGTACACTACAGATTAGGATTGCTCCTCCGTGTGCCGCATTTACCATCAATTAATCAAAGGTAATCTCTGTAAATGTCTCGTAATGATCGTCGGTATAGTAGATATGACCGTCATCCGAATAGACGATTCTCTTCGCTCCGCGGGAGCTTGCTCCCTTCGTATCGATGTCACATTCGATATACTTCGGTCCCTCCGGAAGAACCCCCTCATAGTTACCGAAGCGGCTTCCTCCAATGGCTGCGCCCTTCTTATATTTCTCGACCGAACCACCGGTCCAGCCAAGGGCCTCGGCCTCTTTCTTCGTGATAAAGTTACTCGGAAGCTTTCCGTACGTATGGATGTATAACGCTACATCATCCTTGCTGTAGTAATAACCATCCTCATCAATGGTCGGTGCCGAAGTCGGAGCTACCGTCGGCGTACTAGTCGGTGCCTTGGTCGGCTTCGGAGTCTTCGTAGGCTTTGGGGTATTCGTCGGTTTTGGGGTATTCGTCGGGGCAACCGTCGGTGTCGCACTCGGCTCTTCCTCCGTGGTTACCGGCTCGTTCGTTTCAATATCTCCCGTCGAACCTGTCTCCGTTATTTCATCAACATCTGTCTTAATTGGCACCCGCCCGGTGGTCACAACATCGTCCGTAATCACTTCAATCGGATGTCGGGATTCCTCCGTCATTACGGCATCCGCCGAAGTTGGGGTCGGGGTTGGGCTCGACTCGTTAGAATCCGCCTTTTTCTTGCCACAGCCTGCCAGACACAGCGCCACAATGGCCATAATGGCAAGTAACCATAATACTCTCTTCTTCATGCAATCCTCCTTTTTCTACTTCACGCGGTAGCTGTTTGTCACCTCACCGGCGAGAGTCTTCCATAGAAACTCCCCGTCCTCCAAGGTCATATATCCGCGATTCGTCCCCTCCTTTGGCATGGAAACCGAACCCGGATTCATATATACATAACCTTCCCGCTCCTCACACGCCGTCACATGCGTATGCCCGCAAAGCAGGATATCGCCCTTCTTCATCGGCGGCAAATGCCCCTCATGATATACATGTCCATGCGTTGCAAACACCATCCGCTCGGAAACCGGAAGCAGCGCGTAATCCGCAAGCACCGGTATCTTTAACACCATCTGGTCCACCTCAGCGTCGCAGTTTCCACGCACACTGTAGATACCGTCTGCCTTTTCATTCAGTAATCGAATCACTTCCTTCGGATTGTACTCCTCCGGCAGGTCGTTTCGCGGCCCGTGATAAAGCACATCTCCAAGAAGCAGCAGCCGGTCCGCATTTTCCTTCGCAAATGCGGCCAGAAGCTCCCGACAGTAATAAGCCGAACCGTGCAGGTCCGACGCAATCATCCATTTCATAAAACTCTCCTTATGTTCGAAACGGTTCACAGCAAATGCCGTGAACCGCTATATAGTTTACCTTATTTTGTTTAAGAATGCAAAGAACTTTTCACGAACATCGCCAGAAGCCTCACACTTTGGCATAAACACGGTAAATGCGTGTCGAAGCTCCTTGCCCGGATAATCGTAAAACTCCACCTTAGGACCATTTTTCTTAAGATAAGCCATCAATCGGTCAGTATACCTGCGAAGAGAATCTCCCTCGGAGGTAACCAGCAGCATCGGTGGCATCGTTGTCTCAGAAAGCACCTTTTCGGGATTGGAATATTCACCAACCCGACTCTCACAGTCTCCTCCCCACACATGACGTTTCAGAATCCGCCCAATCATGTCCGGACCGGTGGAATAAAACATACCGCAGGAATATCCCACGCCTAAAATCGGCGCCTTCGTGGCGTCCAGGTCAAATTGCTTGGCTAAGGACGCATTTGCCTGCAAAGCAGCCGTGTAAAATGCGAGCAGTCCGCCGGCAGAATCGCCAAGAAGGAACACGCCTCGCTCGGCTTCTCCTGACTCCTTAAGCTTCTCCCAGATACCATCCACCACGGTGGAAACCTGTGCCAGCTGCTCAAAAACGGTGCACTCCGGCACGAGAGGGTAATCGATGGAATAGACATGCGCTCCAAGCTTTGCCAGTTCGCCGTCCTGAATCCGGTTAAACTCGCGGTGACCGACCACCAGACCGCCGCCGTGAATATCCACTATAATCGGAAGCTTGCCTGTAGCCTCGGTCGGATGGAATTCCGTGTAACGGGTGTGCCTGATTTCCGTCACGCCCTCCGGGAATGGATTTTTCTCGGAAATGGCGGCCATTTTCCTCAAATATCTTCTTCGCTTTTGCACCACATAAAGCTTGAACACAAAGCCCCCCGGCAGGAATACGCTACGGTACAGACAGCCCAGTACCACTGCCAATATTCCAAGGGCAAATAACAACTTCCAAACCATAGCTTCCTCCTTTCGAGTGCCCGGGCTTTTGTCACAAAATCCGTCACAAAAACGGCACTTCCTATTCCTTCTCAGTATCCACTATAACGGAAGTTTGAAAATATACAAGATGGGCTCTTGCACCTTGGAAAAATACTCCTTATAATATATCAAAAGTGCGTCAAAGCATTTTTGCGGTTATCCGTAAAAGTTTCGTAATTTATGACAAATGTATGACATTTTTCTTTTGGAGGTAAAACACCAATGCACGACTGGTTAGCAAATGCTTCATTTTATGAAATCTATCCACAGTCCTTTAACGATACCAATGGGGATGGTATCGGTGACTTTCAGGGTATTATTGAAAAACTTGATTATATTAAAAGCCTGGGCTGCAACGCCATCTGGCTGAATCCATGCTTCGATTCTCCGTTCGGCGACGCAGGCTATGATGTTCGCGACTATAAGCTGGTAGCTCCGCGCTACGGCACCAACGACGATTTGGTTCGCCTGTTCGACGAGGCACATGCGCGTGGAATGCATGTTCTTCTGGACCTGGTTCCGGGCCACACCAGCGTGGAGCACGAATGGTTTAAGGCGTCTATGAAGGCGGAGACAAATGAGTACACTGACCGTTATATCTGGTCCGATTCCATCTGGACCAATACCGATTCCGTTCTTCCGTCCATTCGTGGTATCAGTGACCGTGACGGCTGTGCAGCGGTGAATTTCTTCTCCTCCCAGCCGGCCTTAAACTATGGTTTCCTGAATCCGAAGGAGTCCTGGCAGCAGCCGATGGATGCACCGGGCCCGATGGCAACCCGCGAGGCCATGAAGGATGTTATGCGCTTCTGGCTTGATAAAGGCTGCGACGGCTTCCGCGTCGATATGGCACATTCGATGGTAAAGGGTGACGACGAGGATTTCTCCGGCACCGTAAGTCTGTGGCAGGATTTCAGAGCATTTTGGGATGCGGAATATCCGGAAGCGGTATTCGTTTCCGAGTGGGGCATGCCGGACAAGAGCTTAAAGGGAGGCTTCCATATGGACTTCCTGCTGCATTTTGGTCCAAGTCATTACAATGATTTGTTCCGCTGCGACGAACCGTTCTTCTCTTCTCGCGGCAAAGGTTCCGCAAAGGAATTCGTAGAAACCTATCTCGCAAACCGTGCAAAAGCTCCGGAAGGCTTAATCTGCATTCCTTCCGGCAATCACGATATGGACCGTATGGCACGCTACCTGTCTCCGGATGAGATGAAGCATGCGCTCACCTTCCTTTACACGATGCCGGGCGCGCCATTCCTGTACTATGGTGACGAAATCGGTATGCGCTATGTGGAGGGCTTGACCTCCAAAGAGGGCGGTTACAATCGTACCGGTGCTCGTTCTCCGATGCAGTGGAACGCTTCGGAAAATGCGGGCTTCTCCACCGCAGCAGCGGAAAACCTTTACATTCCTCAGGATCCGTCCGAGGACCGTCCGACCGCAGAGGATCAGGACGGCGATATGACCTCTCTTCTGAATCATGTACGCCGCGTGCAGGCTCTTCGTGCAAAGCATCCGGCTCTCGGTAACAATGGTGACATCACATTCATCAACTACGAGGGATACCCGCTTTCCTACCTGCGTTCTGCAGATGACGAACAGCTTCTCGTAATCATCAATCCGGGCAGCGAAGAGGCTCGCCTCTTTGTTCCGATTGAATTATTAGATGGTGTTGCTCTGGTCCCGATTGCCATTATGAGTGATCGCAGAGAGTGCATCGATTACGAAGGTGTTTCCGAGCAGAAGCTGACCATCCGCGTGGATGGCTGCACCTCAGTTGTTCTGAAGGTGAAGAAGTAATATTTGATATGTAAAATGAAACGGAGCAGCGACCGAGGTCGTTGCTCCGTTTTTATTTGCTTCCTTACGGTGCAATATATTCAAATGTAATCTCGATCGAAGTAATCTGAGAATATGCGGCTGCATCCAAAATCATGGAGTCACAGCCAAGTGCTGCGAGGTCTGTACCTTCGCTGCTTCTTGCGCCACCCGGATAACCGTTTCCAACGCTTACCCAGTGGTTGTACAGGTTCATTCTGGTGCAGAGACCGTCATCACTGGTGGTATAACCAAGCGCGGTCATCTCAACCGGCTCTCCGTTAATCTTGAACTCCTTGATCTTGATGGAGTAGTTTGCGTAGGTATCTTCTGCGTTCGAGATACCAAGTGCCATAAACTCAATTCCCTTACCGGAACCGGAACTGAAATTGATGAATACATTGTACTCACCGGCACCATTTACCACCTGATAGCCCCAATCGATGTTGTTGGACTTGCTTGCAAGATCAAAGGTATCACCAGGGCAGGTCTGCGACTGCCAGTCGGTACTTGTGTACATGATCCATGCGACACTCGAATCTGCGCTGATACCGGACTCTGCAATCTGTGCTGCCATCTCGTCCTCAGCCGTCTTCATCTTATCTGCCATACGGGTCTCAGCCGCTGCCACAAGCTCATTGTAGGTCTTTCCGCTTGCAATATCAGCGGAAATGCTGTTCTCCGAGTAAACCTTGGCAACGTCCGCATTTACCACCTGACACTGGCTTCTGATATAGAAGGAACTGCAATCCCACAGACATGGAACATAATTATACTTCGTACAGTTATCGAGAAGCTGCTCGATAAACTTAACCGTATCAACCTTTACTTCATGCTTTTCGTTCTTTTCAATACCATACTCGCCGATGATAACGCCGTAGCCCTGCTCGGTGAACTTGGTCATCATTTCCATGTAGGTATTCATTGCCGTGATTTCCTTAACGGTACCCCAGGTCTCGTATGCGGTGCTGAGACAGAAGCCGTTCGGAGTATAGTAGTGAACAGAAATGAACAGACGACCTTCTACCGTATCGGTCGGCATCTTATAGGCATCCTTACAGGTATTGGTAATATCGGTACCATAACCCGGAATCAACAGATAACGATATGCGTTGTTACCGCCGGTAGCACGAACGATATCAACAAACTTCTGATTGATCTTGTTGGTTGTCTCGTAGCACTCGGAATCGGTAAGGTTACCCTCAACACCGTTATATTTGTCATTCAGACGGGTGCAAAGTTCTTCGTTCGCACCTTCGAAAATGAGGTGATCGCCGTACGCATTGAAACGCTCCGCAACCTGCTTCCACATCTCTTCATAAATCACCCAAGCCTTTGCACGGGCATCCTCATCCACAACAAAGGATTTGGTTCCATCGTCGTTCGTCACCTTCTTACGAGCGCCGAACATGCCGTACCAGCCGCCGTCCCAATGGTCGTTAATGATAACGTACATCTCTTCCTCAAGAGCCCACTTCACAACCTCTTCAATGCGGTCGAGATACTCGGTCTGAATTGTGTAATCGTCGTCGTCATAAGCCATAGCATTGGTCCAAGCCACAGGAATACGAATCGTAGTAAAGCCTGCCGCCTTGATTCCTGCAATGACTTCCTTTGTCGTAACCGTGCTGTTCCAAAGAGTTTCAGCTTTGGAAGCAGAGATTAAGGAACCTGCTTTATGCTTCATGGTGTTAGTAGCCTCGAAGGTATTGCCGAGGTTGGTACCATTTCCCATAAATACACTTTCCTGAAGTGCGGTACGATCGGTATTCATATAATACATATCGTAAGTGTCACCGGATACTAACGGAAGGGAACCGTCTGCCGGCTG
>DCGJ01000166.1:2178-9692 GCA_002315495.1 Lachnoclostridium sp. UBA1781 | reverse complement strand
GGCTGATTGGTGGATGGTGCGCCGGTCTCGGTGCCATCCGTGGTTGTGCCCGACGGTGCTGCCGAATCGGTAGTTGCCGCCGGTGCTGCACTGCTTGCCGTCGGATCATTTCCGCAGCCACAAAGCATTGCAACGCAGAGCACTACAACCAGTAAAAGACTGAGAGCATTTGCCCATGTTTTCTTCATAGATTTTCTCCTTATTTCGTTATTACGCGTGACCTCATGGTCAACATTCAGTATATCGGAATCAAGGAGCATTTCCAAGAGCAAAATGCGTCTTTAGAAAAATTTAGTAATTGCAGCCAAATGTAAAATGCCACTGCATTTCTGCAGTGGCACTAACTTCACATTCTCTTTTCCAAAGGTCCCATTAATCTTCAATGGCAATATATTTCTTCTCTTCAATCTCCGGCTCTTTCGTCTTCTTCGGAACGATGATGGTAAGCACACCGTCCTTGAAGCGGGCCTTAATGTCCTCCTCGGTAACCGCGTCACCGACAAAGAAATCTCTCTTGTAATGGCCGGTGTAACGCTCCTTACGTACATACTTCTTGCCCTCGTCGGCCTCATTTGTCTCCTCGGTATGGCTGGCCAAAACGGTCAGATAACCATCCTTCAGCTCAGCCTTTACGTCCTCTTTTGTGAAGCCCGGAAGATCCATGATTACTTCATACTCGCTGTCGGACTCTTTAATATCCGTCTTCATGGCAGCCACGTTAGTTAAGCCGGTTCCCTTCATGAATGGAGTTTCAAAAAACTCATCAAATAAATCTTCCAAAAAATTCGTTCCATTAATGATACTAGGTCTCATCATAATTATTCCCTTCTTTCTATCAGGAACTCTGTTTGTTCCTTGATGATTCCGTTATATCACTGATTGTTAGCACTGTCAATAGGCGAGTGCTAATTCTTTTTCGTTTTCACAAAATCTACATAAAAATGCACCCCCTCACGTAGGGGATGCATTTTGCTCACAATGTAATTACAGGAAAATGTACTTCGCGATGAAGAGCACCGCCAAAACGTACATCAGCCAGTTCACTCTCTTGTATTTGCCGGTGAATACAGCGATGATTACATAGGAAATACTTCCGATTGCGATACCATCGGAGATGCTGTAGGTAAGCGGCATAATCAACAGGCAAAGGTAAGCCGGAATGGCTTCGGTCAGATCGCGGAAGTCAATTTCCAAAATGCTGCTGATCATCAAAAATCCTACAAAGATCAAAGCCGGTGCAGTCGCAAAGCTCGGAATCGTAATGAAAATCGGTGCCAGGAAGATGGAAATCAGGAACAAAAAGCCGGTGACCATGGAGGTTAAACCGGTACGTCCGCCCTCAGCTACACCCGAAGAGCTCTCCACATACGTCGTTGTCGTCGAAGTACCAAGCACGGCACCTGCGGAGGTGGCAATCGCATCCGCAAGAAGCGCCTGCTTAATTCTAGGAAGTCTTCCATCCTTATCAAGCATGCCCGCTTTATTCGCCACACCAATCAAAGTTCCCAGCGTATCGAACAGGTCAACAAACAGGAAGGAGCACATGATAACAATGAAATCGAGTATCTGGAAGTTATTCTTACTGTAATTAAAGCATTCACCAAAGGTCTTCGAAATCGCTGTAATATCAAACGAACTCCAGGCCGGAATCAGAGAATAGAAGCCTGCTTCTGCATCCACCACATAAAGTCCGCAGAGCTGACAGAGAATTCCGAGCACCCAGGTAATCAGGATGCCGAACAAAATCGCACCCTTCACCTTGTGACTGTACATGACTGCAATCAAAATGGTTCCAATCATCGCAAGCAGTGCCGCAATGCCGACGGTGTGGAAATTCTCCCCGAACTTCACCATCGTAACCAACGTATTGTCGTGATTGACAACGATGTGCGCATTTTGCAAACCGATAAAAGCGCAGAACAAACCGATACCAACGGAAACACCTTTTTTCAGGCTCGTCGGAATCGCATTAAAGATTGCCTCGCGCACGTTCGTAACCGACAGCAAAATGAATACCAGACCTTCTACGAATACAGCGAACAGTGCAAACTGCCAGGAGTAGCCCATCGTGCCGCAGATGGTGTAGGCGAAGTACGCATTTAGCCCAAGTCCCGGTGCGAGCGCGAACGGATAATTCGCGAGCAGTGCCATTACGAGACAGCCCACAAAGGAAGCGATTGCGGTGGACATCAAAATCGCGTTCTTGTCCATGCCGGAAGCGCCCAAAGTGTCCGGATTAACGGCCAGAATGTACGCCATTGTCATGAAGGTTGTGATACCTGCAATGACCTCGGTTTTCACCGTTGTGTTGTGTTGTTTCAGTTTGAAAATCTTCTCCAAAGTCCCCATAAAAATGCTCCTTTTATTTGATTAACGGCCTTAATGCCGTCACCCTATGCTCGCGCTAAATTGCGTCGATACCGTCTACCTTTGCGATGGTCTCAATCGAGCCGTCCTCTTTGTACGTGAATTCTACCACGCAAACCGAGCGATGGAACAGGCTTCCGCCCGGTAAATCGCCGGTATGATAGAACAGGTACGAATGTCCCTTGAAATCACAGACGCCCGGATGGTTTGTGAACACGCCGCCCTCCTCGGTCATCAATACGCCGCCATACGTCCAAGGTCCGGTCGCATTTTTCGAGGTCGAATAAGCCAAATGCTCCATTCCCGTGCCGCCCTTAAATGCCGCATAAACCATGTAATACAACCCATTTCTCTTGTAAAACCAAGGCCCCTCTGCGTAGCTCGTACCGGTCATGTGGTCGCCCTTATCGAACGCCTCCTCCGTCATCGGAACCTTGCAGATTCCAACCTCCTCGTTGTAGGAAATCATGTCTTCGTTAAGAAGCACATAACGAAGCTCCGGATTGCCGAAATAAAGATAAGCCTGGCCGTCGTCGTCGATAAATACGGTCGGGTCGATGTCGTTCCAGTCGTCCTCATTTACCAAAGGATGTCCGATATCGGTAAACGGTCCCTCCGGCTTGTCCGATACGCCGACAGCGATGGACATACCTCCATCAATCCGGTGAACCGGGCAGTACAGGTAGAATTTGCCGTTACGCTCGATGCACTGCGGTGCCCACGCACGGTCATCCGCCCAGGAAATGTCGTCCAGCGAGAAAATCTTCCCGTGGTCGGTCCAATGCACCATGTCCTTCGTGGAGAAGCATCTCCAGTCGTACATCGTGTAGAAATTGTTTACCAGCTCGTCCTCGTCGTGCGTGGTGTACAGATACAGCGTATCCCCGTAAACCATCGGCGCCGGATCTGCCGTGTAGATGCCCTTAATGATCGGATTCGTGCGGAATTCCTTCCCGTCACGAACGATGATTTCCTTGTCCTGATCCATGTTACCCTCCTGATTTGTCGGCTCCGATTGAGCCGATTTATTCCGCAAAATGCGGCACTGTCCGGTAGGTAGGGAAGCATTGCCCCACTACTGGAACACCTCTCCCTGAAGCTCTCCCACACAAAAAACAGCCACCATTCATTATACACGATGGTGGCTGGAAGTGCAACGAATTTGAAGCTTTTTGATGCCATTTGATGCTTCTGAATATTAGTTTCAGGGCACTGCCGATATTACAAGCTTGCTTTCACCGCATTTTCTAAGATTGCTCTTACACTCTCGGAGGTAAGCTGCACGAAGCCGCCGGTCTTCCCGGTCTCGCCAAGGCCAAACTTCTCAACAAGCGTCGGGATATCCTCTTCCTTTGCGCCAAGCTCTGCAAAATTAATCGGCATACCAATCTTTCGCAAGAACTCGCGAAATGCGGTAATGCCCTTCTTCGCGGTATCTGTCGGATTCTCATAGTTCATTGCGACGCCAAAGACACGATTTGCCATCTGAGCAAAGCGCATCGGATTATGTGGCATGACATATTCCATCCAGGCCGGCATAATGACAGCCAAACCTGCGCCGTGGGCACAGTCGTACAGACCGGACAATTCATGCTCGATGCCATGGCTGTTCCAGTCCTGAGCACGTCCGACCCCAACCAGATTGGTATGCGCAACGGTTCCCGCCCACATAATATTGGCACGGGCCTGATAGTTATTTGGATCTTCAATCACACGAGGTGTTTCCTTTACCATTGTCATAAGCACCGCCTCGCAGAGACGGTCGGTAATTTCAACCTCTGTCGTATTGGTGAAGTAACGTTCGAATACATGCGCCATAATATCCGTCGCGCCACAGGCCGTCTGATATGCCGGTAGCGTGCAGGTAAGTTCCGGATTCATCACAGAGAACTTCGGTCTCATATGCTCGCTTCCCGCACCACGCTTCCACATTCCGTCCTCTTTTGTGATGACGGAATCGCCGGAGCCTTCGCTTCCCGCAGCCGCAATTGTAAGCACGGTTGCAACAGGAAGAGCCGCACGAATCTGCGCCTTGCCACTATAAAAATCCCAGAAATCTCCGTCATAAGGAACGCCTACCGCAATCGCCTTCGCACTGTCAATTACGGAGCCGCCACCAACCGCCAGAATGAAATCAATCCCCTTGTCCTTGCAAAGCCGGATTCCCTCATAAACCAGAGTGTCACGCGGGTTTGGCTTCACACCACCAAGCTCTTCGAACAAAATGCCCTCCGCCTGAAGAGACGTCTTCACACGGTCGAGCAAGCCGGATCGAACAACAGAGCCGCCTCCAAAATGAATCAAAACCTTGGAGCCTCCGAACTTCTTTACGTAAGCTCCGCACTCATTTTCCCTGCCCTTACCAAATACAAACTCGGTCGGACTGTAAAAATTAAAATTATCCATAACGAACCCTTTCTTTCAACAATATCAATCCATATGAGAAATGTTGTTCCCCATACGTCATCCTACCTACTAACAATACGGACTTGGCTTCGCCTCTGCCTTTGCCACAGCCTCTTCCAAGGTCATGCCGTCGTACTCCTGCGCACCGAAATATCTTCCGGACTTTCCGTCATCAATAAAGACTCCCATCAAAATGCCCGGTATCGTCGACTCAGGAGCATTTGGCGCCTGCGGCCCACCAAGGTCGGTCCTGCACCAGCCCGGATCCGCAAGGGAAATGATGACATTGCTGCCATCCAGCTTGTAACCCAAATCAATCGTTACCTTATCAAGTGCGGCCTTGGACGCGGAATATGCCTCAACCCCAAGTTTTTTGAACCTCTGCCACTAACCCCTCAGTTCCACTGAGGTTACGACTGTGAAGTACGAGATTACAGCCCTTCGAAGCCAAAAAGAGCGCTGACAAACGGCCAATTCCTCTGCTTGCTCCGGTTACCAGCGCCCATTTTCCTTTTACATCAAACATCCTTCTTACCTCCATCTTATCATGCATAATCCTGCACATCTAAGGTAAGAATAGCATTTTCAACTAAGATTAATCTATCAAAAACCACGGAAAATATCTTATTTTTTTGTACCGCATTTGAAAAATCAAATCGCTTCATGAAGCTTTCACTTTCCATTGGTTTCCTCTGCAAACAGCATCGGAATCAGTTTTCTTGCATACTCCGACCAGAAATTCATATCGTGAATCCCCTTGGATTCAAAGTACTCGTGGGCTACGCCCTTCTCTTCCAGAAACCGATGAAAATGCCGGTTCGGTTCCAAAAGGAAGTCCTCCGTTCCGCAGGCCATCAACAGACGAGGAAGCTTCCCTCCGGAAGCCAGCAGTTCCTCCACCAAAACCTCCGGATTATGGCGGCTCTGCTCCACTGTTTCCAGGTCTCCAAAGCACTCGCGATAATACTCGTAGTTGGCAACGCCGTTGTCCGTGCCCGGCTTCATATGGGCGATTCCGTGAATAATCAACGCGGAAGACAAAGCAATCGCAGAACCGAATGTCTCCGGGTACATATAGGCCGTGTGAATCGCTCCAAAGCCTCCCATGGAAAGACCCATCACAAACGTATCCTCCGGCGTCATCGCCAGATGGAATGTCTTTCGCACGTATTCCACCAGCTCCACACCCAAAAACGTGGCAAACTTATGGCCGCTGGAGATGCCGTCGACGTAAAATGCATTTTCCCCGCTTGGCATGACAATCGCCATATTGTAAAGGCTGGTGTATTCCTCCGGCACCCAGTTGCCTGCCGCGCCGGTATAGCCGTGAAGCAGAAACAGAGTCTTCATCGGCTTGCCCTTTCGCTCCTGCGGAACGTTCCAGGCCGGATTCAGGTCGTTCGGAATGATCATCTTAAACTGCACCGGTCGATTCAGACTGGTACTGAAGAATTCAATCGTTAATTGTGACATCACTTACCTCCTCATTCTATGCCGGCTCTTCCTTTGGCTTCTTCGTCAGTCGGTCGAAGCATCGATTAAAGAACCGAATAATATTACCAATGGCGACGGCCGCAATGATACTGCCCTCGCGTACGCCAACCAGTTTTCCAAACGCAATCAGGCAAATGCCCGCCGACACCACGATGTAAAGCACATCGAAGAACACCTTGATATTCTCGTATTTTTTGCCGGTCACGGTACTGATTGCGCGATTCATCGCTTCTCCCGGAAGCATGGCCACACCGCCCTTAAACTGCATCCAGATGCCAAATGCAAGCACAACGCAGCTCACTAACATCAGCCCCATCTGCTGCCAATAATGACTTACCGAGATGCCTGAAATCAGACCGCAGGAAAAATCCGTAAGATATCCGTAAAGCATAGCAAGCGCGGTCTGGATGATAATTTCGACCGGGCGGCATTTGCTTCGAAGTAACATTACCTGAACCGCAATCTGAATCAGGCTCAACAGATTCAGCCATCCGCCAAAGCTCAATAGGCTACTGAGTAACGAAACAGAATATGGCACTGACGCCACAGGGGACGTTCCAAGCGCAGCCTTCGTGGAAAATGCGACACCAAGCGACGCAATGAACAGGCCGATCAAAAACAGGGTATATCGCCAGATATATTCCTTCATCTTCATAAATACGCAAATCTCCTAACCTCAAAATTGATGGCTATTGCTTCTCGCAAAGCGCCTTCGCCAGACGAACGACGTAGGAAGCATTTGCCTTCAGACGGTCATACGAAATATCGCCGCTCTCAAGTCCTGCCATAATGTCATCGTAATCCCGCTGACCGCCCGGCATGTACAGATTGTCGCCGGCCTTTGCGGACGCTGCCGCATTTGCCAAAGGATAGAGAAGGTTTTCCGGCGGATTAAAGTTGCCGACATTCCAGTCGGTCATAATCAGACCGGTAAAGCCAAATTCGGTACGAAGGATGTCCTCCAAAAGTCCCTCCTGCTCACTCGTGTGAACGCCGTTTAACAGGTTGTAGGAGGTCATCACAGCCGCAGGATTGGATTTACGAACCGCGATACCAAAGCCGCGCAGATAGATTTCGCGCATCGCACGCTCGCTCACCTGGCTGTTATTTTGCACGCGGTTGGTTTCCTGATTGTTCGCCGCATAGTGCTTGATGGTGACGCCGCAGCCCGGGTAACTCTGCACACCGTTCGTAATGGCCGCCGTGAATTCACCGCTCACAAGCGGGTCCTCGGAATAATACTCGAA
>DCGJ01000166.1:0-2074 GCA_002315495.1 Lachnoclostridium sp. UBA1781 | reverse complement strand
AATCGGCTCATCTCGTAGCCCACGATGCGTCCGCATTCCTCTGCAAATGCGGTATTAAAGCTCTGCGCAATGGCCGTTCCAATCGGAATCGCCGTCGCGTACTGCTTGCGTATCTTATCGGTCTTCTGAAGCTTGTAATCATGTTTTCGAATCTCGCGAAGCTTTTCCTTCGGCATAAACATCAGCATGGAATCCGGAAGTGTTGCACCGAGCGTATGAACCACTCCGTGTTCATCGAGTGCATAGCGTTTACTGATGCGAACGCCCGCAGGGCCGTCAGCCATAACGATGCTCGGAACGCCCTCCGAGAGAGCTGCAATGCTGGTCTGTCCGGCTGCACCTGCGACGGAAAAGCCCGCATTTCCAACCTCACACGCCATTGCGTTATTCATATTGAATGCACCGACATTAAGAGAAACGACCTGCTCCTTCGTGAGCTTCTCGACAATCGGCTCAATCTCATAATCCTTCTCATATTGCGGCTTTATGGTTCCAATCTTTCCGGTAAAGGTGATTCGCTTCACGTCGGAAAGGTCCTCATTTGCCGTCGTCTTCTCCGGAACAAAATCCTTAAAATCAGGTTTTCCAAGCACATTCTTAAGCTTTGCCACAACCTGCTTCTTCGGAATCTCAACAATGCCGCAAGGGGTTGTGTTCACGCTGCTGTTTCCGAGACGAAGCACATAATCTCCCGCTTCAAGTACAAAGGATGCCTGCTTCGTGTCATAGGACGCAATCTCCGAAAGTGCGAACGAAAGCTCCACGCGCTCGCTTTCTCCCTTCGAGAGCATACTGCTTTTCGCAAATGCGGCCAGACTCTGATACGGCTGACCCAGCTTTCCGCTCGGAACGGAGACATACAACTGAAGTACCTCCTTGCCTGCGTACTTGCCCGCATTTTTCACGGTTGCAGCTACTTTTACCGTCTCTCCCTCAAGCGTTACCTCAGGGTCCTCGATGGTGAACTCCGTGTAGGAAAGGCCATATCCGAATGGGTACTGAGCCTTCTTACCAACCGTGTCAAAGTAGCGATACCCCACATACACGCCCTCGGTATAGCGCGTGTCATTATTTCCTCCGAATTCACCGATGGTCGGGTACTCATCCCAGGCCGTCCAGGTGGTCGCAAGTTTTCCCGACGGGTTGCTCTTTCCAAGCACAATATCCGCCAGAATATCACCGGTCTCCACGCCGAGCTGGGACAGTACAAGAATGTTCTTTACCTCCTGCACCTCCGTCAGATCGACCATGCCACCGGCATTGATGACCAACATGAAATTCTTATACAGTTTGTTGCAGCGAAGGATGTCCCGCTTCTCTGTCTCCGAAAGAAATACGTCACCTCTCGAGGCACTACGGTCACTTCCCTCTCCGGAAAGTCTCGACAGCACATAGATGGCCGTCTCTCCCTTCTCAATCGGAAGCTCGTACTCCGGCTCGAGCATGATACGTCCCATTCCGACAGAGAAGGCTTCCTTGTTCTTCGCCTTCGCTTCTTCCTGAATCTCCTTGATAAATGCGGCCTTTGCCTTCTTAACGACCTCCTCATAACCATCAAGCCATGCGCCGGACGTGATGGTAAATCCCGCATTTTTAAAGCCTTCCTCTACCGTCACGAAGAATCTGGAATTCACCTCGCCCGAACCCGAACCGCCTTTGATGGTGTGTCGGATTCCATTTCCGTAAAGCGCGATATTTCCGGCTTTTTTCAATGGAAAATGCCCGTCCTTCTTCAAAATCACGGTACACTCCGCCCCATTTTCCCGCAGGTACTGATTGTGTTTTTCTTCATAGCGATATAGCTTCATATCGATTTACTCCTCCGTAAATTATCAGCCTCATTTTTTCTTCAATAACAAATGGTAATAAGCCCCCTTGTCCATTCTCAATGGCGGGTAACACCTAACCTTCAACCCTCATCATAATAAACGCTCTCCCTCTTGTCAATCGAATATCTTAGCCGCTCGCCCGAGTTTCTTTCCATCCATCTTCCTAAGTTTTTTTCTCTCTCACTGGCTTTCCTCACCACCTCTTTACCGGTTTTCTTTCTGCTTCTTCACCGCATTTTCCCCAA
>DCGJ01000003.1:5702-5986 GCA_002315495.1 Lachnoclostridium sp. UBA1781 | reverse complement strand
GGAAAACAACGATAACTATTTCTTCCATAAGCATGTGAAGAGTCCGACACAGATGGAGCGTGATGCGGTCTGTCGTGCACAGTACGATGGATGGACAAAGGAGACGGTTGGTGGACACATTGTTCGCCGCTGCCACATCCACCACTGTGAGCAGGCCGGTATTGTAGGACGTATGGGCTGCGTATTCTCCTTGATTGAAGATAACCATATCCATCATATTAACTGCATGCAGCAGCTTGGCGGAGCGGAGATTGCGGGCATCAAATTCCATGCTGCAATTGATG
>DCGJ01000003.1:0-5672 GCA_002315495.1 Lachnoclostridium sp. UBA1781 | reverse complement strand
CTGGCAGGCGCAGGGCACCAGAATGACCCAGAACCTGTTACACGACAATATGCCACCGGCATATCAGAAGGTTCGTCCGGATAACTTTAACCAGGATATCTTTGTAGAGGTAGGACATGGTCCGACTCTGATTGATAATAACGTTCTGTTGTCTGCATGTTCCCTTCGTATTCCTACCGAAGGTGTGGCAATGGTTCATAATCTGGTCAGCGGGTCCTTCTCCATGGTCGGTTCCGGTGTAGACAGCGTGATTAACGGACAGCGTGAACCGCGTTACACTCCTTATCACATCGCGCATCGCACCGAAGTGCTGGGCTTTATGACCATCCTTCACGGTGACGACCGTTTCTACAACAATATCTTCCTTCAGAGATTCCCGATTGCCGAGGATTATCTTGAGGGGTGGGATATGAACCGTGAACCGAATAACTTCGAGGTGGGCACACATGTATGGGATTCCTACCCGGTTTATGAGGACTGGATTGAGCTCTTTGATATCGGTAAGCGTCGCCCGGATATGGGGAAGCTTGCATTTGGTCATTTCGGTCATTTGCCGGTTTGGATTCATGGAAATGCGTACTTTAACGGAGCCAAGGCATTTGCCAAGGAGAATGATAATTTTATAGCGAAAGAAAAACTGGAAATCTCGGTTTCGGAGGAGAACGGCAAATACGTACTTCACACGAACCTTCCGGAGGTGTTGAAGGGCTTCCGCGTACACTGTATCGACAGTGACACCCTGGGCAAGGCTTTCGAGCCGGAGCAGCGGTTTGAGAATCCGGATGGAACATCCATTACCTTTAACGAAGATTACTTCGGTGCAAAGAGAGGACTGAAGTTCGTTCCGGGTCCGTTTGCGGAACTGAAGGATACATACGAATTGTTATAAGTAAATGAAGCTGTGAGAATGCGAAAGTGTTCTCACAGTTTTTTTAGTCGCCACTTGCAATATACCCCCAAGGGGTATATAATGAATTGTAGAAAACATAAGGAGAACTGTGATGGAGACAAAGAAATGCTGCTGTTGTGCCAGCGAAGAGAGTTCAAGTGGAAAGACGAAAGCGCGGACGGAAGAAGAGAAGAAGGCGCTTGTAAATCGCCTCAGTCGAATCGAAGGACAGGTGAGAGGCGTAAAGAATATGATTGAAAATGATGCCTACTGCGTAGATGTAATGACACAGGTGGCTGCGATTAATGCTGCCCTGGTAAGTTTTAATAAGCAGTTACTTAGCAATCACATTGAAACCTGTGTGGCGGAGCATTTGAAGGCAGGAGATGAATCGGTGATTGAAGAACTGGTAAATCTGACGCAAAAACTGATGCGATAAAAGGTGATTTGGGTTAATCCCGGATATCAGACGAAAGACAGGACAGTGATTTATGAAACATTTTTCGGTAACAGGAATGAGCTGCGCCGCCTGCAGCGCTCGTGTGGAAAAGGCGGTAAAAAAGGTGCCGGGAGTAACACAGGTTTCCGTTTCCCTTCTAACCAATTCCATGCAGGTGGAGGGAGAGGTAGAAACGACTGAGATTATCCGGGCCGTTACGGATGCCGGATATGGGGCTTCGTATAGGGATAACTCCCCAACAGGTGGCAATTCTACCGTTGTAGAACAAAACAGACGAACGAACCAAAAAAAATTAGAAGATAGCGAGACAACGCAACTTCTTCGTCGACTCATCGTATCCCTTATCATGCTACTTCCGCTGATGTACGTATCGATGGGATACGGTATGTGGGGATGGCCGGTACCAACGTTTCTGGACGGGAATTACGTGGCTGTTGGAATCTACGAGATGCTTCTTGCCATTTTAGTTATGATGGTAAACCGAAAGTTTTTCGTAAACGGCTGGAAGGGTGTGAAGCATTTTGCTCCGAATATGGATACGCTGGTGGCACTTGGCTCCGGTGCTTCCTTTCTGTACAGTACTTATGCGTTGTTTGCTATGAGTTCAGCTGTGATGAATGGGGACGCTGCGAAGGTGATGGAATGCAAGGAATCCTTTTACTTCGAATCCGCAGCCATGATTGTAACGCTCATCACAATCGGAAAGACACTCGAATCCTATTCGAAGGGGAAGACAACCAATGCACTGAAGAGTTTGATGGAGCTTGCGCCGGAGCAGGCAACGATTCTTCGGAGAAACTCGAATGTGGAATGTGAGGAATTTACTGAGAATGGTGAAAATGCCTGCCACATCCCGGAGGAACAGGAAATCGTAGTTTCGATTGAAGAAGTGAAAATCGGAGATATCTTTGTCGTCCGTCCCGGGGAGAAGATTCCGGTGGATGGCGTGGTACGTTTTGGAACGGGCGCAGTCGATGAATCAGCTCTAACCGGTGAGAGTATTCCGGTAGACAAGGAGCCGGGCGCGAAGGTCAGCGCGGCCACCATCAATCAGTCGGGCTACCTTCGTTGTGAGGCAACCCGTGTGGGAGAGGATACAACGCTTTCCCAGATTATTCGTATGGTAAATGATGCCGCCGCTTCAAAGGCACCGATTGCGAAGACTGCGGATAAGGTAAGCGGAATCTTTGTGCCGGTTGTACTTCTCATTGCGCTGATTACGTTTGGAATCTGGCTGCTTCTTGGAAAGGATGTCGCATTTTCCTTGTCGCGTGCGGTTTCTGTACTCGTCATCAGCTGCCCGTGTGCGTTAGGACTTGCGACACCGGTGGCGATTATGGTTGGAAACGGCGTGGGCGCACGAAACGGCGTTTTGTTTAAAAATGCAACCGCGCTGGAAGAAACGGGAAAGGTACGAATTGTTGCACTTGATAAAACAGGCACGATTACGGAAGGAAAACCACGGGTTACCGATATTGTTCCGACAGAAGAATGTGAGGAAGAGGAGCTGCTTCGAGTCGCATTTTCACTGGAGCAGATGAGCGAGCATCCGTTAGCAAAGGCGATAGTGGAATATGGCCGTGAGAGAAATCTTTTCGAGCCGGAAGTGGATGATTTTCAGGCAGTCATCGGAAATGGATTGCAGGGACGCAGAAACGGGGAGTCGCTATTTGCCGGAAATCGGGCATTTCTCGAAGAACATGGCGTGAATATGGACCTTATTGCAGAACAGGCGGAGGCATTGGCGGCGCAGGGAAAAACACCGCTTTATTTTGCAAAAGATACAAACCTAATCGGTATGATTGCGGTTGCGGATCGGGTGAAGAGTGACAGCGCGGAGGCAATTCGTATATTGAAAGATGACGGGCTTCGGGTTGTCATGCTTACCGGAGACCAGGAAAAAACGGCGCAGGCCATCGGAAAAGAAGCAGGTGTGGACCGGGTTGTTTCCGGACTTTTGCCGGAGGACAAGGGGCGGATTGTACGCGAACTGTCCGAGGAGGGCAAGGTCGCCATGGTAGGAGATGGCATCAATGATGCCCCGGCACTGACGAAGGCGGATGTCGGAATTGCTATTGGAGCCGGAACCGATGTCGCTATTGATGCGGCGGATGTGGTTTTGGTAAATAGCACTTTGACAGATGTTGCGGTTGCCATCCGATTAAGTCGAAAGGTGCTTCGAAACATCCGCGAGAATCTCTTCTGGGCATTTTTCTACAATGTGATTGGAATCCCACTCGCAGCAGGAGTTTATTATCCAATCTTCGGATGGAAACTTAATCCGATGTTTGGAGCCGCGGCGATGAGTCTGTCAAGCTTTTGTGTGGTCATGAATGCGCTGCGACTTAATCTGGTAAGGGTTAGACCGGAACAGTCGAAGAAAGAGCGAAACGGAGAAAATGTCTTGCAACCTTCGGGCACGTTCGATAAAATAGAGAAGAACAACAGTAAAGAGACCTCGACTATCGCTTGCGGTAGCATGAAAGATAATAGTATTGAAAAGGAGAATCAAATGGAAAAGACAATCGGAATTAACGGAATGATGTGCCATCACTGTGAGGCACATATGAAGAAAGCACTCGAAGCCATTGACGGTGTGGAAAATGCAGTTTGCAATCATGAGACAAAGGAAGCTGTTGTAAGCCTCTCCAAGGAAGTATCGGAGGAGGCATTTAAGGCGGCGGTTACTGATTGCGGCTACGAATATTTGGGACTTAAGTAAGGAGTTTTTATGACGCTGAATCATTTGCGATATGCCTGTGCGGTTGCGAAGGAGCATTCCATCAACGAGGCATCGAAGAAACTGTTTATCTCTCAACCCAGCCTGACTACGGCACTGCATTCGCTAGAGAGTGAACTGGGGTTTGATTTGTTCATTCGCTCGAAAAACGGAATGACCCTTACGGTCAAGGGCGAGGAATTTATCGGATATGCAAAATCGGTGCTTGAGCAGATGGATATTCTCGATGCGAAGTACATTTCCAAGACGGAGATTCGCAGAAGCTTCTCCGTATCGATGCAGCATTACACCTTTGCAGTTAATGCATTTACCGAGGTTGTAAAGCAGTATGGAATGGATGAATTCGAATTCGCTGTTCATGAAACAAAGACATTTGAAGTAATAGAAAATGTCCGGAACCAAAAAAGTGAGATTGGTGTTTTGTATCTAAATGATATGAACCGCACGGTGCTTACGAAACTGTTCCATGAAAGTGGAATTGAGTTCCATCCGTTATTCGACTGCGATATCTACGTGTATATGAGTAAGGGGAATCCTCTATCGGGGAAAGAAAGCGTTTCCATGGAAGATTTGGAACCGTATCCGTGTCTTGGTTTTGATCAGGGCGATTACAACTCGGCGTACTATGCCGAGGAGGTGCTCAGTACTTACCCGTACAAGCGGTTTATCCGTGCGAATGACCGTGCAACCCTTTTGAATCTAATGAAGGGATTAAACGGTTATACCCTTTGCTCCGGTATTATATGTGAGGACCTGAACGGTTCCGATTATTGTGCGGTGAAACTGGATTCCAATGAAAAGATGACCATTGGGTACATCGCCCGTAAGAATGCTATTATTAGTGATTTAGGGCAACAGTACATCGAAGAGTTGGGAAAATATAAGGATATGACACTGTAGGAGAAACAGTGTTAGATGGGTATTCATGTACCCTCGGCCGAAAGCTGTAGCTTGCGGCTTCAATGAAGGAAACAGGGGCTTGAATTGAGTCAATGACTAGGCGGAGATCACGGATTGAGTGATTTCCGCCTGTTTTTACTTGTTTCAACCAAACTCCCACCAAACTCCAACAATAATAATCAGGGCGATTTAGGCGGAATTAGAAGTTTCTTTTGCTTCTGCCTACGATTTGTGCTCGTTTTTGGAGAATTGCCCCATAAACATCTTTGTGGTTTTCGTGAAAATCGGCGGAAAAAGCTTTCGTTGCTCTTTTTGCCGATTATTTCTTTTATTACTGCACGGAATTGGAAAATACTTCCATGGACGAAACCCTGATTGATAGGCGGAAATATGAGAATGCTTCTTTTACGCTTATTTTGGCTTGTTTATTTTGAAAAAAATGAACGTCCAAGTTTTCAAATGAACAAAAAATAGGGCGAGAATCGGTGTATCCCAATATTCCGCCGAAATTTGTGCTCCCAACATGTTTCCGCCGGCTCCCATGAACTGATAGAGGTCTTCAAACACACTCTCCGAAAAGTGCCATCACGTTAACGATATAGCCTGAGACTATAAATAACAGATGATATATTCAATATATAAACCTATTGACTTGGTAGGTAATACATGTTATTATCCAATCA
>DCGJ01000001.1:17897-26520 GCA_002315495.1 Lachnoclostridium sp. UBA1781 | reverse complement strand
CTATGTTTTTTCACAGCCCCTTTAAATTGCTTATTCCAAACCGTTCAAAAACTCTTCAATGCGGTCAAGACCTTTTTCAATCTGCTCCATGCTGATTGCGTAGGAAAGACGAATATGATCCGCAAAACCGAAGTCTGCACAAGGAATAACAGCGGTAAGAAAATCCTCAATTAAAATCTTTGCAAACTCTGAAATATCGGCAATCGGAGCTCCCTTGTATTTCTTTGTAAGTGCTTCACTCACATCAACGAATACATAGAAAGCACCCTGTGGAAGAAGACATTTTACAAGCGGCATCTTAGAGATACGCTCATACATGTAAATGCGGCGCTTGTTAAACTCTGCATTCATAACCGCAACCGACTCCTGTGGTCCGGTAAGAGCTTCTACGGTAGCCATCTGAGCGATGGAGTTCGGGTTTGAGGTCTGATGGCTCTGAACAGAGCTCATAACCTTTGCAACATCTGCAGGAGCACCCGCATAACCGATTCTCCAGCCGGTCATGGCATAACCCTTTGCCATACCGTTACAGGTAATCGTATGCTCTAAAATCTCATCGTTCAGGGAACCGATCGATACATGCTCTGCTCCGTCGTAAGTAAGGTACTCATAGATTTCATCGGAAACAACATAAATATCCTTTTCCACGATTACCTTAGCAAGTGCTTCAAGTTCTTCTCTGGAGTAAACCATACCGGTTGGGTTGGATGGACTGGTAAGAACAAATGCCTTGGTCTTTTCGTTGCAGGCTGCAGCAAGCTGTTCCGGAGTAATCTTGTAGTTCTGCGATGCATCGCAGCGAACAATAACAGGCGTACCATCTGCAAGCTTAACAATTTCCGGATAGGAAAGCCAGAACGGAGCCGGAATGATAACCTCATCACCCGGATTCAGAATTGCTTCAAATATATTAGTTAAAGAATGCTTACCACCATTAGAAATAACGACCTGATTTGGCTCGTAATTCAGCTTGTTCACCTTCTTAAACTTGTCGCTAACAGCTTTACGAAGCTCCTGGGTTCCTGCAGCCGGAGTATACTTAGTAAATCCGGTATCAATCGCCTTATGAGCTACAGCACAGATATTCTCAGGGGTTGCAAAATCAGGCTCACCGGCACCAAATCCGACAACGTCCTTTCCTTCTGCCTTCAAAGCCTTTGCTTTTGCAGTGATTGCTAATGTGGAACTCGGCTTTACAGCCATACCCTTTTTCGATAATGAACGTGGCATAAATGTTACATCCTTTCATCTTGTGTAATACTTGTGGACATGTATACAATCCAAGCACGACACATTTTACATTATCATCTCATGATAATCAAGCCTTTTTTTATAAATAAGAAATGAAGTTTCTAAACCAACAAAAAAAGGCTTTGGGATTGCTCCCAAAGCCTTGATTTTTAATCTCATCAGGTTATCTATCCACAAATTACTTTGCGTAATCGGTAGCCCTGGACTCGCGAATCGTGGTGACCTTAATCTGGCCCGGATACTCGAGTTCCGATTCAATCTTCTTAGAGATTTCTCTTGCCATCAAGACCATATCGTCATCGGATACCTGCTCCGGAATGACCATGATACGAACTTCACGACCTGCTTGAATCGCGAAAGATTTTTCAACTCCCTTAAAGCTGTTCGAAATATCTTCTAATTGTTTCAATCTGTTAGTATAGGTATCTAACGTCTCTCTTCTTGCACCAGGTCTTGCAGCAGAAATGGTATCAGCTGCCTGTACAATAAATGCAATAATAGACTGAGGCTCAACATCCCCATGGTGAGCTTCAACGGCATTAATAACAACCGGAGACTCTTTGTATTTCTTACACAAATCAACACCGATTTGTACGTGAGTTCCTTCGATTTCGTGGTCAACGGACTTACCGATATCGTGCAACAAACCGGCACGCTTAGCAAGTCTTACATCAGCACCGAATTCGGTAGCAAGCAGACCGGAAAGTAAGGATACTTCGATGGAATGCTTCAATGCGTTCTGACCATAACTGGTACGATAACGCATCTTACCAAGCAAACGAACAAGCTCCGGATGAAGTGCATGAACGCCGGTCTTAAGAATCGCATTCTCACCTTCCTCACGGATAATCTGTTCAACTTCCTTCGTAGCCTTATCCACCATCTCTTCGATTCTTGCCGGATGAATACGTCCATCAACAACAAGCTTCTCAAGAGCAATGCGGGCAATTTCACGACGAATCGGGTCGAAGCCGGACAGGATAACTGCTTCCGGAGTATCATCGATGATCAAATCGATACCGGTCAAGGTTTCGATGGTACGAATGTTTCGACCTTCACGACCGATAATTCTACCCTTCATCTCATCACTCGGGAGCTGAACAACGGAAATTGTTGCTTCAGCAACATGGTCAGCGGCACATCTCTGGATGGCACCAACAACCAATTCCTTTGCTTTCTTGTCAGCTTCTTCCTTTGCAGTAGCTTCCATTTCACGGATCATTACTGCGGTTTCGTGCTTTACATCATTCTTAACAGATTCTAACAGATATTCTTTAGCTTTGTCGGAGGTAAGACCGGAAATACGCTCTAACTCCTGAACCTGCTTTGCGCAAACCTCTTCTGCTGCCTGAAGCTTTGCATCAAGGCTCTGCTCTTTCTGGTTCATACGAGCTTCTTTCTTTTCGAGGGTCTCAATCTTTCTGTCCAGGTTTTCTTCCTTCTGGGTTACTCGCTTCTCGTAGGCCTGAACTTCAGCTCTACGTTCCTTCATCTCACGGTCGAAGTCATTCTTGTTCTTTAAGGCTTCGTCCTTCGCTTCGAGGATGGCTTCCTTCTTTGCCTGCTCAGCGGCTTTTTTGCCCTGCTTTTCAGCATCGGCAAGAATCTGCTTTGCACGCTCTTCTGCAGAACCAACCTGTGCTTCGTAATTCTTCACACGGTTCGCAATTGCAGCCTTCCAAGCGATCACTGCAGTAACTACAGCGGTTACGATAAAGGTGACGATAACGGCGATGAGGATTTTCACCAAATCGGACATTTAACACCTCCATGTATTATTCAATTTTACATTGACAAAAATTCAACATATCTATGATAATGGGTTTTCTTGTAAATGTCAACCCAAAATATAGAATGTGTTGAATAATTTCAAACAATCATTAGTTTTTTTCGACAACTTCGCCGATATAATAGAAGCCTTTACACTCTTTCAGTAAAACACGTTGTAAACTTCCGAGCAAATCCGCATTTCCATCAAAATGCACCAAAAGTCCATTGTCGAGTCGTCCGGTCAGCATTCCGTTCTTTTGGTTAATCTCCTCAACGAGAACCTCCTGAATCTGTCCCTCTGCTCTCTGTGCTTCTTCAGTTGCCACTTCATTTACTGCATCCAAAAGCTTTTTAAAGTGTCGATTCTGTTCTTCCTCGGAAAGCTGATTGTCCATCTTGGCAGCCGGAGTCCCATTTCTCTTTGAATAGATGAAGGTAAATGCACTAATGAATCGAGCTTTTCTCACTACATCTATCGTTTCCTCGTTATCCTCGTCCGTTTCCCCCGGAAAACCAACCATAATATCCGTAGAAAGCGATACATCCGGAATACGGGCTCGAATCTTATCCACGAGTTCCAGGTACTGCTCCTTCGTATAACGACGGTTCATCTTCTGCAAAATGCGGGAAGATCCGCACTGAAGCGGTAAATGCACCTGCCGACACACCTTCTTGTTCACAGCAATTTCTTCGATCAGTTCGTCCGACAAATCCTTCGGATGAGGTGTCATAAAACGAATTCTTGAAATGCCTGGTACCTCGGAAACCATGTGAAGCAGTTTTGCAAAGCTTACCTGCTCCTCCAGTCCTTTTCCGTAGGAGTTAACATTCTGTCCGAGAAGCATAATTTCACGCACGCCACGGCTAACAAGATGCTCACACTCCTTCACAATATCCTCGGGCCTTCGGCTACGCTCACGGCCACGCACGTAAGGTACGATGCAATAGGTACAGAAGTTATCACACCCATACATAATGTTCACACCGGCCTTAAACGAAAACTTTAGCTCCGATGGAAGGTCCTCAACAATCAGTTTGGTATCTTTGAGAAGCGAAATAACACGCTCTTCACCGTTCATACGACGATATAAAAGTTCTGCAAGCTGATAAATATTATGAGTTCCAAAAATGATGTCGACAAATCGATAACTTTTCTTGATTTTCTCGACCGCTTCTTCTTCCTGCATCATGCAGCCACATAAAGCGATATGCATATCGGGATTTTTCTTTTTAAGAGTCCCGAGAAAGCCGATTCGACCGTATACGCGGGTGTTCGCATTTTCCCGAACGGTACAGGTATTATAAATTACCATATCAGCCTCTTCGGTCTCGACTTCCTCGTAACCGACAGCAGAAAGAATCCCGGCAAGTTTCTCGGAATCCTTGGCATTCATCTGGCAACCAAAGGTTTCCACGTGATAAGTGAGTTTTCCGCCTTTTTCCTGCTCCTTTTCAGAAATCAGTTCGCGAAGTTTTGACATGAAATAATACTGTCTGTCCGGCTCCGTTTCCGGTATCAGAATGACCTCATCTACCGCGCGGATTCTGTGTTCATAATAATCGTCAATCATCGTAATCCTAATCTATGGACGAACCTGTCCATCTCCAATAATCTGATATTTATAGCTGGTAAGTGCAACGAGTCCCATCGGCCCTCTTGCGTGAAGTTTCTGCGTACTGATTCCAATCTCGGCACCAAAACCAAATTCATTGCCGTCCGTAAAGCGTGTGGAAGCATTTACATAAACGGCTGCGGAATCTACAGCCTTAAGAAACTGCTCCGCATTTGCCTGATTTTCAGTAATAATCGCGTCGCTGTGCATCGTATGATAGCGGTTAATATGCTCGATTGCTTCTGATACATCAGAAACCGTTTTAATCGAAATAATACGATCTAAGTACTCGGTAGCGAAATCTTCCTCGGTCGCCTCGGAAAATGCGCTGCAAACGGCTCTGGAGGCTTCATCCGCACGAATCTCTACCTTCTTCTCGCCCAAACGTTCCGCAAGCTTCGGAAGAAACTCTGTAAGAATATCCTCATGAATAACAAGCGACTCACAGGCATTACATACTCCCAGTCGCTGTGTTTTTGCATTAACGATGATATTCAGTGCTTTTTCCTGATCCGCTTCCTTATCGACATAAATGTGACAGTTGCCGGACCCGGTCTCAATCACCGGAATCGTACTGTTTTCCACAACCGAACGGATCAAGCCCGCTCCACCTCTAGGAATGAGAACATCCACAAACTGTTTCAATTTCATAAATTCGTTTACGGTTTCACGACTGGTGTCTTCCAATACCTGTACCGACAACGGATTGATTTGAACGGTTTTTAGCCCCTCCTGAAGCGCCTTGCAAATCGCGAGATTACTGTTTATGGCATCGCTTCCTCCGCGAAGAATCACCGCATTTCCGGTCTTTAGACACAGAGAAAATGCGTCAGCTGTTACGTTTGGTCTCGATTCGTAAATAATACCTACCACACCAAACGGAACACGCACCTGACGAACCAGCATGCCAAGCGGATGCTGATGCTCAGACATGACTTCACCCACAGGATCCGGTAGAGAAGCAACCTGACGAACACCCTCCGCAGTCTGATGAATTCGCGTTTCGGATAATTTCAATCGGTCCAACAGGCCTTCACTCATGCCCTTCTCTATACCGTTTGCCATATCCTTTTCATTTGCAGCGATAATTTCTGCAGCATGGTTTTCCATTGCATCCGCACAGGCAAGAAGTGCTGCATTTTTCTGCTCTGTTGTAAGAAGAGCAAGTTCACGGGAAGCATCCTGTGCCTGTCTTCCAATCATCATTAAGTTCATAAGAACCTCATTTCCGCCGTAAGGCTATTCGTATCGATTGATTTCCGTCAGAATTAAGTCCGCAGGAATATCAAAACTCTCGGTCTCCACAGTCTCTACTTTTTGAAGCTCGTAAGCAATCATAACTGTGAAAATGCCCGGGTACCGTTCCAGGAAGCTGTCATAGTATCCTCCACCGTAACCAAGACGATTCTTTTTCTCATCAAAGGCTAATCCGGGAAGAATCAACAAGTATCTTCGTCCGTCCTTGGGATCCACCAAATCATTCGTTGTGGGCTCAAGGATTCCATAATGACCGGGAGCCAACTCCGAAGTATCTGTAATTCGATAAAAGTCCATCTGATGCGCATCGTTACCACATTTCGGAACCGCAAGTATCTTTCCGTCCTGAAGAACCTTACGCATTAAAAAACGCGTATCCACTTCGGACGAAAACGAAACATAGCTTAAAATCACATCCGCTTCACGATAACACGGTTCCTCAGAAAGTCGAAGCAGAATTTCATTGCTATACGCGATGATTCTTGCCGGAGACAATGATTTCCGAACCTTTTTCATATATGCTCTAAGTTCTGCTTTATTCATGTTTCCCATACTTCTCCGATAGATCGGTAATCGAACCATCCGGCTCAACAATCGAAATATTGTTGAGGGTTGCGCGAAGATTTCCACGAACTGCGGCAAGGTATTCCTTTCGAAGCGCTGCCTGTTCTAACTTCTCCGCTTCGGTAAGTCCGGTTGATTTCGATTTATGATAGAGCTCATTGATACGAGCAATCTTTGTCTGATCCATACTTACTCCTTTTCCGCGGTAACATATTTTAGAATGTGAAAATCAGGATTCTTATGGGCACAAAACAGTGTCCCCACTTCCTCTCCTGCCAAAATATCACGAAGCTTCGTAACATCATTTGCATTACAGATAACCATATCCGCTCCGGCATCATTTGCAATACGGGCTGCGGTAATCTTCGTCGCCATTCCACCTGTTCCGACATCTGAACCGGCTCCTTTTGCCATGCTCTCAAGTTCGTCGGTAATATAGGTAACCTCAGAAATAAGCTTTGCTTCAGGATTAATTCTTGGGTTGTCGGTGTAAAGGCCATCAATATCCGAAAGCAGAATCAAAAGGTCGGCATTGATTAATGCGGCAACAATAGCGGAAAGTGTATCGTTGTCACCAAACTCAATTTCGTCTGTTACAACGGTATCATTCTCATTGACAATTGGAATAACGCCCATAGAGAGCAGTTCCTTGAAGTTTGCGCGCGCATTTCTGCGATTCTCATCACGAAGCATCGTGAGCTTTGTAAGAAGAAGCTGCGCAGGAACCTTGTTATACTCGGAAAACAGTCTTTGATAAACCATCATGAGTCGTGTCTGCCCGATGGCTGCACAGGCCTGCTTCACCGACTTCTCCTTCGGGCGTTCCGTCAGATTCATTGTCTTACGTCCGACCGCAATTGCACCGGAGGAAACCAAAACAACATCTTTTCCCTGGTTGCTCCAATCGGCGAGAACGCGAACGAGTCGTTCCATTTTCTCAAGGTTCATATCTCCCGTCTCCGGATGGGTTAAACTGGAGGAACCGATTTTTACAACAATTCTCTGTTTATCCTTTAACTTATCACGATTACCCATAGGAATCATAACACTCCTTTATATACTTTAATAATTTCTTCAAATACACGAATACCGTCAATGGCAGCGGACGTGATTCCACCTGCATACCCGGCCCCTTCTCCGCAAGGATAGATACCGACAACATTGCTTTCACATTGTTCGTTTCTTACCATACGAATCGGTGACGAAGTACGCGATTCCACACCGCAAAGCACGGTGTCCGGGTTATTAAAGCCCGGAATCTTTCTTGCAAATGCTTCCATTCCTTCAAGAAAAGCCTCATTCATAAATTCAGGAAGCACCTTCCGTAGATTTGCAAGTGTAACCGCCCCTTTGTTGCAAGGGTTGATATGTCCAAACGCTACACTTGCCCTATTTTCCTGATAATCCTCATAACGCTGCGCGGGAACAAGTCCCTTTCCTTCACGATACGCATTTTCTTCGAGTTTTCTTTGAAAATGCATGCCGGAAAACACATCCGAATCGCCCATTTCCCGTTCATAATCTTCAGGTGTAACGGTGATTACGATCGCACTATTGGAATTCTCTGCCATACGATCATGGTTACTCATGCCGTTTACAGCAACCCGTCCTAGTTCGGAGGACGCATTTACAACATATCCGCCGGGACACATACAAAAGCTGTAGACGCCCTTTCCTTCTTTGGTCGTGTGTGTCAATTTATAATCTGCGGTAGGAAGACTTTCGGCAGCCCTTCCATATTGCGATTCATTAATGAAGGTCCTCGGATGCTGCACGCGAAGCCCCATGGCAAATGCCTTCGGCTCCATCGAAAGGGTTCTTTCCCGAAGCATGGAAACCGTGTCTCTTGCGCTATGGCCAATTGCCAGAATTAACTGCTCACACGGAATCTCTTCGGTATCGTTTACAAAAACCGAATGTAGTTTATCGTCTGTAATCACGAGATCGGTAAGCTTCGTTTCAAATCGGAAGGTACCGCCTAGTCGGATAATTTCTTCCCTAAGGTTATAAACCACCGTCTGAAGCACATCTGTGCCAATATGCGGCTTGTTCTGATAAAGAATGGATTCCGGTGCACCACAAGCCACAAAAAGCTCATATACGTGCATCCCATAGCCTTTTGGGTCCTTAATCAGGGTATTCAGCTTTCCGTCCGAAAACGTTCCCGC
>DCGJ01000001.1:17387-17877 GCA_002315495.1 Lachnoclostridium sp. UBA1781 | reverse complement strand
CTTCACCAAACTGGACATTTGATTCCGGATTCAGTTCATTGGTTGCAAAAAAATGCTCCACATCCCTAACGCGTTCCAAAACGGGTTTGCCTCTTTCTATCACGATAGGTCGAAAACCGGCTTGCGCAAGATGATAAGCGCACATTAAGCCCGCCGGACCTGCTCCGACAATTATCGGTGCATGGTTCATTCGTTTCGTACCGGTGATTTCATAGGAGTACTCCTGTTTCTTATATACAGATACCTGATTTTCAGGCAACTTGTGAAGAAGCTTTTCTTCGAGTTTTTCGTCATAAAAAGAAATCGCCACCTGATAACTCATCGACAGTTCATCTTTTTTTCTGGCATCCAAAGATTCCTTTAAAAGCTTCAACTCTTTGATCTGGTTTTCAGAAATATGCAGTTTCTTAGCGACAACTGGAATTAATTGTTCCGGCTTTGTGTCAATGGAGCATTTTACCTGGGATAATTTAATCACAGCCTATCACCC
>DCGJ01000001.1:8059-17321 GCA_002315495.1 Lachnoclostridium sp. UBA1781 | reverse complement strand
CCCATGCCCACTGAAGATTATAGCCGCCGCATTGTCCGACTACATCCAGTACCTCACCGGCAAAGTATAGCTTCGGAATCTTTATTGACTGAAAATGCGCATCAATTTCTTGGAGACTTACACCACCACTTGCAGCTTGTGCCTGAGAAAAACCATTTGTTCCTTCCACAACAAGCACAAAATTCCCGAGAATATCAGTAAACGAATTGATTTCTTTTTCACTTAGGGTATTAGCCGGCTTCGTAGGCTCAATATCTACAAGCTTTAAAAGCACATACAACAGATTCTGAGGCAACATCCCGCAAAATGCTTCCTCCACACTACGATTTGAAAACGTCTTCGACTTCGTACGAAGAGAAACAAACGTTTTCTTCGCATCCATAGAAAGCTCCGGAAGCAAATCCAACGTTAAGCATGTTTTTAGCATTGGCTGCTCGGATACCAGATAGCTTAACTGCATCACAGGAATTCCGGAGATTCCGTAATCCGTAAATATAATCTCCCCAAACTCTTCCGAATTTTTCGCTTTTTTATAGTCTGTCTCCCACTGGGATAAGGTGATTTTTGCTTCCAAGCGGACACCGGAAAGAGTTGCGAGAAAATCTTCTTTTAACCGAAGCGAAACCAAAGCAGGCTTCTGTTCGATCAGAGTATGTCCAAATCCTTTGGATAGTATTCCGCCATCATAGGTTGCTCCCAGATTCTGTCCGGCAGGACCACCCAGACAATTTACCACATAATCAGCCTGAACAACACTCTCTTTATATCCGGCAATAACCGGTTTCCCCGGCTTCCCCTTTCCCTTCTTCTGCGGAGCTTCATATATCGTCTCTGTCAGCCCGATACGGAAATAATCACCGTATTTCGTAAGTGAAGTAACCTTTGTATTCATTTGAAATACAATTCCAAGTCGCTCACACTCCAAAGCAAGTATCTTGGAAACGGAGCTTGCCTGTTCAGAATTCGGATAGAGATAACCTCCATGTTTTTCTTTTATCAAGAGTCCCAGGTTCTGAAAGAAGTCCTCTGTAAAGTTTACGCCGCATTTAGCTAACACATCGGCTATAAACGTATTCCCTGACGATGTAGCAAAATGCTCCACTCCCATCGCGCGATTCGAAAGATTACACTTACCGTTACCGGTAGAAAGTATCTTCCGACCGGGTTTACTGTTATGATCCACAAGAATAATACCGGCAGAAGGCGCATTTTTAGCCGCGAAAATGGCAGCCACCATTCCGGAAGCACCTGCACCAAGAACATAAATTGTCTTCTTGTGATTACTCATAGCAAACCTCAACTCTATTTTAACAATCGCACCTTTGTAAGGAGACGAACCAACAGTCGTCCCTTTGGCATTCGTAAAAGTTCCTCTTTCGAAACACCTTTGATACGAATCAATACCGCAAAATAAACCACAACACACATACCAAGTGCAAGAATGGTGGCAACCTTACTCGGAATGATCCGTTTCAGGCCGTATTGCGCTCCATATCCTACTGCACCCATAATAAGAGATGACAATAACGGGCATAAAAACGTAGTTCTAATCTCCTGCCGATACTGAAGCAGTCTGGCAACAGATCGCCAATTAAGCACGCACACGACAAATGCATAAAAAATATTAGCAATAACCAGGCCCAAAATCGGTTGATTCATTGTCTTTAAGAGAACAACCAACAAACCAATATGTAATACAAGCGCTATCGCGGAATGATATACCGGGATTCGCATGTGGTTAATTCCCTGCAAAACACCGTTGGTAATCGTGGAAAGCGCGTAGAATACAACGGCAACACCACCAACATTCATAACAAGAGCACTGATTGGCTTATAGTCGCTGAAGATGATTTGCATGATTGGTCCGCCAAGGAAAGAAAGCCCGGCTGCACACGGAAACGCAATCATCATATTAAACTTAATGGAAGTCGATACATCCCTTCGAACAACGTCGAGATTCCCTCGATTATATTCACCGACAATGTTCGGAACAATCGCAGTTCCGAGTGCGGATGCAACGGCAATCGGAACATTATAAAGAACTTTGTATTTGCCGGAGTAAATGCCGTACCAGCCCTTCTTCATGGAATCAAAATAATCACTTCTCGATGCCATAATGTGATTGAAGATATTCTGGTCTAAGATGCCCGAAATCTGGTATACGGTCTGTGACAAAACAACAGGAATAACGGTCATTATTACCGCTTTTACTACCTGAGGAACCGTTTCCGGAGTTTCATTCGAATCGAGTTCCCAATACTTCTTCTGCATCGGTCTGGTAATCAGATAAATGATAACCAGTGTAATTGCAGCAGCAACCGCACCAAAGAAAGTACCATAGGTTCCACCGGCTGCTCCATAACCGTCCAGAACCGCATCTTGGGCGTATTTTTTCACCATATATAAGGCTGCGCCGATACTAACGGCCGCATTTACAACCTGCTCAATAATCTGAGACAGCGCAGTCGGAATCATGTTGTTATGACCTTGGAAATATCCTCGGATAACACCCATTAATGAGAATACAAAGATTGTCGGGGCCAGGACGCGAATCGGAATGGCAAGTGCCGGTTCCTTGTTAAATGCTGCATACGCATCTGCTCCGAAATAAACTACAAGCGTAGCAATTGAGCCTACAATAAAACCAAAGCCCAGTGCAACCGTAAATACTTTTTTTGAATTCTTGTGTTCTCCCTTGAATTCACGAGCCGAAACCAGCTTAGAAACCGCAAGCGGCAGACTGTAGGAGGACAATAAAAGTGCAATATTATAGAGCTCGAATGCCATGCTATAAAGTCCGATGGCATCATCACCAATGATTCGAGTCAAAGGAATACGATAAATCAGTCCAATGACACGCACCATAATAGATGCCGCCGCAAGTATGGTTCCTTGCAGAATTACACTACTTTTTTTATGATTCAAATCGTTCAAAGTCTAATCCCTCGTGATCCCAAGTTGCTGTAAAATCTCTTCCTGCATGCGCTCCATTTCTACACGCTCGCTGTCTTCCATATGATCGTAACCACTTAAATGAAGCATACTGTGAGCCAATAAAAATGCCACTTCACGCTCCATGGAATGCCCGTATTCCTTTGCCTGGGCCTCTGCTTTTTCGAGAGAGATAACAATGTCTCCAAGAAGCAGTTCTCCGCTTTCCGGATCAAAGTAGGAATCCACATCCTCTTCCACATGCGAAAAATCACCCGGCACCGTAAAATCCACCATTGGAAAAGACAGCACATCGGTTTCGCGGTCAATTTCACGAAATTCCTTGTTCATCTCATGAATCCCGGCATTATCGGTAAACAGCACATTTACATTGGCTTCATATGGACAGTCAACGTAATCAAGTGCCGCATTTACTACACGATCAATCAACGATTTTTCATCAAATGGAAGCTCATACTCCACTTCCTGCTCAAAAATAATCGACATATGCTACCTCGGTTTCGATTTCTGGAATTATAGTTTCTCAAATTTCTTGGGATCAGGTCCGGTGGCATTCGGCAAATGCTCTGCTTTCGGTTCTGATGGTCCCTTGCGGTAAGGCATTGTGCTTGGTCCCGGTTTACGAACAAAGCGTTTCCTTTCCTCCTGTTTATGCTCAAACTTATCATAAGCTTCGACAATCTTCTGAACGAGAGGATGACGTACAACATCATGACTGGTCAGTTTTTCAATGCCAATTTCCTCAATGTCGTTCAACACCTTCATTGCCACGTCCAAGCCGGAAATCTGTCCGACAGGAAGGTCCTTCTGTGTCTGGTCACCCGTAATAACAACTTTTGAGCCAAAGCCGATACGGGTTAAAAACATCTTCATCTGTGCAGGAGTCGTATTCTGCGCCTCGTCTAGGATGATAAATGCATTATCCAGCGTACGTCCGCGCATATAGGCAAGCGGAGCCACCTCAATCAAGCCTTTTTCCGAGTTTTTCAGGAACGATTCGGCTCCCATAATCTGATAAAGCGCATCATAAAGCGGACGAAGATACGGGTCTATCTTACTCTGCAAATCACCAGGAAGGAAACCGAGTTTCTCACCTGCTTCAATCGCCGGTCTGGTAAGAATAATACGACTAACCTCATCTTTTTTAAAGGCATCAATAGCCATTGCCATGGCAAGATACGTTTTACCGGTACCGGCAGGTCCGACACCAAAGACAATCATATTCTTGCGAATACTGTCGACATATTTTTTCTGACCTAAGGTCTTCGGCTTAATCGGCTTTCCGCTAACCGTAAGACACACTAAATCTGAGTCCACGGTTAATACCTCAGACTCCTTATGTTCCATGGCGAGACTTAATGTGTAAACCACATTCTGTTCGGTAATGGTATTCCCTCTCCTAGCCAGTTCCAAAAGCGTATCCAGTACATTCTTGGCACGACTGGCCGGTCCTTCCTCGCCAATAATTTTAATTTCATCCTCACGGGTAATAAGAGTTACATGGAGTGTTCGTTCGATTTTCTTTGCAAATGCGTCCAATTCCCCGAAAACATTACGCTGCAACTCGGAATTTACATTCATAATCGTTTCCATAAAGATCCCCTTATATCGAAAATAAGGCCCGGAAAAATTCCGGGCCTTCCTGATTCATTACTTGAACTTTCTCTTACGAGCAGCTTCAGACTTCTTCTTACGCTTTACGCTTGGCTTCTCGTAATGTTCTCTCTTACGAATCTCCTGCTGGATACCAGCCTTAGCGCAATTTCTCTTAAAACGACGAAGAGCGCTGTCCAAGGATTCGTTTTCTTTTACGATAACACTTGACATATTCTCACCTGTCCCTCCCCTCAGTTGTGTATTGTGCGAATACAACTGTTATGGGTTCTAATAAGCACATAACAGATTTTACCATAGATTGAACAGATGTCAAGAAAAATTTTTAGAGAGCGATAAAAAATTATGCCAACTGATTCTTCATAACATCCATTGCCTTTGCAACTGCATCGTCAGCACCGGCAGGGTTCTTACCACCTGCCTGAGCCATATTCGGACGTCCGCCACCGCCACCACCAACGGTTGCGGCAACTTCCTTAATCAGGTTGCCTGCATGAGCACCCTTTGCGATTGCGGAATCGGTAGCCATTGCAATCAGGTTCACCTTATCTCCCATGACAGAAACAAGAAGCAATACGGAATCACCAAGCTTCTCCTTCAGGGAATCTCCAAGGTTACGAAGACCATTCATATCAACATCATTTACCTTGGTGGCAAGTGCCTTAATTCCGTTAATCTCTACTGCCTGGCTGGTAACATCACCTACAGCACTGTTAGCAATCTTTGCCTTCAGCTTTTCAACCTCGGAAGAAAGTGCCTTGATTTCATCCTGCATAGCGGAAATCTTAGCTGCAAGTGCATCCGGAGCAGACTTTGCAACCTTTGCCGCATTTACAAGTTTAGCCTCAATATCCTTATAGTAAGCAGTAACATTTGCGCCGGTAATTGCCTCAATACGACGAACACCAGCAGCTACACCGTTTTCAGCAAGAATCTTAAATGCCTGAATCTCCTGTGTATTCTTAACATGAGTACCACCGCAAAGTTCCTTGGAGAAGTCACCCATAGATACAACTCTTACAGAATCGCCGTACTTATCGTCAAACAGAGCCATTGCTCCACTGTTCTTTGCTTCTTCAATGGTCATAACATCTGTTACAACAGGAAGTGCCTCTGCAATCTTTGCATTTACGATATCTTCAACCTGCTGAAGTTCTTCAACGGTCAAAGCCTTGAAATGGCTAAAGTCAAATCTGGTTCTCTCGCCATCCTGGAAGGAGCCCTGCTGCTGTACATGACTGCCTAAAACATCACGAAGCGCCTTCTGAAGAAGGTGGGTTGCACTGTGGTTCTTGCAGGTTGCCTGACGAAGGGCTGCATCAACCTTGAAGGTAGCGTCAGCATTTACCTTAATGATACCATTCTTAACAACACCATGATGAGCGTACTTATTACCAACAAGCTTCTCTACGTTATCAACGTGGAACTCGCCCTCTTCGGTTACAATTACACCCTGATCGGATTCCTGACCGCCCATCGTTGCGTAAAAAGGAGTCTTCTCAGCGATAATGGTACCGTTCATACCCTCGCCAAGGAAGTCAACAAGCTTGGAAACAATCTTTCCATCACTCTCTTCATCTTCCGAAATAACAGAGATTGCTGCAGTGTCAACCAAAGTATCATAGCCGCTAAATACGGTTGGAGTTGTATAAGCATCGAATACAGAAGCATCTGCGCCCATGTAGGTCGTAACCTTTCGAGCTTTTCTTGCAGTCTCCTTCTGTACCTTCATGGCCTGATCAAAGCCTTCCTTATCAACGGAATAGCCCTTCTCGGTAAGAATCTCTTCCGTAAGATCAAGCGGGAAGCCATAGGTATCATAAAGTTTGAACGCATCTGCACCACAAAGAACGGTCTTTGCATTGGCCTTCATATCATCTTCCATGGAAGAAAGAATGGTGAGACCCTGGTCAATTGTCTTGTTAAATGCTTCCTCTTCCTTGGTCAATACGGTAAGGATAAAGTCTTTCTTCTCCTCAAGTTCCGGATAACCATCCTTCGACTCATTGATTACGGTCTTTGCAAGCTCAGCCATAAAGAGATTGTTGATGCCAAGCTTACGTCCGTGTCTTGCCGCACGACGAATGATACGACGAAGTACATAGCCTCTTCCTTCGTTCGACGGCATTACACCATCGGAAATAAGGAATGTTGAAGAACGAATGTGATCAGTGATCAAACGAATGGAAATATCCTTCTGCTCATCTTCCTTATAGGTTGCGCCGGACAATTCGCAAATCTTATCACGAATCGCACGCATCGTATCGATATCAAATACGGAATCTACATCCTGAACAACAACGGTAAGTCTTTCAAGACCCATACCGGTATCAATATTCTTATTCTCAAGCTCGGTGTAGCCACCCTTTCCGTCACCGTCAAACTGGGTGAATACGTTGTTCCATACTTCCATAAAACGGTCACAGTCACAACCCACCTTACAGTCCGGCTTACCACAGCCGTACTTTAAACCACGATCATAATAAATCTCGGAGCAAGGACCACAAGGACCTGCACCATGCTCCCAGAAATTNNACGTTATTCCAAACTTCCATAAAACGGTCGCACTCACATCCAACCTTACAGTCAGGACTTCCGCAACCATATTTCTCTCCTCTGTCGTAATAAATCTCTGAACATGGTCCGCAAGGTCCTGCACCATGCTCCCAGAAATTATCACACTCGCCGGTTACCGGGTCACGATAGAATCTGGTAATTCTTTCCGGTGCAATACCGATTTCCTTATTCCAGATTTCAAAAGCTTCATCGTCCTCGCCATAGATGGATGGGTACAAACGATCCGGATCCATCCCAATTACTTCGGTCAAAAACTCCCAGGACCATGCAATCGCTTCATGCTTAAAGTAATCACCAAAGGAGAAGTTACCAAGCATCTCGAAGAAGGTAAGGTGACGTGCGGTCTTACCAACATTTTCAATATCGCCGGTACGAACACACTTCTGACAAGTCGTAACACGCTTTCTTGGCGGTACCTCAAGACCGGTAAAGTAAGGCTTCAAAGGAGCCATACCTGCATTAATCAAAAGCAAACTCTTATCGTTCTTCGGAACAAGGGAGAAGCTGTTCATCTTCAAATGGTCCTTACTCTCAAAGAAATCAAGATACATTCTTCTTAATTCATTTTCACCATATACTTTCATATCTGCCTCCAAAATATACACGGGACAAACCCGATATCATAATCCCGAACAACGGGCTTACCATTCAATTGCAAGAATATCAGATGCCTGCATAGCACCATACCAAGCCGCCTTCTTCTCAAGACCGTTCTCAGTCTTAGTGAACAGGAGTGCCTGCTCACCCGGTCTCCAGGAGCGCTGGTCGTATAATCCCCATACCGTAATCGACTCAATCTGAAGCTTTCCACTCTTCTGAGCCTCTTCCATACGCTCAAAAAGGACTTTATATTTCATTGCCTGAGTTTCTAAGGAAGAACTCTCGCCAACTCCAATGTCAAGCTCTGTAATGGAAATCATTACTCCGGTTTCAGCAAGACTTACCGCAGTGTAATAAACCGCATTTGCAATCTTATCACTTGTGGAAAGGTGACACTGCATACCCATACCATCAATCAAGCCCTTATCATGGAGCTTCGTAAGAAGTGCCTTCAGCTGAGGAACCTTGAGGGAACAGTTATAATCGTTATAGTAAAGGTGTACACCTTCTGCAGCGTACTTTCTTGCATAGGTAAATGCGGCCTCAATGAAATCAGGGCCAACCACCTTATACCACATACTGTCAACTGTACGGTAACCGTTCGGGTCATTACCTGCGTCAGGATCCACTGCTTCGTTTACAACATCCCAAGCATATACGACACCCGGATAATTATCCTCACAATACGTAATCATCTGGCGAATATAGCTTTCCATTCTCTGAAGCATTACTTCCTTGGAGACCAAAGCACCATTTGCCGTGTAATCCTCGGTAAAGAACCACTTCGGAGTTTGGGAATGCCATACCAGGGTATGACCACGCATCTTAATTCCATTCTCCTGGGCAAAGCTGAGTATAGAATCCAATTTAGAAAGACTCAAAACAGGCTCTGTATAAGATGCAGGAAGTGCCTTAATGCAAGCTGTCTGGTTTAACATTGCATCCGGCTTCATCTCATTTTCCATCGTAATGCTGTTGAACTGCTCTAAAAATAATCCCGAAGAAATCGGGTTCTTCATCAAATCGAGAGGCAATGCACAACCAATCATGAACGTGTCAGCATAACGTTCCTTCAAGGTTACAGAATCAAGTGCAGCCGAATCATCGGTTACAACACCATCTGTAGATACGGGTGCACCGGTTTCCGTATTTTCTTCCGTATCTGATGAATCGGGGCTTGCAGGAACATCCGTAACTGTTTCAGTGCTTTCAGCGGCCGGAGTCGTTGCTGTCGGATTTACTTCCTGACAGGCTAACAGGCCAAATGACATTGCCAAAATCAATAGAAGGCTAAGTACTCTCTTCATAAATAATCTCCGTAAATAAAACTGGGTATATAGGTATAAAAACCTCTTATTGCACATTCCGCATTATTATACTTTTTCCCCCGCGAAAAGTCAACGCGGAAGTTTTCTCTTCAAACAAATGAAACGAATACAACTTAAGAGTATAAGCATAAAAAAATGGACTCCCGAAGGAATCCATTCTAGCAGCTGGTAGGGGAATCGAACCCCTGTTT
>DCGJ01000001.1:0-8031 GCA_002315495.1 Lachnoclostridium sp. UBA1781 | reverse complement strand
CGTCTTAACCGCTTGACCAACCAGCCATGTTCGCTGCGAGTGTTACTATAACAGACCAGCAAACAAAATGCAAGCATTATTTTTAAAAACTTTCAAAAACTTATGAGTCAAATGTCAAAAGGTTTGCAAAGCTCATCTGGTTGGAATCCTGCAAATCCCCGAGAATTCCAAGATCACTCAACAAACTTACAATTGACGCACCCACATGACAACGTTGACCGAAATCTTCTTTGGAAAGAAATGGCTCTGTCATGTTCTTTATCCCTTCTTCGATCGCAAGGGCCGCATTTTCACCAAGTCCATCAATGCTCACGAAGGAAGGTAACAAGCGCTTTTCATCAAGAACCTGGAAATACTTTGCTTGTGACTTATAAAGGTCAACCGGTGCAAAGTCATATCCTCTTGCATACATCTCCATAACAATATGCATATCACCAAACTGCTCCTCTTCTTTTGGGGACGCTGAGTGGCTGGCTATCTTTCGCTTAATCTCGTTATAGTTGATTCGAAGCTTCTCCTTACCAAGACACATTAATTCATAGCTAAATGCTTTCGCACGAATGGAGAAATAAGCCGCATAATATGCAAGCGGTTTATGAACCTTAAACCACGCAATACGAAAGGCCATCATAACATAAGCACAAGCGTGTGCCTTCGGGAACATATACTTTATCTTCTCACAGGCACCTATATACCAGTCCGGAACATCGTGAGCAAGCATCTTTTCTTTCCATTCCGGCCATTCTGCGCATTTTCCTTTCGCAACTGTTCCCTTACGTACCTTCTCCATAATATCAAAGGCAAGACCGGATTCAAGACCCATATGAATCAGATAAACCATGATATCATCTCGGGTACATACTGCGTTACCAAGGGTACATTTGCCTTCACGAATCAAGTCCTGGGTATTGTTTGTCCATACATCGGTACCATGAGACAAACCCGAGATACGAATCATATCGGAAAATGATGCAGGCTTTGTATCACGCAACATCTGCATAACGAAATTCGTGCCCAATTCCGGAATACCAAGGGAACCAAGGTCGGTACCATCAATATCCTCCGGGGAAATGCCAAGAGACTCCGTCGAACGGAACAGCTCCAGAACGCCCGGATCATTCATCGGAATCTGTTTCGCATCAACTCCGGTGATGTTTTCCAGCATACGAATCATCGTAGGATCATCATGTCCAAGAATATCCAGTTTCAACAGGTTCTGGTCAATCTTATGATAATCAAAATGCGTTGTAATCGTCGGCGTGGTCATATCATTTGCAGGATGCTGTACCGGTGTAAAGGAGTTGATATCCTCTCCATGAGGCAATACAACGATGCCACCCGGATGTTGTCCGGTGGTTCTCTTTACACCTACACCACCTAAGGCAACACGTGTGATTTCGGCTCTTCTCTTATAAACATCACGCTCTTCGTAATACTTCCGAACATAACCCTCCATGGTTTTATCTGCCAAAGTACCTACTGTTCCCGCACGGAAGGTATGGCCTTTACCAAACAAAACCTCTGTGTACTGGTGTGCACTGGCCTGGTTATCTCCGGAGAAGTTTAAGTCAATATCCGGCTCTTTGTTACCATAGAACCCAAGGAAGGTTTCAAACGGGATATTCTGACCATCCTTAATTAACGGTGTTCCGCAATGCGGACATTCACGATCCGGAAGATCATAGCCGGAAAGCTGCTCGTATGCTTTTACTTCATCGGATTCAAAATCATACCAGCGGCATTTTGGACAACGATAATGAGCAACCAGAGGGTTAACCTCAGTAATTCCCGACATCGTTGCAACAAACGAGGAGCCTACAGAGCCTCGCGAACCAACCATATAGCCTTCGTCATTAGAATGCTTCACGAGACGTTCGGCAATAATATACATTACCGCATATCCATTGGAAATAATGGAATTTAATTCCTTATCCAAACGAGATACAACCTGAACCGGCAGATTCTCTCCGTACCAGTCGTGTGCCGTATTATAACAAATGTCGCGAAGCTGCTGGTCGGAATTCTCGATAACAGGTGGACATTTGTCCGGACGAACCGGCTCAATCTTCTCAATCATATCACAGATACGATTCGTATTCGTGACAACAATTTCAAAGGCCTTTTCCTTCGGCAGATACTTGAATTCATCCAGCATCTCATCGGTCGTACGAAGATACAAAGGTGCCTGCATATCCGCATCCTTAAAGCCTTTTCCGGCCATAATGATACGACGATACACTTCATCCTCGGGATTTAGAAAATGCACGTCACACGTCGCAACACAAAGCTTATCGTGCTCTTCTGCCAAATATACAATCTTCTTGTTAAGCTCAATCAGATCCTGCTCGGTCTGAATATGAGGGAACTTTTCATCATCACGAAGCATGAAGGCATTGTTCCCAATCGGCTGAATCTCATAATAGTCGTAAAAATCACTGATTCTCTTGATTTCTTCCTCCGGCTTATTATGAAGAATCGCCTGATACAGTTCACCCTGTTCACAGGCCGAACCGATAATGATTCCTTCGCGATATTTTCGCAAAATACTCTTCGGAATCTTCGGTCTGCGGTTAAAATATTCCAGATGCGATAACGAAACCAGTCGATACAGGTTGATTCGTCCAATATCATTCTTTGCGAGCAAAATAATGTGGTTATACTTTTGTTTGCGAAGTTCTTCTTTGTCCAGCTCCGGGTCAAACGGAGTGCCGTCCGGCTTGGTCATTCCTTCATCATCAATGATGTAGCCTTCACAACCGTAAATGATTTTAAAGTTCTTAAAGCGTTCCATTTTTTCCGGATCGTCTTTAAATTTCTTCTTGTCAATCGCATGAAAGGCATCCACAAAGGACTGTACAACGCCGTGATCGGTAATCGCAATACCCGGCATTCCCCAGTTAAAGCAGGTGTTCACCAAGACTCCGGTGTCAACAACGGCATCCATCTCGCTCATCTGCGTATGGCAATGAAGCTCGACGCGCTTAACTTCCGCACGATCAAAACGCTTTATCGTGTAGTCCTTTTCACGTCTGACACCGATAATCGAACTGATCGCAAGCTCATGGTCGAATTTGTCATAAAGGGCAAGTCCCTTTGCTTTCACAAATTTGCCTGGTTGCAAATCGCCACCAATGGCCTCATAGTCTTCTTTTTTAAGAAACAGTTTTAAGTTAATCGTATCCGTAAAGTCAGTAACTCCGACGGTCAGCATAAACTTGCCGGACTTCAATTCTTTCTCTTCACACGTAATAATCTTACCGCGAATGACCACCTCTCCGATTTCATCCACAATGTCCGAAATCTGAATAATATCTCCGTCAAATGCACGACCGTAGAACACGTCCGGATCCTCCGGAAGCTTCTTCTTTACATATGTCTTTTCGCCGCCGTTAGCAGGCTTTTCGACCTTTGGTGTCTCCGGCTTTTTCTTCACCAAATCCTTCGGAAGTCCACCGTCTTCATCTTTGCGCTTCTTCTCCTCTGCCATTGCACGTAATTTCGCTCTGGCAGCAAGAAACTCTTCGTAATCAAAGGTTTCCTGGCGATTATCGGCAACATTTTCCGGTTCCTTGTACGCAATTCTTACCGTACAGTCAATACCGGTATACTCTTTGATTCGATTCGTAACAGTAATAATAATGTTTGCTTCACGAACCTTTGCAAGATAATTCTCTTCAAAAGTAAACTGAATCACATTTTCAGAAAAAGAAACCTCAGGATGTTCCAAAAGCTGTGCATCCAAATGACTGTGAAGATGCAACTCCTCCACGATAGCCTCACGGCACATCTGATATCCACGTTCCAAATCGTTACCGCAATCCAGATGATAGGAAATGGAAAATTCCGTATTCTTCTGAAGTTCGGAAAAAACCTGACGGTCAAGTTCTGCCTTAAGTAAGTTCAAATAGGTCGGTCGAAGCACCTTGTCGCTGTCCATAATAACAAGAACCGTGTCCCCGTTTTTGGACGCACGAATGGAATCCACCTCCACATCGGAAAAGTGGTTTTCCAGACGTTTTTCTACTTGTAACTGACTGAAGACCTCAAAAAATTTCATGCTAATCCATCCAATTCCTTTTTAAGCTCAACCAAAAGCTCTTGTTCCGGGCATTTGCGAAGAATCTCTCCTTTACGGAAAATGAGTCCCTCTCCTTTACCTCCGGCAATTCCGAAATCAGCTTCTCTTGCTTCTCCCGGTCCATTCACCACACATCCCATAACTGCGACTTTAATATCATAATCATAATGAGAAACCAGTTCCTCTACCTTCTTGGCCAGTCCGATTAAATCAATCTCGGTACGACCGCAGGTTGGGCAGGAAACCATCTCAACACCGCCCTTACGTAGCCCAAGTGTCTTGAGAATCAACTTAGCGGAACGAATCTCCTCTACCGGTCGGTCAGTAAGAGAAACACGAATCGTATCGCCGATTCCCTGGTACAGAATATTCCCAAGCCCGATTGCTGACTTCATATTACCGGCATAGACAGAACCGGCTTCGGTTATTCCTACATGAAGCGGATACTTGGATTCCTTTGCAAGAAGCTCATGTGCTTTGATAGACATCATTACATCGGAGGACTTAATGCTGATTACAATATCTTCAAAGTCCATGGTTTCGAGCATATGTACCTTAGCCATTGCACTCTCAACGATTCCTTCCGCAGTAACTTTGCCATACTTCTCGAGATATGTCTTCTCAAGAGAGCCGCTGTTCACGCCGACACGAATCGGAATCTTACACTCCTTCGCCTTCTCAATCACCATGCGAACACGATCCTCAGATCCGATATTACCGGGATTAATACGAATCTTGTCAATTCCATTCTCCATAGCTTCAAGCGCAAGACGATAATCAAAATGAATATCGCCGACAAGCGGAATATGAATCAGCTTTTTAATCTCAGAAACAGCCTTTGCAGCCTCCATGGTAGGAATTGCAACACGAATAATATCGCAGCCCGCATCCTCAAGCTCCAGAATCTGGTCAACGGTGGCCTTCACATCCTCCGTCTTTGTATTGCACATGGATTGAATCAAAATCGGATTGCCACCGCCAATTACCTTGTCTCCGATACGAACTTCTCTTGTCTGTTGTCTATGCATAACCGAACCTCCAAATGAAACGAAAATGCTCTCTTTGGTTGGCATTTTCATAATAACATAAATCATGCACCAAAAATGGTGCATGACTCAAAACCTTTAGAAAAATACATTCTTGATATCATTAAAAAAGATGAATGCCATTAAGATCATCAGAAGAATGAATCCGATCAGATGAATAACTCCCTCCTTCTCCGGCGGAAGCTTCTTTCCTCGAATCGCTTCAATCAATAAGAATAACAATCGTCCGCCATCGAGTGCAGGAATTGGTAACAGATTCATAACGCCCAAATTGGCACTGAGTAAAATTGCCCAGTTGAGCATATTGAGGAAGGCATAAAAGAAGCCGTCTGTCGTATAACTCTCCTCCATAACGTTACTCATCTCGCTTACAACACGCACCGGTCCACCGATGTCTTCGGAGCTTGCCTTACCGCGAACCATGTATAATAAGCTCTTTCCGGTTGCGCGAATCCAGTAACGAAGTTCAAGTGCACTGTACTTTAAGGTACCACCAACACCTACCTTTTCACGATAATAGGTATTGTAGTTGAACCCATAATCATACAGGGAAGAATAATTCGGAGTGAGCGATATCGTATATTCCTTTCCTTTTCGCTCGTAAGTAACCTTCACTTCGCTTCCGTCGAGCGGATGCTCGCTAAGATATGTCGACAGTTCATTTCCGGAGGAAATGGATGCTCCATTCACTGCGGTAATAATATCACCGACCTTAAGTCCGGCTTTTTCAGCCGCACTACCGTCAATAATATCCGTAAGCTCTGCCGGTTCAGGTTCTGCATCAGCAGCAGTCGCTGCGTATTTGATTCCAAGATAATACCGTTGGTCCTCGACAGGATTTATGGTTACCTCGTATTCCTTTCCGTCACGAACATACGTAATGGTAAACGGCTCTTTGGAAATGCCGTCCAAGGATTCATACAGGTACAATTCACGTCCCACGCCGATGGAATGTCCATTAAACGCGATGATTTCATCACCTACTTCAAGTGAAACCTGCTCTGCAACATCATCCGTAACAGAGGTAACATAACATTTATCGACGCCAATGGAGCCAATGATAATTACGGCAAATAGAAATGCGAGAATAAAGTTAAACAAAGGACCTGCGAATACAATGCTGATTCGCTGCCATACACCTTTACTGTTAAAGGTGCCTTCTTCATCGTTATTCTCGTCTTCCCCTTTCATCTGACAGGCTCCGCCGATTGGAAGAAGTTTCAAAGAATAACGTGTCTTTTTCCCTTGGTGACTCAGGATGCGAGGCCCCATACCAAGGGAGAATTCAACAACCTCAACACCATTCACACGAGCCAGAAGAAAATGCCCGAATTCATGAAAAATAATGACAACGCTAATGACAACGAGTGCCACTAAGATACGTACGATTCCCAAAACAACCTCCTAAATAATCAATTCTTCACAATCCCCTTCAAACTATCGAAACATACGATAGGTTGACTCTTCTATTTCTAAAATCTCCTCAAGAGTAGGATTCTCAATATTCGTGTGCGAATCCACTGCTCTTTGAATCATGTCACCGATATCGGTAAATCCAATCTGACCATCAAGAAACTGTGCAACGGCGTACTCATTTGCCGCATTATAAACAGTCGGAAGGCTTCCCCCTGCCTTCATCACGTCATAAGCCAAGCCAAATGCCGGAAAATTCTCGGGATCCGGCTTCTCGAAATGTAAATCACAAACCTTGAACAAATCAAGGGTGTGCCCTTCCATCGGTTTTCTCTCAGGATAAAACAAGGCATACTGAATCGGAAGCTCCATACTCGGAACGCCCATCTGTCCAATCACAGAGCCATCAATCAATTCAACTGCAGAATGAAGAATGGACTGTGGATGAACCAAAACGGTGATTTGTTCCGGCTCGACACCGAATAACCAACGTGCCTCCATCATCTCCAAACCCTTGTTTACCATGGTTGCAGAATCAATGGTAATCTTGCGACCCATAGACCAGTTTGGATGTTTAAGAGCATCATTTACCGTAAAATGCTTCATCTCCTCCAACTTTTTCCCACGAAACGGTCCACCCGAAGCCGTAAGCAAAATTCTCTTCACACGAGAATTGCCCTCTGACATATCTCCGTCATACGGAACGCCCTGAAGGCTCTGAAAAATTGCGGAATGCTCGCTGTCAACCGGAAGCAGTTTCACTCCATATTCCTTAATAAGCGGCATAATGATGTGTCCTGCGGTTACCAGTGTCTCTTTATTTGCAAGTGCAATGTCCTTACCCGCTTTAATTCCTGCAATCGTTGGACGGATTCCGATCATTCCGACAAATGCGGTTACTACAACCTGTGCTTCCGGAATCGTTGCGCAGGCAATTAATCCATCCATTCCACAGGTAACCGTAATATTCGTTCCTGCAAGTGCTTCTTTTACCTTCTCATATGCCTCTTCCCGATACATACAAACAAGCTTCGGAGAAAACTCCTCCACCTGCTTCAGAATCAATTCCACATTGGAATTTGCCGCAATCGCAACGACCTGAAACTCTTCGGAATAGTTTCGAACAATATTCAGTGTCTGCGTACCGATAGACCCGGTCGACCCAAGAATCGAAATATACTTCATAAAAGCTCCTTACAGGCAAAATAACTTCAACAGATAATAGATAGCCGGCCCGGCAAACAAAATGCTGTCAAAACGGTCCATGATACCGCCATGACCGGGAATCAAAGTGCCATAATCCTTAATTCCAAACTGACGCTTAATCGCGGATGCAGACAGATCGCCACACTGACTAAGCACCGAGGTACAGGCAGAAATAATCGGAACAAACACAAGAGGAGCATTTAGCTCAGAAAGCTTGTTTTGGAAGATCAGTGCGTATACAAAGCCGAGCAATGCAGCACCAACAACACCTCCGACGCAGACCTCCCA
>DCGJ01000007.1 GCA_002315495.1 Lachnoclostridium sp. UBA1781 | reverse complement strand
GGTGGTGTAGCCGGTGGCGATATCACACAAGGTCTCCCTCGTGTAGAAGAGTTGTTCGAGGCAAGAAAGCCAAAGGGTCTTGCTATCATCTCCGATTTCGCAGGTAAGGTTACCATTAGCAACACCAAGAAGAAGCGTGAAGTAATCGTTACCAACGATGAAACCGGTGAATCCAAGGCATACTTGATTCCGTTCAGCTCTACCATTCGTGTACTCGATGGTCAGGAGATCGAAGCCGGTGACGCTATTACCGAAGGTTCTGTATATCCGCAGGATATCTTGAAGATTAAGGGTATCCGTGCCGTACAGGATTATATGATTCGCGAAGTACAGAACGTATATCGTCGTCAAGGTGTAGATATCAACGATAAGCACATTGAGATTATTGTACGTCAGATGCTGAAGAAGATTCACGTTGAGAAGGCCGGAGATACCGAATTCCTTCCTGGTTCTACCACGGATGCATTGGTATTCGAGGACATCAACGAGCAGTTGATCGATGAGGGCAAGGAGCCTGCAGAAGGCAACAGAATTATGCTTGGTATTACCAAGGCTGCTCTTGCTACCGATTCCTTCATGTCTGCTGCATCCTTCCAGGAGACCACAAAGGTTCTTACCGATGCCGCTATCAAGGGCAAGACTGACCCGTTGAACGGTTTGAAGGAGAACGTTATCATTGGTAAGCTCATCCCGGCTGGTACCGGTATGAAGTACTACCGTGATGTTAAGCTTGATACCGATAACGAAATTATCGAGCATGTGGATGATTACGAGGAGGATTTCCGAATCGATACCGCTGAGAAGGCTGATTCCGATACCATGGAAGAGAGCTTCATTGATTCCGACGTATTCGATGATGCATTTGATGATGCATTCGGATTCGGCGATGATGAAGATTTCGAATTCGGTGACGATGACAGCTTTGATGAAGAGTAATTCATGAACTGATACGCCGGGAGGTGGCTACGGCTGCCTCCCGCGTTTTTTCCTTATTGCGGGGCATTCCCCAAAACTTCTGACGATTTCTACTGCCGACTGCGCCGGAGCGACGCGAGCGGCAAATGGGGCAGCATTTTCATGACTGTTACCGTCCATTTTTTCGCTCCGGATTGGATAGAATATGAGTAAATACGATGATATGAACCTGGTTGATCTCCGTTTAGAGGCAAAGAAGCGCGGACTGACCGGAACGACAGCCTTAAAGAAGGCAGAGCTTTTGGAGCTTCTGCTGAAGGAGGACGCAGCACAGCCTGTGGAGAACGCAGAACCGGTGAAAACGATGGAAGAGAAACCTTCCTCTCGTTCGGAAAATGCGGCACCATCCGAGACGGAGCCTGTCGTTCGTCGCGTGGTGTCAAACCGTGAGCGCCAGCCGAGAGAGTATGCGGAGCGACCTGTGAGAGACAACAGCGACCGCCAACAAAGAGAGTATACTGCGAGACCGTCCCGTGATTATAGCGAGCGTCAGCCGAGAGAGCAGTACAACCCGGTTCCGGGAGGAGCCTTGGACTCGGGCATTGTGAAGGAAGGAATCTTGGAGATACCTCCGGAATCCGGCTTTGGTTTCATCCGCTGCGATAATTTCCTGCCGGGTGAGAATGACGTATACGTGTCTCCGGCACAGATTCGCCGCTTCAATATGAAGACCGGTGATATCGTTCGCGGTAATGTGAAGGTCAATGTGGGAACAGAAAAATACAGCGCGCTGCTTTACATCAGTTCCATTAACGGACTTCCGCCGGAAGATGCACAGAAGCGCCCGAGATTTGAGGATTTGACGCCGGTATTTCCGCACGAGAGACTTCACTTGGAGATTCCGGGAGGCAGTACCTCCATGCGAATCGTGGACCTTTTGTCTCCGATTGGAAAAGGTCAGCGTGGTATGATTGTTGCCCAGCCGAAGGCGGGTAAGACCACACTGTTAAAGCAGGTTGCAACTTCCATTATCGAGAACAATCCGGACATTCAGGTCATTATTCTTCTCATTGATGAAAGACCTGAGGAAGTAACAGACATGAAGGATTCCATTCACGGCAAGAACGTACAGGTCATTTATTCCACCTTCGACGAATTGCCGGAGAAGCATAAGCGTGTATCCGAGATGGTTATTGAGCACGCAAAACGAATGGTAGAGCACAAGAAGGATGTCGTCATTTTGCTGGACTCCATTACGCGTCTGGCAAGAGCCTACAACCTGACCTGCCAGTCCAGCGGCCGCACGTTAAGCGGTGGCTTGGATCCGGCAGCCCTTCATATGCCAAAGAAGTTTTTCGGCGCAGCACGTTGCATGAAGGAGGGCGGAAGTCTGACGATTCTTGCGACCGCGCTGGTTGATACGGGAAGCCGTATGGACGATGTTGTCTTCGAAGAATTCAAGGGTACCGGTAACATGGAGCTGGTGCTTGACCGAAATCTGTCGGAGCGCCGCATTTTCCCTGCGATTGATCTTCCGAAGTCATCCACCAGAAGGGATGATTTGCTTCAGGAGGATTGGGAGCGCAAGGCAAATGAGCGGATTCGCAAGGCCTTTAGCGACGCCAGGGGCGATGAAGCTGTTGAACAGATTTTAGACCTGTTCAAGCAGACGAAAAACAATCGGGAGTTCGCGGACATCCTGGAGAAGCGGTTCCAAAGTATCCGCCGATAACGCGAAACACTAGTAAAATCAACGAAAACAGCCGATGGAAATGCCCGAATTTCGCGAAAAATATGTGTTGCATTCCGAAAAGTGCTATGCTATAATGAACAGGCTGTTAAAAGAGTGTTAGGTCGACTGGTCTCGGCCGGCCGATTATTCAATAAAGATTTAGAGAGGTGAATATCATGCAGGAAGCAATTCAGCCAAAGTATTATCAGGCAAAGGTTACTTGTAACTGTGGCAACGAGTTCGTTACCGGTTCCACCAAGGAAGAGATCCACGTAGAAATTTGTTCTAAGTNNAAGCTGTTTATCGGGATGAAAAACGGACGAACGTGTCTTCCTTCGTAGTAAGTATCATATGCGGATCGGGCATACGGATATAGAAGGATGTAACATAACATATAAACGATAAGACAAAAAGAGGTGAAAATCATGAGAGAAGGAATCCATCCAGATTATTATCAGGCAACTGTAACATGCAACTGTGGCAACACATTCGTTACCGGTTCTACAAAGCCTGAAATCCACGTAGAAATTTGTTCTAAGTGCCATTCCTTCTACACCGGTCAGCAGAAGGCTGCTAAGGCTCGTGGTGCTATCGAGAAGTTCAACAAGAAGTACGGCCTTTAATTGAAAAACTATGGGTCGCACCCATAGAAGTGAATAATGCAAAGCGAAGGTTGAGGTGTTGTCTAATATCTCAACCTTGTTTTTTGTGAGGCGGGAATTATCTGTAAGCAAAATGTCGCAAACGAACCTTTGTTGTGTTATAGTAGCATTAGTTTATAACAAGAGGAGGCAATCTATGAAACCATCCGGAGTTGGCGGCCAGGCCGTCATGGAAGGCGTAATGATGCGAAACAAGTCGCATTACGCAGTGGCTGTACGTAAGCCGGACCATTCCATTATTGTAAATGTACAGGAGTGGAACAGCTTTACCGCCCGTCATAAATTTTTTGGGCTTCCGTTCATCCGCGGAAGTGTAAACTTAATTGAATCGATGGTTTATGGTATGCGTACCCTGACCTATTCCGCAAACTTCTTTGAGGACGAGGACCCAAAGAAGGATGCAAAGGGAAAGAAAGCGAAGACGGCTGAGGCGCAGCCGACGGAGTCTTCCGAAACCATGGATACGACCAAAGAAGCCAAGAAGGAGAAGAAGGAATCGGCCCTCGGACCGGTGGCCATTTTCTTTACGATTTGCCTGTCTTTGCTGTTGTCGGTAGCCTTGTTTGTCTTTCTGCCACAGCTCATTACCGAGGGCGTGTTGGCACTTCTTGGAACCAATATGAGCGAGGCGCCGTTCTTAAGCAGTCTTTTTGAAGGTATTGTGCGTATTTCGATTTTTATTCTGTACGTGAAGCTCATTTCTTTTATGCCGGACATTAAGAGAACGTTCCGTTATCATGGGGCTGAACATAAAACCATTAACTGTATCGAAAGCGGACTTCCTCTTACCGTGGAAAATGCACGCCGTTCTTCCAAGGAGCATAAGCGTTGCGGTACCAGCTTTATGATCATTGTTATGGTAATCAGCATTTTGGTGCTGTCCTTTGTCAATCTGATTCCGATTTACACGGGCAGCGTGAAGATAATCAAGGTTTTATGCCGCCTTGGTATTCGTCTTGTGTTCCTTCCGATTGTTGCAGGAATCAGCTATGAATTCCTGAAGCTTGCAGGAAGAAGCGAATCCAAATGCGTGGCAATTTTGTCCCGTCCGGGTATGTGGATGCAGAAGCTGACTACATATGAGCCGGATGACGAGATGCTTCAGATTGCGATTACTTCCGTGGAGGCCGTATTTGACTGGAAGGGCTTTTTAGAGGGAAGCGACGGAACAAAGGAAGTTGTGCTTGGGGAAACCGAGCTTGGCGACCCGGCCATCTGAAGCGGAAATAAGACTTGAAAGGCAGGAGGAGCAATGACGTACTTCGATTGTTATAAAGAAGCCGCCGGGCTCTTTTCGGCCGCGGGAATTATAGAAGCGGAGCAGGATGCGTTGCTGCTTATGCTGGATGCCGCGAGATTTACCAGAACGGACTGGATTATGGAGCGCGGGAAAGAGATACCGGACGACGTGAAAATGCGCTATGAGGGCTACTGTGCGCTCAGAGAGGCACGTGAACCATTGCAGCAGATTCTGGAGACGACCTGCTTTTACGGTTTCGATTTTTATGTTACAAAGGATGTGCTGTGCCCACGTCAGGACACGGAGCATTTGGTGGAATGGGCTCTCGCAGACTGCAAAGGAAAGCGTGTGCTGGACCTATGCACCGGAAGCGGCTGTATCGCGGTATCGCTTGCGAAGCTTGGCAGTGCGAAGGAGGTTTGCGCATCAGACCTTTCCGAGGCCGCACTTTTGGTTGCCAAGGAAAATGCCCGCCGTAACGACGCAGCGATTACCTTTTATCAAAGCGATCTGATGAAGGATGTTCCGGGAGAGTTTGATGTGATTGTATCAAACCCGCCGTACATTCCACAGGGCGAGGCGAAAAATCTTGCTCCCGAAGTAACGGAATATGAGCCGCATATGGCGTTGTTCGGTGGCGAGGACGGACTTGATTTTTACAAGCGAATTGTGAGTGAATGCTATGATCGGCTGACACCGGGTGGTGTGCTGATCGTTGAAATAGGATATGACCAGGGAGAGAGCGTGCCGGAGCTGTTCCGGAGTGCCGCATTTTCCGAGGTCACAGTACGGAAGGACTATGCCGGCCTCGATCGTGTTGTGCGAGGCGTAAAGCTACAGGACGGGTTGTAGCGGGATTTGGCAGAACCAGAAGTATTGTGACATGGGAAATGACCCGGAAAGGATAAAAATATGTTTGACAAATTAGAAGATTTATTGAAGCGTTTTGAGGAGCTGGAGCTGGAGCTTCAGTCCCCGGACGTTGCCAGCGATACGAACCGTTTTCGTAAGCTTATGAAGGAGCAGAGTGATCTGACTCCGCTTGTGGAAGCGTATCGCGCGTATAAGGATGCAAAGCAGACTATCGCAGACAGTGAGGAGATGCTTGCAAGCGAGAGCGACGAAGAGATGCGTGAGATGCTGAAGGAAGAGCTTTACGCAGCAAAGAGCGACATTGAGAGACTTGAGCATACGATGAAGCTTCTTTTGATTCCAAAGGATCCGATGGATGATAAGGACGTTGTTGTGGAGATTCGTGCCGGCGCAGGTGGCGATGAAGCTGCTTTGTTTGCTGCGGAGCTCTATCGTATGTATATGCACTACATTGAGTCCCGCCGTTGGAAAACCGAGCTCGTTAATATCGATGAAACCGGGATTGGCGGCATGAAGGAAGTCCAGTTTATGGTACGCGGTCAGGGCGCATACTCCATTTTGAAATATGAGAGTG
>DCGJ01000030.1 GCA_002315495.1 Lachnoclostridium sp. UBA1781 | reverse complement strand
ATCAGTCTGTGCACGTCAACTATTGAAAGCGCCGTATACCGAACGGTACGTACGGGGCTGTGAGAGGACGGCGGTTAGTCACCGCCTCCTACTCGATCCATAACGGAATCTAATTCGAATTATTCTTCTCTTTGGCTGCATCGAGGCGTCGATTTCTTCGGCGGACATGTGCCTGATGTACCGAATCCTTCCAGATGGTCGGATGGAAGAGAATCAACAGCGGAAACAGTTCAAGTCGGCCGGCCAGCATATCAAACATCAGGATGAATTTGCTGAAAATGGTAAAGTCGGCATAGTTTCTGGTCGGACCAACCAGGTCAAGACCCGGGCCGATGTTATTTAACGTAGCCGCTACGGCGGTAAAGTTTGTGGTTAAGCTCTTGCCTTCAATGGAAACCAAAAGCACCGAAGTAACAAAGATGACGATATACGTTATGAAGAAGACGTTAACCGAGCGAACCACATCGTGATCAATCGGCTTCTCGTCGAAGGTGATCTTCTTCACACTCTTTGGATGAATGTAGGAATTTAACTCCTTACGAACCGTCTTCAATACAATCAGATAACGGGACACCTTCATGCCACCACCCGTCGAACCGGCGCAGGCACCGATAAACATCAGAAGCACCAGAACGCTTCTGGAAAATTGCGGCCACAAATCAAAGTCCGTGGTGGCAAAACCCGTGGTTGTCATAACGGTCGCAACCTGGAAGGAAGAGTGGCGGACAATCTCGCTCGCATTGGAAAACAGATTGGTGGTATGTTTCCACAAATCAAGGGAAATGACCGTAATCGCGGACAATGCCAGCAATGCGTAGCAACGAACCTCCTCCATCGCGAAGCTCTTCTTGAACTGTCTTAACAACAGAAAATAGAAGAAGTTAAAATTCACACCGAAGAGGAACATGAAAATGGTGATCACCCATTGCGTGTACGCATTAAAATCCGCCATGCTGGAGTTTCGGAAACCGAAGCCACCGGTTCCGGCGGTTGCAAGAGACGTGTTCAGCGACTCGAAAAAGCTCATATCGCCAAAGAGCAGCAAAATGCACTCCAACACGGTCAGTCCGAAATAAATCACGTACAGAATTCGTGCGGTCTGACGAATCTTCGGTACCAGCTTACCGACCGACGGCCCCGGGCTTTCTGCACGCATCAGGTTAAAGTGAGAACCACCGCCCATCGGGACAATGGCAAGAATAAATACAAGTACGCCCATACCGCCAACCCAGTGGGAAAGGCTTCGCCAGAAAATGGTTGTTTTTGACAGTGCCTCTACATTCTGACAAACAGAGGCACCGGTTGTAGTTAAGCCGGATACAATTTCGAATACGGAATCGGTAAAGGAAGGAAATTCCTTTGACAACCACAGCGGAAGTGCGCCCATGATACTCATCAAAATCCAACTGAGAGACGTGGCGACGCAGCCCTCCTTCAGGTAGAAAACCGTATTTTGCGGCTTCCTCGGACTAATGAGAAAGCTGAGAACTATGCAGGCCAGCGCCGTTCCAAGATAGTACCAAATGATGTCCTCATGATAAATGACAGACACCAGGGAAACCAACAGAAACAGTCCCGCTTGCAGTCTTAAAATCCAATTCAAAATGTATCGGATCATTGGCATATTCATAACGAACGATAACTCCTTTTTGCTCTACGAATAACTCCTATGCAAGAATATCGTGAATATCCTCCAAGCCACTATGAGAAGTAACAACCATAACCGAGTCGCCGACCTCCAGTGTGTCTCGGCCGGTTGGGATGATAATCTGGCCGTTTCTACTGATACAGCAAATCAGCAGGTTATCCTTTAACTTCAGATCCATCAAAGGTTTGCCGGTATATTCGCCGGCGGTCTCAATATGAAATTCGATGCCCTCCGCCTTGTTGTCGAACAGATACGTGAGGGTTTCGATATTGTTGCCTCGGGACGCATTTTTCGCACGGGCGTAAGCCATGATGGCCTCACAAGTGATATATCGCGGATAGATGACCGAGCCGAGATCCAAATGCCCGATAACCTCCTTGAAACCGATACGGTTAATCTTCGTAATAACCTTTGCGGAGGAGATTCGCTTCGCATGAAGGGTAAGGAGAATGTTCTCTTCGTCGATTCCGGTCAGTGCAACAAATGCGCCAACCGTCTCAATTCCTTCCTCCTTCAGTACATCCTCGTCCGTTCCGTCTCCGTTAATGATAATCGCATTCGGAAGGAGAACACTGAGCTCCTGGCAGCGGGCTTCGTCACGCTCGATAATCTTCACACCGATGCCTCTTGCAAGAAGCTGAATGGCCAGATAATAGGAGGATTTGCCGCCACCGATAATCATACAGTCCTTGACCTTCTTGGACATCAGTCCGAGACGGCTAAGGAACACATGTCCCTTCTTACGGCTGCTGACGAAGGAGATGACATCACCCGGTTGAATGATGGTGGCACCATTTGGAATCATTACCTCATCACCACGTTTAATGGCAGCAATCAATACATCCGCCGTGATACCGGACTTTGCAAGCTCTGCAATGCTCTTTCCTGCGAGTTTTCCGTTCTCCGGCACATCCAATCGAATCAACTCCGCAAGACCGTGTGCGAAGGAGCTTACCTTCAGCGCACTCGGTAAGGAAAGGATACGGGCGGCTTCGCGAGCCGACTCCAGATCCGGATTGATAATCATGGCAAGGCCCAGCTTTTCACGAAGATAGTTGGTTTCCTTGCTATAGTCAGGGGTGCGAACTCGCGCAATCGCAGCACAGTTACCCATCTGACCGGCAATGGTACAGCAGAGAAGATTCAGTTCGTCCGATGCGGTTACCGCGATGAACAGGTCCGTATTTTCAATGCCTGCGTCTTTCTGGATGGAATAACTGGCGCCGTTTCCACACACGCCCATAATGTCATATAAATTGGTAATCTGTGCAATCTTGGCAGGATTATCATCAATCATCGTTACGTCGTGGCCTTCCGAGGTCAGTCGTTCAACAAGAGCGACACCGACCTTACCACAGCCGACAATCATAACCTTTAGTCCTTTGTTATGTGCCATAAATGCCTCCATAGCTTTCCCTTTGTAGGTAAAATAAACCTTTTCCTATCATACTACAACGGCCCGAAAAACACAAGAATTACACACCTTTTTGGTTGCGAGTGAAGGTGGAGTATGATATATTAGGGAAAAGCTCGGGAATGTGAGGTTAGAACTATGGATAGATGTCCGAATTGCGGAAGAGAGAATCCAATCGCGGAAGCGAATTTTTGTTACTACTGTGGAACATCGTTTCGTGAAACTCCGGTGGAGGTGACTTCGCAAAATGCGTTGCACCTTGAGGAATCGACTCAGCAAACGGTGACAAGCACCGGGAAGTCCTTTAGCACCGGCAGATGGTTACTGTGCTTTGTGCTGTTATTGATTCCGGTATACGGCTGGTTCGCATTTGCCATTATTATGGCCATCAGTGCATTTAGCCCAAACTCGTCAAAGGAACAAAGAGCGGTCAGTCGTGCGATTTTTATTTTCTGTATTGTGTTCTTCGTTGTGATGATTGCGTCCTTCTTCTATCTGATGCAGGACCCGACCTACCAGGAGCAATTCCGGCAACTTTGGAATTCCTACGGAACGACAACGGGACAGTAGATTGAGCAGTTTGCATGATTGAGACATAGAAAGGACTGGGGATGGTGATGCCATCCCCTTTTTTGAAGAATATGGCAACAACTTATTTTACCGCAGACCTGCATCTGGGGGACAAAAAAGTAATGGAACTGGATCATCGACCGTTTGATGATTTGGGACAGCAGGACGAGGAGATCATTCGTCGCTGGAATTCTCGTGTGAAGGAACATGATCGCGTGTTCATTCTCGGAGATGTGTCCTCGTATGGCGAGGAGAAAACGGTTTCGCTTCTAAAGCGTTTAAACGGAAAGAAGCATCTCATCTGGGGAAACCATGACAAGTTAAGGACGGCCGCATTTATCGAACTGTTCGAGAGTGTGGGAGATTACGACGAAATCAATGTGGACGGAAAGCACGTGGTCATCAGTCATTATCCGATTGCTCATTGGAGAGGGCAACGGTATGGTTATATGCATCTGTTTGGGCATACCCATCGGGGAGAAGACTGCGAACTGTTCGAGATGTATCGGGCGCTATGCCGCGAACGGGGCATTCGTTTTTATGCCTACAATGTTGGGTGTATGTTCCACGATTATTACCCGGTGTCGATTGAGGAGATTATCGAAAAGGCCAAGGCAGAGAAGGCGGCAAGAGAGCTTCTTCTGGCAAAAGAGCCGGAGGCGGTTCCGGATGATGAAGTTTAGTTTTTTGAAAATGCGTGATATATAAGGAGAAACAACAATGAATCAAATCGAACTATTGGATAATTGGAGGTTTGTGATGGAGCAGGCAAAGGAGGAACCTTCCTGCGAGCTTGCAAAAAACGTCTACGGAAGGGTATATGAAACCTCCGTTCCGGCCTCTATGGTAAGCGTGCTTTTGGAGGCAAAGGAAATCGAGGATCCGTTCTACAGAGCCAATGAATTAGCCATTCTACCGCTGTCGAATGATAATTGTGCATTTACCAAAATGTTCACTGTTACAGAGGAAATGCTGGCCGCAGATTACCTGGCACTCCACTTTGACGGAATCGACACGTTGGCAGAGGTTTATGTAAATGATGAGCTGGTGCTGTCGGTAGATAATATGCATCGTACCTATGAAGCGGAACTCCACGGGTTGGCAAACGTCGGAGAAAATGAGTTGACCGTCCGCATCTTTTCTCCTGTGAATTATATTAAAGCAGAAAACGAGAAGGTCTTCTGCGGAGGCGTGGGCGATTCGATGGAGGGATATCCGCATTTGCGCAAATCCCATTGTATGTTCGGCTGGGACTGGGGCCCACGAATTCCGGATATGGGAATCTGGCGACCGGTATCGTTGGTGTGGGGCAACAAGGCCCGCATCGAGGACGTATTGATGCTTCAAACTCATGAGAACGGTGTCGTATATCTCGACCCGGAGGTTACTCTCGATGTGTTTGATAACGAGGGTTGTACCTGTGGCAGTGGCGAGGATTACTCGATTGAAGTGTTTGTAACGGATCCGAAGGGAAATCAGTATCTTCAGGACGAGGCAACGGGAACGATTGTCATTGAAGAGCCAATGCTTTGGATGCCGCATGGCTACGGCGAGCAGCGTTTGTATCAGGTGCTCGTGGAACTTTGCGACGGAGAGGGAAACCTTCTGGATTCGCGCGAGTTTCGAATCGGTCTTCGCACCATGACGATGAATCGTGACAAGAACGAGTGGGGCGAGAATTTCTGTCATGAGGTCAACGGACAGAAGGTGTTTGCCATGGGTGCGGATTATATTCC
>DCGJ01000126.1:12301-20051 GCA_002315495.1 Lachnoclostridium sp. UBA1781 | reverse complement strand
CCGTCACCGATGACCGCCACAATTTTATGGTTCTCGTGCATCAGTTCTCTTGCCCGAACCATACCTGCCGCAACCGAAATCGAGGTCGAACTGTGACCGACATCAAAGGCGTCACAGTCACTTTCCGCACGCTTCGGAAAACCACTCATTCCGCCCAACTTTCGAAGCGTCTGAAAGCCTTCCTTTCGACCGGTCAGAATCTTGTGCGAATATGCCTGGTGTCCCACGTCCCAGATTAATTTATCCTCCGGAAAATGCAACACCCTATGCAGAGCGATGGTCAGTTCAACCGTTCCGAGACTCGCTGCCAAATGGCCGCCATTTTCCGAAACGGAACGAATGATCAGCTGTCGCATCTCGGCCGCAAGGGTATCCAAATCTGCCGCCGCGATCTTCTTGATATCATTCGGTTGATTGATTCGATTTAAAAGATTACCCATACGGGCCTCCTTATACTCTCTAGTCAAGTAGTTTTGTTACATATCTCTCTGCACAAGAGAAAGTAACAACTCGCGAAGAAATCCCTGCTCTTTTCCAAAGGAATCCAAAAGCATCACCGCATGGTCCGTAAGGCGGGCCACTTCCTCATCCGATTTCTTCAAGCCCTTCTTTGTAACATATGTGGTCTTACCATTCTCCAGATCGCTGTGGATCGGTTTTCCGAGTTTCTTGGTCGTACTGATTTCATCCAGAACATCATCCCGAATCTGAAATGCCATTCCCACATCACCGGCAATCTCTTCCATCTTCTGAATATCTTCCTCGGATGCGCCCGCCAAAATCGCACCAAGCATCAAAGACGCCTGCAAAAGACACCCCGTTTTTAACTCATAGATAAACCGTAACTGATTCATGGTAAGAGGCTTTCCGGTAAGTTTTACGTCCACCGTCTGACCACCCACCATACCATATACACCGGCCTTATTTGCAAGCACCTTCATCGCCTTCATAACCCTTGGAAGCTCCGTAATCTCCGCTCTCTCCGCTGCCACAATTGCCGTTTCATAAGCATAGTTTAACAGTGCATCTCCGGCCAGAATTCCCATGTCCTCGCCAAATTTCGCATGCGTCGTGAGTTTGCCACGACGATACCGGTCGTTATCCATTGCCGGCAAATCGTCATGCACAAGGGAATAGGAATGAATCATCTCGAGGGCTGCCATAAACGGCTCGAGGATACGCTCCATTGCCGCTTCATCGCCACCCAGAAACAGATAGCTTTCCTTCATTAGAATCGGACGCAGTCTTTTCCCACCGTTCTCCACGCTATAGTTCATTGCGCGAAGCATGATTTTCTGCTGGCCCTCTTCCTTTGGAAGATATGCGAAAATGCTCTTCTCCGCCTCACTTTTCTTACTCTTCAGGGTTTCCTGAAATGTCATGTTGCCTCATTTCCGAGGGGTTAGCCCTCCTCCAAAATCTCCAGTTCCTTCTCCACCTTGTCAAGTAAGGTGTTGCAGTTCTTCAGTTTATCCATGCCAAGTTTATACTTCTCGAAGGAGTCCTCTAAGGTCAATTCGCCCTTTTCCAGTTCTCCGATAATCTCGCTAAGTGCGGCATAATTTTCTTCAAAGGTGCCGATTTCCGGCGTCTTCTGCTCGCTCATAGGTACCTCTCACTTTCTATTCCTATTCCTCGAATACGGTCTGCTGCTCTATCTCATTTACCGTCGCAGACAGCTTCCCGTCTCGAATGTATACATCAATGCTATCTCCCGTGGAAATGCTTTCCACCGACTCCAGCGCATTTCCCTTCGCATCCGTCAGATAGCCATAGCCCTTGGAAATCTTCTGTAACGGCGATAACGCCTCCAGCTGCTTAGCGCCATTTTGCACCATCAGGTGATACCGTGTCAGGCAATGCTGCAGATTCACGCGAAGCCGCTTTGCCTGCTCTTCCGGATTTGTACGCATCCGAAGCTGCTCCAGGAGTTTTCGCATATCCCGATGAAGTCGGTCGCCGGTTTGATCCACCTGTTCCCTTCTTCGTTCCAAACGATTTCGCGGGGACTGCGCATTTAGCAGCTTACCTGTATGCTCCGTATGAAGACGAAGCTTCTCCATATAACTCATCATTGCTGAAGTCAGCGCCACATGACAATCCACCAGCTCTGCTTCGATATCCGCCACCGGCTTCACCGCCATCTCAGCCGCGCCGGTCGGCGTCGGAGCCCGAAGGTCCGAAACAAAATCAATGATGGTCCGGTCCGGCTCATGTCCAACACCGGATATAATCGGCACACGACAGTCATATACGCATCGCGCTACCATTTCTCCGTTAAATGCCCACAAATCCTCAATGGAGCCGCCACCACGACAGACCAAAATCAGATCCACCTGTCTGCTTTCAAGAACACGAATGGCTTTGCAAACAGACTGCGCCGCACCGTCGCCCTGGACTTTAGCCGGGCATAAAATCGGCTGTACATAAGGATTCCTTCGCTTCAGCGTACTAACAATATCCCGAAGTGCGTCCCCCTGTCTTGCGGTTACAATTCCAATCGTTCGCGGAAAAGACGGAATCGGAAGTTTATGATCAATTTCAAACAAACCTTCCGCATCGAGCTTCGCTTTCAGTTTCTCAAACTCTTCGTAAAGGTCGCCCGCGCCCTCTAACCGAATATCCACCGCCTGAAGCTGATAATAGCCGCCTGCATCGTAGCAGACAACATCTCCGGTTACCAAAACCTTTTGTCCATCCGCCAGACGATGATGAATGCCGGTATATGTCGAGGAACTCCACATAACCGTCTTCATCTGGCTTTTGGCATCCTTCAGCGTAAAATACACATGCCCCGACGGATGTGGCTTATAGTTCGAGATTTCACCGGCTACCGTTAAGTTTTTCAGTGCACGGTCTCCGGCCATAAGAATACGAATATGGCTGTTTACCGCGGATACACTATACGCTTTCGTCTGTGCCATGCTTCTTCACAACCTTTGAAAGGATTGCATTTACAAAGCTTGCGGACTGCTCCTGTCCATACTTCTTTGCAAGCTCAACGGCCTCATTTACCGCAACAGCATCCGGAATCTGCTCATCCCACAAAATCTCGTAGACACCGACACGCAGGATGCAAAGCTCCGGCTTACCGATACGCTTCAGGTCCCAGCCGACGCTGGCCTTTTCAATCACTGAATCCACATCGCCAAGCACGTCGGAAATCTTGGACACGCGGTCCATCAGTTCCTTCGCGAGCTCTTCGGTAATACGAATCTCACCGTTCTCCTTTTCGTCGTCCTCTTCTACCTTTGCCAGAAGCTCCGCAATCTTCTCGTCGGAAACCGTCTGTGTCTCCAGGTAAATGCGCTGCTGCTCCGCCACCTCTGCCTTTGGATAAAACTCACCCAAAAACAACATACGGAATACAAAATTTCTCTTTGCTGCCTGACCTAATTTGGTTCGAATCTGAATATTCTCTTCCATGAATACCTCCGTAAAAAAATAGGAAGCGACCGCAAAAGGACCGCTTCCCAAGTGTTTTTCCTTCTACGCCTTTTCAATGTCCACGCCTACGATATGAACATTTACCTGATCCATCGCAAGCCCTGTCATGCTGTCAACAGCACTCTTTACTCTTTCCTGAATTGCCTTTGCAGTCTTTGGAATACTATAACCATATCGAATGATAATGGAAAGCTCTGCACTGACATGGTCCTCTTCAATCCGAATCTCAACACCTGCGCGCTGGTTCTTCATACCGAGTTTACCAATCAATTCATTGGTCAAACCGCTTGCCATTCTCGCAACGCCCTCTACTTCCGTAGCGGCCAAGCCTGCGATTGCAGCGATAACATCATTTCCAATCTTAACATCTCCATCCACATCGTCCAGATGAAGGTGAGCGTCGTATTGTGGCTGGTTTTCCTTTGCCATAATAAGTACCTCCCGTATCATATATATTTGATTGAAGTCATTTTTTGTTTCATTACACTCGAATCATAAAAATCGAGTCTGCACACATTGTGAGTATATCAAAAAAATGCGGATTATGCAAGCAGTGACAATATATCTCTTTGCCAAGTACAAGTTATGAAATAGTAACGTATCTCTTTTTTCACTGTACAACCCGCCCATCTTGTAAGTATACAATTCGATCCGCTCTTTTTGCAATGTTCAAATCATGTGTTACAACAAGAATCGTTTTCCCTTCTCTTCGGAGAGTCTCGAAGCAATCCATAATCTCCTTCCCGGTATTCGAATCCAATGCCCCGGTCGGCTCATCAGCCAGAACCAGCTCGTTATCCGAGGCAATTGCTCTGGCAATTGCACAGCGTTGCTGCTCTCCTCCGGAAATATGTGTCACATTTTTTGTGGCCAGATCAAGTATACCAACCTGTTTCAAAGCATTAGCAACAATTTCATTCCTCTTTTTCTTTTCTATGCCTTTAGCAATAAGCGGAACCTCAACATTTTCCTCCACATTGTAATAATTCATCAAAGCAAAATTCTGAAACACAAAACTAATATTGTTCCTCCTAAACAGATGAAGACGGCTATCATTATAATCCGAAACGCACTCCCCACGAAAGATATATTTCCCTGAACTAGCACGATCCATACCACCCAATATCTGAAGTAATGTGGATTTTCCTGATCCGGATGCGCCCATAATAGACACATATTCCCCTTTATTGATGCTTAAATCAATTCCATTTAATGCAAACGAAACCTGATTTCGCTTCTCGTATGTTTTTTTTAGTCCTACTACCGACAGCAACTCCATTTCTTACTCCTCTCCGCGCAGTCCCTTTATTCCGCTGACGACATTTTTCATCCTAAGATTTTGATAAAGATTACATGTGACCACAAGCATAAAAATCATCCAAAAACAAAATGAAACAATGCCTATCGCGCTCAAAAAAGCCATCCTACTTTTCCCAATCACGAAAAAAATGACCTCTCCACAAGCAATCACTAAACATATCCCAGCCAGATATATTTTCGTCATTTCCCAATATATCTTCCCTAGAATTCTTCTGTAAGACATTCCAAACGAAAACATAATAAGATAGTCTTTTTTTCTACGCTGTACCCACAACGTAAGCACATACCACATACACAAAACCCCAAAGACAACAACCAGCAGATTCACATAGATTTTCCATCGAAGTCGGATTTGAATCTCATCTCTGTTGTCCGATAGACTTTCAACCGCATTTTCAGCAGATAATGGTTGAATATAAAAATACTCATTGTTTTCTAATATCGATAACGCCTCCGTCATTATCTCCGTTCCTTCGTCATTACTTCCAACAGCGATTACAAAAGGCTCTTGAAAGGACTTGACACGCTCCCTGAGAATGCTTTCAATCATAGTAATCCTTTGTTCTTGTGACAAAGTTGAAAAAAACAGAAACATAGCCGGCTGCTCGTCAACCTTCGTCTCAATTTCGCCCAATACGGTCAAATTATTGCCGTTCATAAGCACATACTTCTGTCCATTGTCCGCACATGGCAAATACTCAATTAAGTCCCGAGAAAGATAAACTCCCGCTGTTTCCAAGCTGACCTCGCCACGATACAAAACACACGGTAATTCCGCGTTTGTAAGACAAATTCCCGTCATCGCGTAACGATAAGGCTGAGCAATTAGCTGATTCTCAAACAATAAGATTCCCACAGGATACATCTGAAGACTCTCGGCAAACTCCACAAATTGAATCGCTGTATCCATGATGCGGTTATTATCAATTTCACCATTTACTATGTAACGGTCCCATTCCAGTTCAAGTCCTAACTCCACTTGGTGGGAGTAAGAACCGGTCAGCGTTACCTCCCGGTTGAGTTGTTCCAATTGACGCCCCTGCGCGTAGATAAAAGTAAACATCCCGGTAACTAGAATAATAATACAGCACAAAATTCCAGAAACCACAATGTCACGAACACCCATAACAGACACTTTCGTCATCACACCAATATCATTTTTAATTTCGCAAGGTTGCTTCCGCAAAAAAGACAAAAACGGAACAACGACCGATACCACACTAACAAAAACGCCGCATAGTAACACGATAGGGATAACTCTCTGCCGGAGAATCAATTGAAAAAGGCTCCACCTTTGAAATCCGTCAAACTGCCTTTTTCCGATGAATACCAGCGTGCAAAAAGAAAGTCCGGCAGCCGGAAAGAACATAATTATCCTTTGTAACCAGAAAATGCAAGCCATGTCGTTCCTGGACGCCCCATTTACATACCAAACTGATATTGTACCAACATTATCCATCATTTCCATAATACAGCAAACGCAAAGAACGACAAGAGAAGTTATCGCCAAAGCAATTCCGCTGTATAAGAACAAAGCTGATTTACGTCTGTTGTTTTCCTTTTCTGCACAAAATGACTCAAAATAACTAACAACATCTGCCTTTCCATCTACTTTTTTTGCTGCAGACATCAATTGTTCGCGAATTTCTTCAAAAGAGCTCCCGGATTTCACAAAAAATCGAAACCAATCATACGATTTTTCCTTTTGACTTACAACAATCATATAATCCGTATTGGTTCCCGATGGTACACCACCAATACTGTCGCTCATAGGTATCAGTCGACTACCTTTTTGCAGAACGCCCGCTATCAGATAACGTTCATATACTCGCCCGTTTTCATCCTTATTCTCTAAAATTGTTCCAACCTCAAAACAATCTTTCAATTGATATCCCAAATAAACGGGAGTTACACTCTCATCCGAAACCTTACTCGGCTCCTCTCCGGTTATAATTTGAAGGCGGTATCCATTCCAAGCCTCCTCACTCATTCGGGTGATTTCAACAGCCCGATCCGGCATTTCCAAATAATTATTTATATATCGTCCTGCTTGAATGGTTGAACATTCACCCCAAATAGTGCTGTCGTCCAAGTATACCGCGCCATTATCAAAAAAATCAATTCCTTCAATTTGACTTATAAGGGCAGAGATTTTTTGCCGATTCTCAACGGAATTCACATTTAATTCCACAGAGCATAACCCCACATTATCAACTGTATAACGGAGAGATTTTTCACAGGAAAGACGCTGATAGGAAGAAGATGCATCCATTAAACATGCCATTCCTACTGATATCATGGTGAGAAAAAGCAAAAAAAGCCCTGCAATAAAACGTTTCGGTTTTTGCATAATGTAGTCGCATGCAATCGTCACCATACTTCGAAATTTCATCCGAAAAGCCCCCTTGTATTTTCAGTTATTAATCAGTTAATGAGTGCGTTTGTGTTACTCCTTCAATTGTAATATCAACAACCAAGTTATTCGCTGAAGAACTTACATCCCATGTTTGTGTAGTTATATTAGAACTGGAATAATATACATATACGCTCTTTGTGTTTCTTACTTTCGTGCCCTTCTTTGCTTTCATAAGCATTGAGGCACGATTCGAAAAAGTGATTAAATATGAATCATTCCCATACAAATGCATATTATAAATCACGGAATCATCAAAAACCGAATTATCTATGTAAGAAACGCGCCCCCACACCGCTGCAGAAACAGAAGCGGAACTTACATCGAAATCATAATCTTCTTTTGCCATTGCTATTCCAATAAAAATAAGCATAGCACACACCCAGCCCATTGCAAAGCACTTTCTTTTTGTTTTCATAATATTATTCTCCTTCCATCAATTAGAATACTGGTAAAATCTATGATATCATGTTTCATCGTTCGTTTCTGCCCCCATGGCAGTGGTAATTATCACATTGTCCAATATCAGTTTTAGCATTGAAAGGCCGCTCGCAAAAAAATGAGTCCTCG
>DCGJ01000126.1:1677-12238 GCA_002315495.1 Lachnoclostridium sp. UBA1781 | reverse complement strand
TCGCAAGCTTTCGCTTGCAGGACTCTGAGATGATTTATAACGCGCGTTTTCGCCTTGCTCCGCAAGGCTGCGTCACAGACTCGCAACCGCTGCCTTCGCAGCTTGTTGCTCGTTGTGACGACCGCTCGCAAAAAAATGAGTCCTCGCAAGCTTTCGCTTGCAGGACTCATTATTTTTGCTCACTAAACGCGCTTCATATATTCACCGGTACGGGTGTCAATCTGAATGGTCTCGCCTTCGTTAACGAACAAAGGAACGTTAACCTGTGCACCGGTTTCTACGGTTGCCGGCTTGGTTGCACCCTGTGCGGTGTCGCCCTTGAAGCCAGGCTCGGTAGCGGTGATAACAAGCTCTACGAACAAAGGAGGTTCAACAGAGAAAATCTTTCCCTTGTAGGAAAGCATCTTAACATTCTCGTTCTCCTTAACGAACTTCATGGAATCTTCAATCTCACCAACCGGAAGTGCAATCTGGTCGAAAGTCTCATTGTTCATGAAGTTATAAGCATCACCATCGTTGTAGAGATACTGCATATCAGATCTCTCGATGTGTGCCTGCGGATACTTATCGGTAGGACGGAAGGAAGTTTCAACAACACCTCCGTTGATAATGTCCTTATATTTGGTTCTTACAAATGCTGCACCCTTACCAGGCTTAACGTGCTGGAACTCGATAATCTGTACAACCTTGCCGTCAATTTCAAGGGTCATACCATTACGAAAACTGCCTGCATCAATCATGGGAATATCCTCCTAGAATTTTTACTACACCTAAATATAACTTATCTATCGCAATATTTCAACTGTTTTTTTCGCCACGGCAGCATTTCCCTACGAAAATGCCCCTCTCCTACAGTTCAATCAATTCTTTCGGAGATTCGGCGAAATTCTCATACCCGGTTTCGGTTATGGCCACCAGGTCCTCAATTCGCACACCACCAAAGCCTTCGATGTAAATGCCCGGCTCATCCGTCATCAGCATGCCCGGCTGAAGCACGTCCTCACATCTTCCGTTACAAGCCGGAGATTCGTGAATCTCAAGCCCGACACTATGTCCAAGTCCGTGTCCGAAATACTGTCCGTAACCATACTTTGAAATAATCTCGACGGCCTTGTTATGAACATCCTTACATACCACGCCCGGCTTCATCATTTCGAGGCATTCAAGCTGCGCCTCTAAGACGATATTATAGATTTCCTTCTGCTTCTCGCTTGCCTTTCCGAGTACGATTGTTCTGGTCATATCCGAACAGTAGCCGTGGTATTTGCAGCCGAAATCCATCGTAATGAAATCACCGATTTCAATCGGCTTCTCTCCCGGCATCGCATGTGGCATCGAGCTGTTCACGCCGGATGCAATAATCGATGGAAAGCTGATATTCTCCGCGCCAAGCATACGCATGTTAAACTCAAGCATGGCGGCAATCTGCGCCTCGGTCATGCCCGGCTTAAGTTCCGGCAAAAGCTTTGCCAGCGCACGGTCGCCGATGTGCTCCGCCTCTTTGATATATGCCAGTTCCTGCGGGGTTTTAATCTGACGAAGCGTGGACAGGATGTTCGCAATCGGGAGCATTTCGCAGTGAAACACTTCGGAAAATGCGCGATAAACCGAATACGGAATATCCTCCTCTTCAAATGCCACCTTACTGATTTCTTCCTTCTCCAAAAGCTCCGCCAAAACCTTGGCGTAGCCTCTGGTCTCAATCACCTCGTAATCGGTTGCCTCCAGCTTCGCCTGTGTGGTAAAACGAAAATCGGTAAGAAGAAACCGCTTCTTATCGGTAATCAGCAGATAACCGGTATCATTGGTATATCCCGACAAATAGCGAATATTCGCAAGATTCGATACCAAAACCGCTTCTGCGCCTTCTTTTTTTATAAGTTCCAAGGCTCTTTCGTATGCCTTCATTTGTTTGTCCTCTCAATCTGCAAATGCATGGCTTTTATCCCATGATTCGCTGAATCTCTGCCGCATTTTCCGAAACGGAATGATCATCTACGTTCACAACCTTGTGACAGGTTACCTGATAAGCAAAATTGCGCTCTCCGATCAGTCTCATAATCTCGTCCTCACGGTTGTTACTGTAAAAGAACGGGCGACTGGAATCCGCACGAAGCGCCGGTAAAATCGTCTCCGCCTTCGCCTTCAGGTAGATGACCTCACCCATCTGACGAAGCTTCTTCTGGTTGATGACAGAGGTTGGAATCCCGCCGCCGGCAGAGATTACCATACGCTTTGCTTTTCGCCCAAGGTGACAAACCAGCTCATACTCGGCCTCGCGGAAATAATCCTCTCCGTGTTCCTTCATAATCTCGCTCGGATCCTTCCCAAGTTTCTCCGCCAAAGTCTCATTGGTATCAAGAAAATCCATATTGCAGCGCTCCGCAAGAAGCTTTCCGATTTCATACTTCCCGCATCCGTCGAAGCCGATCAGCACAATATTGCCGTGCTTCATGCGCTCCAGCTTCTCCTTCTTGTAAAAATGCATGATAATGCGCTCTAAACGGCGCTTTAACACAATCTGAATCTCTTCGTTTTTGTTGATTGGTTTTACAAGCATGGAACGGATTCCGGCACGATTAGCACCATAAATATCCGTGAATATCTGATCACCGATAAAGACCGTATTACGCTTGTTCGTGCGCATGATTCGCATTGCCTTTCGATAACTCTTTCGGGATGGTTTATGCGCATCAAAAATATAATGTAAATGCACCCCGGGGATATTCACGCCACGATAAAAACGACGGACACGCGGTGCCTGATTGTTGGACAACAGACAGATTCGAAAACCAATCTTATTCAGTCTTCGAAACAATTCAATAACCTCGCTGTTCGCATCCGCACCATGTTCAACCAGCGTGTTATCAATGTCATAAATTAAGCCGCGATAGCCCTGTCGATACAGTTCTTCGTAATCAATGGAATAGCTGCTCTCCGCCATCTCTGCGGGATAAAAACGATGAAACATAATGTCCTGCCTTAACTAACTTATTTCGAGTAAATCGTATCTTGTACTATACATTACTCAGGGAAATTATACAAGGTAATTCCGGAAAAGAAAACCCTTCTGACAAAATTCACCAACCTTTCACAAAAGAGGGCTGTGAAAACTCACAGCCCTCATAACAATCTCAATTATCCCAATAACCGAATTAATCCTCATCATCCTCGGTACGATTCTTATCTGCTTCTTCAATAACATGTGCCTGAACATCGGAAGGAGCCGCTTCGTAACGAGCAAACTCATATGCGAAATCACCGATACCACCGGTCATCGCACGAAGTGCGGTAGCATAGCCGTACAGTTCGGAAACCGGAATGTCGGCAATAATTTCCTGCTTACCACCGGTAACCGGGTTCATACCGAGCACACGGCCTCTTCTCTTGGAAAGGTCACCCATGATATCACCGGTATACTTATCCGGAACGGTAACGGTCATAGAAGCAATCGGCTCAAGAAGAATCGGCGTTGCATCCATAATACCGGCCTTAAATGCCTTCTTTGCAGCCAGCTTAAATGCCATTTCGTTCGAGTCAACCGGATGGTAGGAACCATCGATTAAGGTTGCCTTAACACCAACTACCGGATAGCCTGCCAAAGGACCTGCGAGAACGCTCTCCTGAACACCCTTTTCAACAGCCGGGAAGTAGTTCTTCGGAACCGCACCACCAAAAATCTTCTCTTCGAATACATAAGGGGTCTCCAAATCGCCGGATGGCTCGAAGGTCATGATAACATCACCAAACTGACCTGCACCACCACTCTGCTTCTTGTGACGTCCCTGAACCTGAACTTTCTTACGAATCGTCTCACGATACGGTACACGAGGCTTCATTACTTCAACCTCAACCTTATATCTGGAAAGCAGCTTGCTGATGGTTACATCCAAATGCTGATCGCCGATACCATACAGAAGAGACTGATGATTTTCCTTATCGTTTACGGTCTTCAGGGTCTTATCTTCTTCCATCAGCTTCTGTAAAGCCTGGGAAATCTTATCATCATCGCCCTTGGACTTTGCTTCGTAACGAAGATAGGTGTACGGAGTGGAAAGCTTAATCGGATCATATACGATTGGTGCAGCCTTCGTGGAAAGGGTATCACCGGTCTGCGTATTGGAAAGCTTACCGATAGCACCGATATCACCTGCATAAAGCTCATCTACTTCCAGCTGCTCCTTACCGCGAAGCACATAGATTCTGGAAAGTTTTTCTTCGGTATCACGATTTGCGTTGTAAATCACGGAATCCTTCTTCAGAACGCCGGAGCAAACCTTAATCAGGGAGAACTTACCAATGAACGGATCGGCAATGGTCTTGAAGACTCTTGCAGAGAATTCCTTATTGGCATCATAGTCTGCGAAGAAGGTATTGTCGGTCTTCTGATTCATACCGGTAATAACACCCTTATTCGGAGACGGGAAATACTTATCAATTGCCTGACAAAGTGCGAAGGTACCGCGCGCCTGAACACCGGAACCACAAAGAACCGGAACCATGTCGCCTGCAGCAACAGAGGTACGAATCGCATTTTCAATCTCAACCTGGGTAAAATCTTCGCCCTCGAAGAACTTCTCCATTAGTTCCTCGCTGGTCTCTGCGATTGCTTCCATCAGATGGCCACGATAGTTATCGGTATATTCCATACAGTAATCCGGAATATCACCATCTACGTACTCACCGAGATTGTTGCTGAAACGACGACCTGCCATCTTAACAACGTTTACGAAACCAACGAAGGTCTCATTCTCACGAATCGGTGTATGGAATGGAGCGATACGATTACCGTAACGGTCCTTAAGCTCTTCAACAACCTTACGATAGGATGCATTATCATCATCCATATCCGTAACGAAAATCATTCTAGGAAGCTTATAGCGCTCGCACAGGTCCCAAGCCTTAATGGTACCGACTTCGATACCGGCCTTTGCGGAAACAACGATAATAGCTGCATCTGCTGCACAAACGGCTTCTTCTACTTCACCTACGAAATCAAAATAACCCGGTGCATCCAGGAAGTTAATCTTGGTATCTTCCCAAATAATCGGAACTACGGTTGTACTGATTGAGAATTGACGCTTCTGCTCTTCCTTGTCATAGTCACTGATTGTGGAACCATCTTCAACTTTTCCCATACGTTTGGTGATTCCGGTTGTGAAGGCTGCCGCCTCGACAAGAGTCGTCTTACCGCAACCGCCGTGCCCCAACACAGCTACATTACGGATCTTCTCATACTTATACGTTTGCATAATATTGTAACCTCCAATCATTCCTTTGCTGGTATGCTTGTGCCCCCAACAAGTATAGTGCTATTTTAACAATTTTCTTTCACTTCTTCAATCTTTTTTGTGGATTTTCCCAAGTCCAATGTGGATTTTTTCTGTCAATTCACATTTTTCAAGCGGAATGACATTCTATTTTGCGTTTTTCTCTATTTTGGCAAAAAGAAAGAGCGCAAGGGAAATGCTCCTCACGCTCTTCATTCTTAAATGATTTCAATTTTAATTAGTATCCAAGTTTGCCCTCAAGATCCAGATACTTCTTTACAATTTCAAAGCTTGCAGGTCCAACGGTAAGATATGCCTCGATGGCGTCCTTTTCGGAATAACCGGCATCGGTCATTTCCTTAAACAAATCGTTTACCATGACATAGCCGGCACCATACGGAGCATAGACACCCGGGTCATCCGCAACTACATCGAAGAAATACTGTCCGTATTCGTCACCATCCATGTAATGGTCGTTCAGATACTCCGTAACCGCCATGGCATCCCATCCATAGTAGTTTACGCCCATATCAATGATGGTAATCAAAAGCATTGTGTAGTTGTAATCAAAGTTATATATCATGGCAACATGCTCGTCGTTAAGCAGCCAGTCATAGGACTTGGAACCCACGTATACGGCCCAACCCTCGGAATAACCAAGATAGCTGAGTAATGCAGAAATATGATGATATCCATCCGTCTCGCTAAAGAATGCATCCTGATACAAATGTCCCGGGTAACCTTCGTGGGACAATGTATTGTAAAGGCTGATATTATCATCGGTAGCGCCGCCATTTACACGGATAATTCTACGGGAACGATTATCGACCTGCGGAGTCAGATAATATGCCAGAACATTCTCATTTTCAATCTCTTTTGGAAGATAACTTACGGTGAACTTCGTCTCCCCAATCGCCGGGAAAATGTCTGCCACCTTCTTCTTCAGGTCCTCCAAAATCTCGGTCGGATCGGAAAGATCGGAGGAAGCATTTTCATAACGATCATACACCTTAGTATCCAACAAAATAGCCGCCTGGAAGCTCTTCATCATCTTACTTTCCTTGGTCTGCAGATACTCAAAGAACGTGTCCATATCGGTCTCGATACCGAGAAAGCCCTGAAGCAGGTACTTGTAGTAAGCCTTCCCCTCTTCTGTCTTTCCCATGCCCTCTTTCTTCTCGGTACGATAATCAACTACGAAGCTGCGGAATTCCGTCAATGCAGGAATAATCTCCTCGGTCACAATCGTCTGCGCCTCAGCGGCTACATCTTCCTTTTCGCTGTCGGAAAGAGACTGAACCTCCTTCAGATTATTTTCAAAGGAGACAACAAACGGATGCCCCTCTTTTACCAAAAGACCGTCAATATAATCCAGGGTGTCCTCAATCTGTGCATCGGAAGGATACAGGTTCTGCTCCTGCTCAACGGCAGCCATACTTTTCACAAGTTCAAGGAATTCCGGATATGCGCGAAGCAATTCAATATATGCCTCCACATCCTTTTCCTCTACAAGCGGATACTCGGTATAATAGGTGGTTCCGTTCGGAATTGCACCGCTATTTGCGGAAAATACCGTGGAAATCGGACATTCCAATTCTCCTGCCTCAATACCAAGCTTAAACTCATATGCCAGACGGTCATAATAAACCTTCTGCGCAGTCGTAAGCAAATCATAATTGAAGGTTTCCAGTTCCACCTGATATCCAACACAATCCTCGGCATAATCGCCGGTTTCATCCGCCGAACCGAAGTTTACCTTCCCTTCGGTAATGCCGAAATTCTCCGGATGCTCCATCAGAAAATGCACCGTCAAAGAATCTCCGTCCGCCATCTCCACGAAGATCTTATCCAGGTATTCCGTGAATCTCTTCTGCTCAGCCTCGGCCTCATCCCCGGTCGGATTGGCAGCAAAAATCGGCAGATTCTTAATATTCTTCTCCTTTGAATCGGTTGTCTGCGGCTTGTCGGTTTTCGTTCCGTTATCGGTCGCCGGCTGCGTGGTATCCACTTTGCTGTCGGTCGGTTCGGCGGAATTCAAAGAGCCACGTCCATTACTTCCCTTGTCGCCACAGGCGGTAAGTAACAGGCAAAGGCACAGAAGCAAACACAGCAGTTTTCTCCCATTTCCCATATATATATCCTTTCTGAAAATGCGTCTTCCCTTTCGGCCGCATTTTCCACAAAAAATTTTCTCCATTATACCCGTATTCCCAATCCATTTCAAGTGCAGATAGGTTCCGAAAAATCATTAACAATGTAAAATGATATTTACACTTGATTTTCTCGTTTACTTTTGTTACTATATGTAAGTAGAATTTACAGCGCATATACATAAGGTTGTGTTTTCAATAAATAACGGAGGAGTTTTCGGTATGGACAAAAAAGAACTTGGACGTTTAATTAAAGAAGCAAGACTCGCAAAGAAGATGACGCAAAGCGAGGTTGTCGGAAGTTTCATTACAAGAAATATGTTAAGCCAGATTGAGAGCGGAAGTGCAATTCCATCCATTAAAACTTTGCAGTATCTGTCGGAACGTCTGGACATTTCCATTCACATGCTTTCTCAGGACGAACAGGCCGAAAAGACCAGCGTCGACGAGGCCGGCGGCAACTACACACAGTTTAAGCTGATGAGAGAAGCCAAGGATAATTATTCTGCCGGGAATTATACCGCTGCCATTGACAGTATTCTTCCGTTTTTGAATGATGACAGTGTATATGCAGATGAGCTTTATGCCATCTATTCCATGTGTTGTCTGGCTGCCTCTAAAAAAAGAGACGAGTCGAAGGAGCAGGCACTTCACTACGCAACGGAAGCTATGCTCTACGCGGATCGCGGTTTCTTCGCAAGCCACGAACGAAAGACCGAAGCGCTCTTCTTAGTGGAGAAGTTAAGTAAATAAGGATTTCAAAACCGGTCAATCTGACCGGTTTTTTCTTTGTCCAAACGCCCGCGATTTTACTGTTTTTTTATATCTCTTATAGAATAATTCATTGATGGTTGTTTGTGTGCGTGATAGAATGGAAATGATGAGCATTTTCAATGCTTATTGCGCGAATATTAGAGAACAGAACTCAAAGGAGATCGAGATGAAAACATTATTCACCGATTGCTGGCAATTTGCCAAATTCGATCTAAACACCGAGGCTTCGGAGCTTCTTGCTTCCGCAAAGGACCTCTCTTCCACCGAACATCAGACAATGCCGTGGCACCCGGTCGATGTTCCGCATGACTGGATGATTTCGCAGGCAACAAACCTGTATGAGTCCACCTATGGATGCTACAAAAAGACCTTCACGATTACGGATCTGTCCAAACACTATTTCGTAACGTTTGACGGCGTGTACATGAATTCGAATTATTATCTGAACGGGGAGCACATCTTCTTCTGGCCGTATGGCTACTCCTCCTTCACGATTGATTTGACTCCATACCTTGTAGAGGGCGAGAACGAACTTCTGGTCACCTGTCGCTACGAGTGTCCGAACACCCGCTGGTACTCGGGTGCCGGAATCTTCCGTAAGGTTTGGCTTTCCGAGAAGGAGGATGCCGCATTTGTCGAAAACGGCATCTATGTTCACAGCGACGAACTTACGGACGATTCCTTCCGCCTCTTCATTGATACCGAGGCAATTCTTCGTTCCGATGTGGCCTGTGATTCTGCAAATGCCGTGATTACGCATACCCTTTGCGATGCTTCAGGCGAGGTTAAGCTTTCACAGTCTCTCGATGCTACCCTTACCTCCGAGGTCTCCGTTTCTGAGGGCGTATGGGATGTAACCGGCATCATCCGCTGGGATATCGAGAATCCGTACCTTTATACCCTCACTTCTACCCTTTTGGTAGATGGCGTCGAGGTTGACCGTCTGGTACAAAACATCGGTTTCCGCACCATTCGTTTTGACAACAATCAGGGCTTCTTCTTGAACGGACGCCATGTAAAGATCTACGGTGCCTGTATGCACCATGACCTTGGTTCACTCGGTGCCGCATTTAACGTAAATGCGCTTCGCCGTCAGTTCGAATCCTTGCAGGCGATGGGCATCAATGCCGTAAGAACCTCCCACAACATGCCGGACCCGCAGTTAATGCAGCTTGCGGACGAGATGGGTATGCTGATTGATTCGGAAGCATTTGACATGTGGGAAAGCAAGAAGACCGATTACGACTACGGTAATTTCTTCAAGGAATATTGGGCAACCGACGTTGCTTCCTGGGTTCGCCGCGACCGTAACCACCCGTCTCTCATTATGTGGTCCATCGGTAACGAGATTCACGATACCCATTCGGAAAATGGTCTTCGTATCACGAAGGAGCTGGTTTCCGAAACCCGCCGTCACGACTATCGTCACAACGGCTATACGACGATTGGTTCGAACTATGTTGCCTGGGAAGGCGCGCAGCGCTGCTCCGACCAGGTGGAGCTTTCCGGTTATAACTACGGTGAGTATCTGTACGAGGAGCATCACAATGTGAAATTCCCGCACTGGTGCATCTATGGTTCCGAAACCTCTTCCACCGTACAAAGCCGCGGAATCTATCATTTTCCGGCAAGCAATCGTCTGCTTACCCATGTCGATCTGCAGTGCTCGTCTCTTGACAACTGCTCTACCAACTGGGGTGCAAAGAGCACGAAGATTGTCATCACCAAGGATCGTGATACCGAGTACAGTGCCGGACAGTTCATCTGGACCGGTTGGGATTACATCGGTGAGCCGACCCCGTATTTTACAAAGAATTCCTACTTCGGTCAGGTAGATACTGCCGGATTTGAGAAGGATTCCTATTACATTTATCAGGCCGGATGGACCGATGGAGCAAAGAAGCCGATGGTGCATTTGGTTCCATATTGGGACTTTAACCCGGGACAAATCATCGACCTTCAGGTGTATTCCAACTGCCCGAAGGTGGAGCTGTTCTTTAACGGCGAATCCTTAGGAACGGCCGATATTGACCAGAAGCATGGCCTGGAGCTCGGCGGCAAATGGCAGCTTCCATACGCCGAGGGCGAGCTTCGCGCTGTTGCTTACGATGCAGATGGGAACATTGTTGCCGAGGAAATTAAGAGAAGCTTTACCGACCCGGTGAAACTTCAGCTGACACCTTCGAAGACAAACTTAAAGGCCGATGGCGAGGACCTCATCTTCGTTACCATCAATGCTTTGGACAAGAATGGTACCGAGGTGGCAAATGCACGTAACCGCGTCAAAGTCACCGTTTCCGGCGCAGGCCGACTCGTTGGCCTTGACAATGGTGATTCCACCGATTATGACGAATACAAGGGCACCAG
>DCGJ01000126.1:0-1662 GCA_002315495.1 Lachnoclostridium sp. UBA1781 | reverse complement strand
CCAGCCGACGCCTCTTCTCCGGAAAGCTTCTTGCGATTATTGCTGCCAAGAAGGAAGCCGGCAATATCGAGATGACCGTAGAATCCTATGGACTGCCAACCGAGCATTTGGCTCTTTCTGCGGAAGCATGTGAGTCCGATCCGCATATCTCCTGCCTCGAGGAAAACTTCGAAACACCGTATTACGAGGAGATTCCGGTGCGTAAGATTCTGCTTACCTTAGACGGTCCTCAGAAGCTTGGCCCGGATTGTCGCGAAACAACGGTTCGCGCCACCATTTTCCCGGAAAATGCAACCGATAAGCGCATCACCTTCCGCGCCATGACCTTAGACGGCGTAGATTCCAATGCGACGGTGATTAAGGTTTCCGAGGACGGTCTGAGTGCAACGATTACCGCAAAGGGTGATGACGTATATCAGCTCACTGCATTTGCCAATAACGGCAGAGAGAATCCTGAGGTCGTATCCGTTCTCGAGATGGAAAATGCTGACCTCGGCCGCGCAACCATCGACCCATACCATCTTGTATGCGCATGCTTTAACACCGGAAGTAATCGTAATCCGATTCTCTCCTTTGAGGGCGGCATCTTCACCCAGCGCGAGACGACATGGGTTCGATTTGACGATGTTGATTTCGGAGAATATGGTTCGGACGAGATTACCATTCCGATTTTCTCCTTTGATACCTGTCTTCCGATTGAAGTTTGGGAGGGAACCCCTGAGGATGGCGAATGCCTGTTTAAGGGTAATTACGAATCACCGAGCTGGTACAATCACTACCAGTCCAATACGTTCCGTCTCAGTAAGCGCCTGAAGGGTCTGAAAACGATTAGTATCCAGACTCACACCGGTCTTTCTTTGAACGGTTTCACCTTCACCTACTTCGAGAAGGCTTATGGAACACTGTTTGCCATGGAGAACAACATGATGAACGGTGATTACTACGAGATTAATGGTGAGGCGGTTGAGAACATCGGAAACAACACCGACATTGAATTTAAGAATATGAACTTTGGCGAGAAGGGTCTCCGTCAGATTACCATCTGTGGTCGCTCCCGTATCCCGATGAATACGATTCATGTTCGTTTCACCGACGAAAACGGAGTTGGAAAGAATCAGATTGTGGAATTCCCGCAGTCCGAGGACTATCAGGAACTCTCCTTCCCGCTTGATCCGGTGTATGGACTTCAGAAGGTGAACTTCATCTTCCTTCCGGGAAGTAAGTTTGACTTCAAATATTTCCGGTTTGAGTAGTTTGATTGAGACGCCCCCTTGCATTGTTTGCGCCTGATGCCCCTATGCGTGGTTTCTGTGCGTGGGCAATTCAGGCTGTTGCGCGTGTTGGGTAATTCAGGCTGTTGCGCGTGTTGGGTGATTCAAGCAGTTGCGCGTGTTGGGCGATCTTCCGGAAATCTCGAGGGAGTTGTTTGCGAGCGTGAGTTAATTCCTGACATATCACCTTTTTTAACCGAAACATCTTTCATGGCGTGCGTGAAATATCGCACGCCATGTTTTTTTTACTTACTTGATCGAATCGTTGACAGTTAATTCTGAATCTTGTCTTTGTTTTCACTTACTTGCCTGGCACCCTCATCAGTTATTTCTGAAGCTTTTCTTCGTTTTCACTTACTTGCCTGCGCTTCCGTAAGTTATTTCTAATGCC
>DCGJ01000161.1:5197-23353 GCA_002315495.1 Lachnoclostridium sp. UBA1781 | reverse complement strand
CCAATTTCCCGCACCGGTTCCATTTATTGATAAATTTCACTTCTGTGACCGATAGAAAGAATTAAAATCACAATTCTCTCATCCTCTATCTTTGCAATAATTCGATAGTCTCCAATTCGATACCGCCACTCACCGGAATGGTTTGCGGTCAATCCCTTTCCATGAATTCGTGGATTCTCACAGTCCACGAGATTCTTTTTAATCCATCCCATGATTAGAGCCGCAGTCCCCTTGTCAAGTTTCTGAAGTTGTCGCAGGGCCTGCTTTGAAAACTCAACTTGATACTTCATTGTAATCCCAGCTCCTTCATTGTTTCTTCGAAGGAGTACGTTTCCGGATTCTTCTTAAACTCCGCCATTGCTTTCTCATAAGCTACAAGATCATATTCATCTTCGATTTTTTCCATAACAGCTTGGCGAAACAGATCCGAAACGCTTATGTTATGAATCGCAGCATATTTTTTAATTACCGCAGTATCCTTTTCACTTAATCTTAACGAAATTGCCATATTCTCGCCCTCCCTCTTTCTGTAATACATTGTATTACACTTTGAAAGTGCTGTCAACCATAAAAAATTATTGCTTCTCCGCCTCATACTCGGCAATTACCTGCTCTAAGATATCGCAGGCATCCTCGATGGTTTTCTTACAACGAATTCCCGGCTGGAAGGACTGTGGTTTAATATCCTTACAAAGCGTGGAACCGTACCGCTCCTTGAACGCACGCATCAGCTTCTGCGTGACCGGTTTAATATCCGCGCTCTCATGGGCTTTTGCTTCCACATACTTCATAGATAGAACAGATGCTGCCGAAAGTACTGCACCACAGGTATTACCGGTCTGAATGCCGGCTCCGAATACGCCCATCATGATCATGTCGTGATCGTGCAGACCGAGATTATAATACTCGTTCGCCGCACGTATCATCGTTTCCGCACAGTTATAGTTTCCATCAAAATAATACTTTCCAATCAGGTCCTTTAGCATTTGTTTTCTCCTTCTTTTTCCGTTTTTATTCTCTATCCTTCAGTTCTTCTGTTCCTGCTCTTCCATATACAATCTTTTGATCTGCAAAAACTCTTCCATATTTCGCATAAGTGCGTAGAGTTGTGCCCGGTCTTCAAATTCAGCCCTGCTTTCGGGAAGGGGCATTTGCTTCATCTTTGCATCCAGTATGGCGAAGCCCTCCAATAGTTCGCAAACCGTGTTCTCCCGATGATACTCGGAGGACACCCTCTCAAAAAACTGTGCCAAGAGCTTTGCGGTAATGGGCGTGGTGTGCACCAACCTTACCCGCTGATACATATCGTACAGAACGTCAATCTGGCGATGACGCATGGCAATATATTCGATGTCCGCGCGTCCGCTATGAAAAAGCTGGTTCAGGTCATTCTCTTCAGCCACTGCAGAAGCATGTTTCACTGAATCATACAGCTTATGAAAGCAGCTTCCGTCGTATCCGTCCAGGTCGGAATCCATAATCCGAAGGGCCATTCGATGCAGCACCTGTCGCATTCGCTCGTCGGTTTCATTTTTCAGTTCTTCCATGTAATCCGTCTTTTTACGAAGGAACAGATTCGCACAGATTCCGATTCCTACACCAATGGCAAAAAGCGCAAGCTCATTTCCCACATTCTTACATGACATAGAACCCAGGGTCAAAAAATGCGAAATCAGTACCGAATCCATGGCCATTGCACTATTCCATCCTTTGAACTGGCACAGCGGAATAAACAACAGCAAATAGACACAAAATGCGGGAATGTGATACCCAAGCACCGAAAAGCAGACTGCGGCAATAATCAGCGCTGCAACAAATGCAACAAAACGGTTCATTGCCGTTCGCACCGTTTCTGTCTTCGTAAAGGCAATGGACAAAATCGCCACAATTCCCGCAGACACGGAAAATGCGAGACCCAACAGCTCGGCTATGCCAATCGCAAGGCAAGCCGCAGCCACAACCTTTCCCGCAAAGATCAAATTGTGTTTCCAGCCTCGATCCATATCATCCTTCCTTCTACATACGGTTTCGCTTTCAACCTTCGCAGAATTACAATCCATGATGGGGCAATGCCCGCTATTAGAAAAAGGGGCACCCCTTCGGATGCCCCTTGCAAATCACTACTGTCCTACCTTTGCGCCACAGTTGTTACAGAACATTGCGCCAGGAATTAGGGAGTTGCCGCATTTTCCGCAAAATGCAGGTGCCGGAGTAGCCGGCTTCGGAGCCTCCAGCTTGCTTCCGCAATTACCGCAAAATGCTGCACCTGCGATAACGGCTTTTCCACAGGTTGGGCAGGTTGCTGCCGCACTTGCTACTGCCTGCTGAGCTGCCTGTGCCTGCTTTGCAAGCTTAATGGCCTCTGCCTCGGCGATACGAGCCTGACGGGCTGCCTCAGCCTCTGCCTTCTTACGCTCGATTTCTGCCTGACGCGCTGCTTCCTCTTCCGCAATCTTACGATTGATGTCCTCCAGCTGACCATTCATCTGCTGGATGTTGTTACGATACTCACAAACCTTTGCATACTCTGCCTGAAGGTCTGCATCCTCAATTACCAAACCCTCGTCCATCTTCTTTAAAAGAATGGTACCGAGGTTAAACTGAGAGCCCTGAATCTTTCCAAGCTCTGCCTTAATCGATGTATTCAATGCGTTAATTTCGTTGCTGTATGGTCCTCCAAAAAGTGCCATCTCCGTCTCCTCCTTCATTTTCCTATCCATTCAAGATGCCGCGCACCCTGTTTGATTCTTTTCGCACACGACGCAATCGCCGCTCAAAATAGTATAACATACTTTTCTTCCGAATGTTAACCCCTATTCTGCATTTTTTTAGCCGAATTCAGGCGCTTAAAGATTTCCTCCGTAGCCAGTCGAACCTTCGCAACATTCCGATTCTGACCTTCCTTCGGGAAGCAGTAATACTGCCGCTTATTATTGCCGATGCAAATCATATCCCCAAGCTCGTACCAGAAGTAATCCGCGTACAAACTATAGGACTCACTCGGCTTCATAGTGAAGTCTAATTTACCGTCGCAACCGGTAAGACGGAAGCCATTTTCATCGTGATGCAAATGCCCCTCGCCCACTTCATAAACGGCCTCGGAATCCACCAACATGCGAATGTCCACATCCGCATCGTAGGAATAGGAGCCATCCTCGATTTCCTTCCGTACCCGGCCGCGCTGCCATGCATACCAGTCGGAGACATAAGTGAAATCTTCTCCTTCGCTCACCGAACTTTTCGAATCCCGAAACAACGTACCCTCTTCGCTAAGTTCGTACACTTCACCACAAGAATTGCAGGTAAGGTTGATTCCCTCCCCTACCGTGTTCCCTTCGGTCAGACAATGCGGGCAACAGTACAAAGCACGATGAAGTCCCAAGGCGCGAAACGGTTCTTTTACCCGAATCCCATCCGCCTTCTGCTCCTTGAAATGATCGTAGGAAAACTCCTTCCGAATCGCCTCGGTAATCTCCTCCGCCGAAAGTTTCTCGCACTCCTCCGCGGAAAGCAGGTATTTCATATATGCAGATACTTTTACATCTCTTTTATTAAGACAATTGTACAAAGGGTCTCGTAAAAATGCCCCCTTCGTTCGAATCATAACCACCGGAACCTTCATGAGTTTCACGCATTTTCCCAGACTGTCCGGAAGTGGCGTCTCGGTTCCGTCAAAGCTGTAGCTTGCCTCCGGGTACATCAGAATCGAGCTCTTCAGCTTCTCGAAGGTGTACTTCATATCCTTTACAAGCTGCATATCCATAATAAACTTCTTGGTCGGAATACAGCCGATGCGACGCATCAGCCCTTCCTTTCCAACAAAGCCATCATTGGTGCAGACAATATGAAACTGTCGATCATAGAGAAGCTCCGAAGCAATCTGCAAATCGGTAAAGCTGGAATGATTCATTAGAAAAAGACATGGTTCCTTCTTTCCGAGCCTCTCCATCCCCATCCTTTCGCAGGTAAAATCGGTTGCCTTCAGTTCCCCGCGTGAAGCCATGCGAAGCACAAATCTCCAAAAGCTCGACTGCTTAATTGGTTTTTTATGCTTCCATAACGGCTTCGCCATAACCTCGTCATAGCTAAGCTTCTTTGTCTTAATCTTCATAAATCCCCCATTCTTTATGAAAACACTATCTCTTCTTCTGGTCCTCCGGCACCTCCACCGTCACCGGTGAATTTGCACCAAGTGCACTCTCGTATTCCTGTCCCAGGATACCGCTCTTATAGTTCGCGTAGTTTCCGCCTGCGTTCCATAGAAGCCATCCATGTTCGTAGCCGGCATCATAGGTCGCCTGAATCTGAAGACGAACCTCCAACCCGGTATAATCGATGTGTCCCTTAACCCAGGATGCGGTAAATGCCTGCAACCACGGACGAACCTCCGCACAACGGCCCTTCAGCACATTTTCCTGGAGAAGACGCTTCGAGTCTAACATCGCGTTATAAATCAAACCATATGGAGCTGCGTCAGGCACAGCTAAATTATAATAACCGTTTCCGTAGTGAGACGGATAGACCATCGGACAGATATAATCCAGGTACTTACACATTCGCGCATAGTCCTGACCTACGGCTGCCGCGTCAATGGTGGAGCTTAAAACGACACCGAATACGTCGACAGATACGAAGACCCCAAGTGGTTTCAGGTTCTCACAGGCATACTTTACGAAGCCTGCAATCGCATCCTGCTTTACCTCGGTTGTGAGTTCCACGCCGAAGTCTGCTTCCTTAATCTTACTGTCGGTTGAGAAACGGCAGTAGTCGAAGTTAACTTCATCAAAACCGATGTCCGCTGCCACACGGCCAACCTCGGTCAGATACTCCCAAACCTCCGGTTTGGTCGGGTCCATCCAGGTATAACCGCTGTTATCCTTCATCAGGCTTCCGTCCTTCATCTTCACGCCGAATTCATTCTTCGCACGAACGGTTCGGATATCTCGAAAGCATACGATACGGGCGATACAATACACGCCATGCTCATGAAACTTTTCCACAAGAGACTTTACGTTATAGAGCAAAATGTACTGGTTATCGATTCCCGCAAGATACTCGGAATCGTTGGCAACGGTAATAAAACCGTCATCGTTCTTAATATCGATAACAACCGCATTTAGCTCGGTGGTATCCAAAAGCTCTAAGATGCCGTCAAGATTTTTGTTAATGACATCAGAGGTCAGATAGACGCCCTTGATATCCGTCGGTTCGCGGGTATCGTCGAAATCCTCCATCCAGATATCGTCTTCCGTCAGATTCTGCGTATAGCCACCGGTATACAGATGATTCGGAGACGCAAGAACCGAAGAAATGTCCATCTGGGTAATCTCCTGCGTTGGTGTCGGGGACACCCCCTCCACGTACGCCGCCGGCATCTTCTGATGGGTAAGTGCGTAACAGCCGGCTCCTAAAAGCACGCAAAAACAAAGGGAGAATACTGCCATAATCAGGTTCTTCTTCCTTCTTGCACGCTTTGTGCCACTTTTTCTCCGTACTCCCACATTTGTACCGTAACGAGATTTCTGTGCCATGATTTCCTTTCTTCGGATTGCTCCAAATCGATTACTTACTTCTATTGCTGCTCAGGGTAGAATCACTTTACTTGTTCTTACCACAGCAGAATTTGTACTTCTTGCCGCTTCCGCAAGGACACGGATCGTTACGGCCAATCTTCTTCTCGGCCACAACGGTATTGGACTTTCTCTGAGTAAGGAAGATTTCTTTTCTTCTCTCAGCGGTAAGAATATTGTCCCACTGCGGAAGCTGGTACAACCAGTCTGCCTTTGCCTCACACATATTGTAGTACAGTTTTTCCTTGTCAAATGCCAGGCTAACCACGGTATCCTCGCCCATCTCCTCAATTGGGTTCGGGGTAATCAGGCTGTCGTTGATGCCATCCAAAAATCCGGTAAAATGAGAAACCGTCATGTCATACTTCTCAGCCAGTTCCTTTACGGTGCCGCAAACCTCAACATCCGGCTCTGCAAGTAACTGCTCATATACTGCCTTCTCCTCAGCAAAGTATGCCATCCAAAACATCTGCATCTTCTGCTGGTCCATCTGCTCGTTATACGCTGTTTCTCTCCAATCGGTTAATAAACTCATCTTTTTCATTCCTTTCTTCTAAACGCCCAAAGGCGCATTTTCCTAAGTTTCGTTATTCGTCGTCTACTTCTCTGCTTCCGACTCGCTCTTTGCCTTCTTCAAAAGCTCCTCATTCACATCCTCATCCCGATGCACGCGCTCGTAGATGCGAATCATAAACCAGCCCAGAATCGGCACGGCCACAAAGCCGAACACACCGGTAAGCAAAAACGACTTCCCGAGCTCACCGCTCATCACCGCACCTGCGATGGTACACCCAAGCGCCGCAAGCACAAGGGCCAGTGTAATAATTGCCACAACCTGCGAAAATCTATGCTTCATTTGTTTCCTCCTACTCTTCCTTTCGGATATATTCCATCCAGTCCTTCATCTTCTTCTCGTATCCAAGGTCGCCCATGTTGTAAAATTTGCGACCGACCAAATCGTCCGGCAGATAATTCTGCTTCGAGAAATGGTTCGGATAAAGATGGGCATACTCGTAGCCCTCCCCACGACCAAGCTTTGCGGCTCCGCCATAATGTGCATCCTGCAAATGCGGCGGCACCCTCGGGGTTCGCTCACTCTCGACCTCTCGCATCGCGTCATAAATGGCATCCACGGCCGCATTGGACTTCGGCGCACAGGCGATGTAAGCTGCGGCCTGTGACAGAATAATCTGCGCCTCCGGCATACCCACGCGCTCGACGGCAAGGGATGCACTGACGGCCACCTGCAGTGCCTGCGGGTCCGCATTTCCAACATCCTCGGCCGCACAAATCATCATACGACGCGCGATGAAGGTAACCTCCTCGCCGGCATATAACATACGTGCCAGATAATAAATAGCGGCATCCGGGTCAGAGCCCCGCATACTCTTAATAAATGCGGAAATCGTATCGTAATGGTTGTCCCCGGTCTTATCGTAGCGAATCACCCGCTTCTGAATGCATTCCGAGGCCACCTCGCGGTCAATGCAAATGATGCCTCGCGCATCCGGAGTAGTTGTAAGAACTCCGAGCTCGAGCGCATTTAACGCCTGACGCGCATCGCCGTTTGCCACATCCGCAATAAAGTCGAAGGCCTCCTCGCTGATTTCGGTCCGGTAATTGCCAAGACCGTGTACCGTATCCGATGCGGCACGCTTCAAAAGATTCTTAACGTCCTCCTGTGAAAGCGGCTTCAGCTCAAAAATAACGGAGCGGGAAATCAAAGCCCCGTTTACCTCAAAGTAAGGATTCTCCGTGGTAGCACCGATCAAAATGACGGTCCCATTCTCCACGAACGGCAACAGATAATCCTGCTGCGACTTATTAAAACGATGAATCTCGTCGATGAACAAAATGGTGCGGGAACCGGTCATGGCCAGTGTCTGCTCGGCTTCCTCAATGACATCCTGCATGTCCTTTTTCCCGGCAGAAGTCGCATTGATCTGTCGAAATTCGGCACTGGTTGTCTCGGCAATGACTTTTGCAAGCGTCGTCTTTCCGGTACCCGGAGGTCCGTAGAATATGACGGAGCGAATCTGATCTGCCTGAATGGCACGGTACAGAAGCTTGTCTTTTCCTATGATATGCTGCTGTCCCACCACGTCCTCTAATCGACGCGGGCGCATACGGGACGCTAACGGCGCATCCGCTTCCCCCTTCTTCTCTTTCATATAATCAAATAAATCCATGGTTTGCCATCCCTCATGAAATATGCTATATTGCTACTACGAACTTTTATCATCAGGAGGAACCTATGTTACCAAAGGACCCATCCATACTTTCATTGATAAGTCTAGCGTACCTCATATAGTAAAGATTACCTTCACTATCCTTAAGAGTCTTAACAGTATTGTATGTAGAATCTTCTATCTTATGCGAACAAGGTGGAACAGTACCCTTTTCAAACTCTGGTGAAATATAACTTAAAACATAGTAAAGGTCTGAATCATTCTTTATAGCTTTAGCTAAAGGACTATTAGCATTCTTACTCTCTTCCAAGAGATAGTCTGCATAATCAGCTACTGTTGCCCAACTATCTGCCTTAAGATTATCGATACCATAAGTTACCTTAAGTACATTACCTAAACCATTTGTTACACCATTCTTAGTAGTGGTGTAATTAGGCATACGACCTCTAGTCTCACCTCTCCAAGCTGCAAGAATACCATTAATGTTACTCTGACTAGGTATTACCTCACAGGTAGTAGCACCCATAAGAAAATAAGTATCAGTTGTAACATCTATTTTACTACCATGCCCCATCGTATCACCAATCCAACGAGCATTAGAACTACTTAACGCCTGATGTGCACTTCCGACACCAATATTATAATATACACCTGACTGAGGTGTTGTTGTAACTGTACCATCTGCTTTGATTTCTGTATCAAAGAATGTAAGGGCTGTCTCGCCCATTGTAATTGACTTCTTCAAAACAACTGGCTGATTAGGTCCGTATACTGCATAACCTAATCCTTGATATGGGTAAACATAGTAAGTACCCGATGTCTTACCTGGAATACTTTTCAAATTTGCATAAATCTGTGTCTTACTATCTAAGCCAAAATGGGCTGTAAACGGTTTATAATAAACCTGCTGTGAAGATGTAGCACCTTGTAACTCATTAATAGCAGTTGAATATGCCTGTGATGACATATAACTAAGTGTACCACCTCTAACCTCAGTACCTGCATACACATTGTGTGCCTGACCAATAGCTAACTTACTACCCATGTAATTGCTTTGGTAATTAGATGCTTGACCTGACTCAGTACGAGAAACTTTATCAAAGGTTACCATACCCATTGATGTATATCTAATACCACCCTTATCATCATCTTTCCACTCAATACTTGGAACGATAATTACCCACCAGTCTGTAGCTGTTGAACTGAAACCATAATCAGATGGCTTAAGTCCTGACATATCCTGAAACCAGTTAAGTACTGCTGCTCTACCCGTAGATGTCTGCATAGCTGGAGATAAGTAGTTATTCCACTTATCCTTAACACCTGCCATACTGTCTACTCTATAGATATCAAAACCATCAAGATTCGCACCCTTTAAATTATAGGTCTTACCACCAACTGTTACCGAACCTAAACCACCAATACGGGTGTGAAAGGTACTAGCTGCATCTGTAAGCGAAACATGCCTAACTTTACCATAATTACTGTAATTATTATCATTAGTACTGACATGTACACCTATGGCACCTTGACCTGGCTTAACTACTGCATTACTCAAAGCTTTGAAGTAATCGTCTTTAACAACTCTGTCACCACCAACCAAGTGTGTGAACTTCTCATAAGAAGATGCTGCACTACTATCCTTGATAAGGATAATATTGTAACTTACATCAGTCCAATGTGGCTGACCAACACCTGAAACTGATGTATTTTCGTTACCCGTTCCCTTATCAAATGCAAAAGCAGTTGTAGTACTGAACAGCATACAGATACACAAGGCGAGAAATGACACTGCATATCTTAATCTTGCTTTCATTTACTTTCTCCTTTTCTTAATTATTGTCACAGCACCTGCTGCGGCTCCTCCTGTTACAAATACACTACCCAACACAATAGGTACTACTGGAAGTCCAGTTCTTGGAAGCTCATCCTGACGGAAATCTTCATCTCCACCAACCTTTGCATCCTCGTCTGCCTCAGTTGTAACACCCTTCATTGGGTCTGTCTCAGGTGTATCAACTTCTGGAACTACAGGGTCGTCCTCACCTAAATCGATACTACCTGTTTCTGGGTCCATCTCAGCTGGAGATGTAATCTCTGGAATAGGCTCATCCTCGTCTGAAAGACCATACTCCTCGTTTTCCTTATTCTGAATTTTACCAATAGAGAACTCTACATCTGCTGTACAAATTACAACATCAAGTTCTGCCTTAGAGAAATCATTAAATAAGAGATGTTCATACTTCCAACTCATATTACTGAAACTACCATCTTCAGCAATTTCACCGTAGATATCCTTATCCTTAGTACAAGTATATGTTCCTGTACCATCTGCATTTACAGTTGTAACATAGTCTGCAGAGTTATAATAGAAGAAAGCACTCTCCTGCTGACCTTCGCCAGTACCTGGGTCAATTGCCCACATTTCTGCCATAACATCACCATCAGCTGTTACAAGCTTAATCTTAATCTGTCCAAGAGCTGCTGCCTGCTGAGTATTTGTATATCTCTTAGTCTCCCAAGCACCTTCATTAAGTCCCTTGAAATCAACTGTGAGCTTGTACTCATCATCAAAAGTATAGCTGAAATAAGGCTTAAGTAAACCAACTACTGTTTCAGTAGGCATTACTTCTCTAGGTGGTCTCACTGTATATACTCTATTGTCCTCGATAGTGTAGATATGCTTCTCGAAAGTAGGCATATCGATTGCAAAACTACCATTTTCCCAATCATAATCTTCCCACTTAGCAATACCTGCCTTAGCTACCCATAGAATGTAGCAAGATTCCTTAGGTGTATTATCCTTATTCTCCCAAATAGGATTCTCGGCATCGAGCTTTGAGAAAGTGTAAGTACCATCTGCATGCTCTGCTGCAATAGCCCAATAGTAATCTCTATTAAGAGCATAGAAGTCTACTGTCTTACCCCACTTCTCGATAGAAGTATTGACAGCTCTCATAGCCTGTCTCTCACCACTAACCTCACCAAGGTTCTTAAAAGTATAGTACTCGTAATCACCTGTAACCTCACCAGCATCCTCGCTAGTAACATCAAAACCAAATTTTACTACTGAATCAATATCAGAGTTGATTTCGGTATTGTAGTAAGCAACTACAGGGCACTTAACATTATTGTAAGCTGAATTGTAAGGCTGGAACCAGTTACCCTCGTCATAAGAGAGAGCAAAGCCATCTGGGATAATTGCATTCTGAGTATCCTCAGTCTGCTCGCCATACTCATTAACTGAAGCCATAGCAGGCATAACCATCATACTCATTGCCATCATTGAAGTAAGCATACCAACTAGAATTTTCTTATTACGCATTTTATTTTATCCTCCTTATTTGATTGTAACTAATGCGTCCTCATAAGTATCACAACCATGTACTACTTCTGCCCAATCATATATACTCTCAAGGTAATCAGTAATACTACTTGCCTCAGGCTGTGAAACCTCAACTAGATTTTTGTACGACTCTAAATCGTACTTATACTCAACTGAGTATATTCTCTGGATACCCGCTGATTTATATTGTAGTATTACAGCCTTAAGTTTTCCACCATCCAGTAATACTGTTAGTGTTCCGCTAGGGTAGGTATCCGAGCTAAGATACTTTGTAGCTTTCTTAGCATAATCTTGTAATACCACATCGTTTGAACTCTTCTCAATACCATTGTATTGAGCTACTAAATACCCATTTACTATTGTTTCTACTTGGGGTTCTGTTAAAGTAGCTTCATAACCTAAGTCTGTTGCTACCCATTCTAAACCTTTAATAGTATTTAAGTAAAAGGCTTTAGCATTGGTGTCAAGACATTTAATAGGCATCTCATAAGCACCATCACTGTTATATACATAATAACTACTTCCGTCTGAATAATCTGTGACTGAAAATCCTTCGGCATTTTGTTTTACGGAGTAAGTGTAATTGTCTTTATAGATAGTAGCCGAGTAACTTGCGAACTCATCACTCGATGTACTAACTATGTCACCTTTAAAGGCAATACAATTTTCATTAAAAGTGGTTTCAATAGCCTTCTGTATATTTGATTGTGCCTCTACATCTACCGTTTTGGTGTCTTGTTTGTTGCAAGCAGTACATAATAAGCAAATACCCATTACTGCAAGTATTTTACGCTTCATTAAGCACCACCCCCTGCACCTTCATAATCTTTCTTTCCATTCGCAAAAGCGACACCTGGCATCGGGTGCTTAATAGTATCAGAGGTATATTTCTGTACTGCATCTTTGCTTAAACCTTGACGCTTATCAGCTTCGATAGCAACAAGTGCTAACTTACGAGCCTTAAGTAAGGAAATCTGCTCACTACTCAACTTTGGCTTACCATCAACTTTAATAGTTTCACCATTCTCGTCTTTTTCATAAAGCTCATTCCAATCTTCTTCAGCCATCAAGATACTACCACCCTGTCTCTCCATAATATGTAGAGCAACATGACAGTTTACGCAAAGAGTAGTAAGATTGTCTAAACTATCTCTACCACCACAATGAACTGGAATTTTGTGATGTACTGCAATAAGACCTAATCTTGCACCAATCATCTTCATACCACAACAAGAACAAACAAACTTATCTCGTGCAAGTACAGATTGACGAATAGCTGGGTCTAACGGATGTCGCTCACCAACCTTCTGGCATTCAGCCTCTGCTGCGTTCAATGATTTGAACTCAACTTCATCTGTATCATCACCGATATCTAGGTCTTCAGCCATATCCAATAATTCGAGTACATCGTTGTCACTTAACTCGCCACCTTCGCCAGTGTTGTCAGCTGCCAAATCTTCTGCACCTTCAACAGTACCACTGATACCCTGAGCATCACTCTTTTCAAGAGCATTTTCTTCCTTTCTGAGCTTTGCAAGCATCTTGTAAGCTCCGTCAAGGTCTTTATCACCACTTAAGAGTGCTTCTTTCGGTTCACTATACTCTGCAAGCATTACATCCTTGAATCGCATAGCATCACCTGGAGATAGGTTAATCAGATATTCAACTGTTCCTGGCGTTATTGCTGACTGCATTTCGAGAACTTGGAACAAACTCCACTTTTCTCCCCAACTTCTGTCTTGAGTTTTGTTAAGTAACAAACTTATGAATAGTGCATAGTCGCTACCTTGGTCTTTATCTTTGAAATCCCATACGATTGCGTCTATTTCTGTTTGTCCGTTCTTTAACGCACCATAGATACGCCTCAAACCATCTAACAGAACATATTTGACATCATCATCTTGTGACTCCTCAGATAGCGTCATAACATGAATTGGAACTAAAACTCCCAAATCCTTTGTTATAGCAGTTAGACCACTACGAGTCTCTTTTCGACCTTGCTTAATAGGCTCTGAAAGCACTATCTCGCTAATCTTTATAGACTTAAACTCTCGCTCAAAAGCATCTGATGAAAACTTCAACGCTGCTGCAGTTTTTTCTTCACCTGTAAAGGTTGCATCATACTCAGCCTCTAAACTACTACCAACTAGAGATGGACTCTCATCATAGTCCATTCGTCTTACCTCCTTTCTAAAAAAGTAACTAAAAAACGCCATTTTTTAGTCCTTAGAGCAGTCTTGCTCAACTATAATAAAGGTAGTGTAAAATATTTTGTGTAAACGTAGGTTCCGCCCAAATGGCATAGAAAAAGGAACCAACATCGTTTATGATTTTTGTGACCAAACAAAAAAACGAAAGGATGTGGTTCCCGTATGTTTAATGTTAGCACAAAAATCTTAGAAGCACTACTAAAAAATGAATCTATCGAAGAAGTTTTTCGCTTTGAGCTTGAAAAAGCACTCAACGAGCTCTTTCTGATCGAGCTTGATGCCTTCCTGGACTATGACAAGTACGATCCCGCCGGTTATAATTCAGGTGATTCAAGAAATGGCTTCTATTCTCGTACCCTTCATACGGTATATGGTGATTTGAACCTTCAGATACCCCGCGATCGTGCCGGTGCCTTTCACCAGAAAACGATTCCCCCGTATAGACGCAGCAGCGATACCCTCGAGAACTTTATTATTGAGATGTATCGCCATGGTATCACTACGCGTGAGATCACTGATCTGATCGAAAAGATGTATGGCCATTATTATACCCCTCAGACGGTTTCCAACATCGTAAAAGCTGTCGAGGCTAATGTACGAGCTTTTCACGAGAGGGTTATCGGCCGGCAGTATGCAGTCATTTACTGTGACGCTACCTATCTCAATGTCCGCCGTGACAGTGTCGCCAAAGAAGCACTTCACATCATTGTAGGGATTACCCCTGAAGGTTCCAAAGAGGTCCTGGACTTTGCTTTATTCCCCACAGAGTCTGCATCCAACTATAAGGAAATGCTGGAAAATCTCAGAGATCGAGGTCTTGAACAGGTACTTCTCTTTGTTACCGATGGATTGAAGGGCATGAAAGATGCTGTTCTCGAAGTGTTTCCCAAGGCTATGTATCAATCCTGCTGGACACACCTTTGCCGCAATGTCATGAAATATATACGGTCAAAAGACAAAGCAGCTGTCATGGCAGATCTGAAGCCGGTATATACAGCTAATAGCAAAGAGTCAGCACTTGACTGCCTGTATGACTTCATGGAAAAGTATCAGAAGCTCTATCCAAAGGCTGTTGACGTCCTTAATGACTTGGATAACCTGTTTACTTTTTATGCTTTCCCGGAAAAGATTCGACGAAGCATATATACAACGAACTTAATTGAGAATTTCAACAAGAATCTCAAACGAGGGACAAAGCAAAAAGAACAATTCCCGAACGAAGAATCCCTGGAACGCTATATCTGTACTTATTGCACTGATTATAACAAGCGGTTCAGTGACCGAATCCACCGAGGCTTCAAAGAATCACGAAGTGAATTGTTGGAGATGTTCGATAAACTGTAACAAGGTCACAGAGGTTTACACAAACTTCTTGACACTATCATAATAAAGTAATATACCTTAGAACAAGACTTAAAAACAAATAAACTATTTATGTAAATAAGACTATTCCGAAAATAGTTCTCGAAATAGTACAGTGTAATCAATACGAAACTCCGTGATTTTTATTCCTCGCTCGACGACCTGTGCGACCGGGAGGATGAGGATAAGTCGGAGATTTGCCGCATTTTAAATGCTGCCGGTTACCACTACAATTCTGAGAAAAATCGGTTTGAGTGATTTCCTTATACACATACATAATTATTGTATCATAATACTCGCCAATGTGCAAGAAAGGAGGCGTCATGGCTTCTGAACAATCCAACACCGAAACCATCCGTTTTCTCAATGCGGGAGGCGTAGGAGAAATCGTGGAGAAAAAATCCCGCTTTATTGCCACGCTGCGCCCGGTGCGCACGGAGGAAGAAGCGGCCGCATTTATCGAGCAGATGAAGAAGCAATACTGGGATGCACGTCATAACTGCTCCGCCTTCGTCATCGGGGATCGTGGCGAACTGACCCGCTGTTCGGATGACGGAGAGCCGCCACACACTGCCGGCCGACCGATGTTAGATGTGCTGCTTGCCTCCGGTATTCGTAACGTGTGCGTTGTTGTCACCCGTTATTTTGGCGGCACCCTGCTTGGCACCGGCGGACTGATTCGTGCTTACCAGGCAGCCGTGAAGGAGGGACTTGCTCACTGCGATATCGCAGAAAAATGCTCAGCCTACCCGGTTACGGTGGAGACCGACTATAACGGCATCGGAAAGCTTCTGTATCTGACCGCACAAGATTCCCTGCCCGTTCTTCGGACCGATTACACCGATGTGGTGACGGCCGTGGTGCTGGTATCAAAGGACGCATTTGGCTCGTTCGAAAAGAAGGTGTCCGAGGCGACCGCAGGCACAGCAAAGCTCACGAAGGAGGACCCTGTGGACTATTTCCTTCAAAACGGAGAGGTCGTACTTTTGTAATAAAAACGTAACTTTTCAAAGGTTTACAAGGAACTTTTCGATTGCTATAATAATGATGGTTTTTACCGAGTTCATTTTTTGATGGAATTATGGAGAATATCGTATGAATTATTCACATTACAATATTGTGCGTATGCAGAAGAGCCTACGTTCCACCCCGGTACGTATGCGTTCCCTGCTTCGCATTATGCTCTACCGCATTCTTCTGATTGCGCTGACGGTTTGTGTCATCGTCGGATGTTATGGTGCGTACGGAGCGTACCTTGGAATCCTGCAGACATCGCCAAGCATTGACGGCATTGAAAAACAGGTTACTCCTTACAAATTTTCTTCTGTCATCGTTGCTGCGAACGGAACCCAACTGGCGGTACTGAAGGCTGCCGGCACCGACGCCAAGTATGCGAAAATTGAAGATATTCCGGTTGATGTGCAGAACGCCTTCGTGGCAATGGAGGACGAGCGTTACTGGGAGCACAACGGTATCGACGTGCGAGGCATTTTCCGTGCAGGCTTCTCTGTCTTAAAGGAAGGCGGCCTGGATTATGGTGCATCCACCATTACCCAGCAGCTTTTGAAGAACCAGGTGTTCTACGGCGGTAACGAATCGAGCGCCATGGATAAGATTATCCGTAAGCTGCAGGAGCAGTATCTGGCCATCAAGCTCGAAGACAAGATGGAAAAGGGTACCATTCTGGAATACTATCTGAATACGATCAACCTCGGTAACGGCTCCTATGGTATCGCCGCTGCCGCATTTAACTACTTCGGTAAGAGTGTATCGGAGCTTACGATTAGCGAAGCCGCTGTGTTAGCGCCGATTGCCTACTCTCCTACCTATATGAACCCGCTTAACTATCAGGAGGACAACGCCCGTCGTCGTCTCGACTGTTTGAAGAATATGTATGATAACGGCTTCTGTACGAAGGATCAGTACGACGAAGCAATCGCAGATTCGGAAAATGTCTACCTCCGTATCGCTGCTCAGCAGACCGAAACAAAGGCACAGGCTTCCTCTAAGTATTCCTACTATGTCGATGAAGTTATCGAGCAGGTCATCGACGACCTTGTGAAGATGGGTTACACCACCTATGAAGCCAACTATCTGCTTTATAATGGCGGTCTGACCATCGAAACGTGTCAGGATCTTGAGATTCAGGCCGTTATGGATTCCTATTTTACGAATGAAGAGAACTTCCCGGCAGTCGGCTCCGGCTCTTATTACGAGCTGACGGCAGACTACGCATTTTCCATCGTTGGCAAGGGTGAAGACGCTCCGCAGAAGCACTATCACCTCTCCGACCTGTTAAAGTACTACGAAAATTACACGGATAACAACAAGATTTATTATCACGAGGAAGGCAAGAAAGGCATCAGCACCTACACCCTGAACAAGGATGATTTAATGGAGAAGATTGATGCGTTCGAGGCAGCCGTCACAGCGGACTTCGTTTCGGCCAATCCGGGTGTGGAGTTCACCACCTGGCAGACCAGCTCCAGTGATCGTGATAAGATGTTCACCCTTCAGCCACAGTGTGCAATGGTCATCATGGACCAGTCAACCGGCATCGTTCTGGCACAATACGGCGGACGTGGCGAGAAGTCCGGAAACCGAGTTTTGAACCGTGCATCCGCAACTTACCGTCAGGCAGGTTCTACCTTTAAGGTATTGGCTTCCTTCCTGCCGGCGATTGACTCCTGTGGATTCACGCTGGCCAGCACCTTTGATGATTGTTACTATGAATACCCTGGTCAGGAAAAGTTGGAAGAGGAAGAACGAAAGACCGTTACCAACTGGTATAAGACCGGTTACCAGGGCTTGCAGAGCATCCGTAAGGGTATCTACTATTCTATGAACATTGTCGCTGTTCAGTGTATGGAAGCGGTTACTCCGCAGGTATCCATGAATTACCTGAAGAAGCTTGGCTTTAAGCGTCTGGACACCGATCCTTCCGACGGTACCTCCGACTACAATGTAGCTCTGGCGCTCGGTGGTTTGACGAATGGTGTATCCGTACTGGAGATGACAGCAGCGTATGCAGCCATCGCGAACAATGGCGTGTACATCGAGCCGCGTTACTATAGCCGCATTTTAAATCATGACGGTTCCGTTCTGATTAACAATAAAATCGAGTCCACACAGGTTATGAAGTCTTCTACTTCTGCGCTTCTTACCAATGCCATGATCGACACCACGACCATCGGTACCGGTTCTAAGAGCCGCTTTGTCAATCTCGATATCCCGGTTGCCGGAAAGACCGGTACCGCTCACGATAACTACGACCTTTGGTTCGCAGGCTTTACTCCTTATTACACTGCTTCCATCTGGTCCGGCTTCGACAACAACTTTACACAGACCGATTCCAGCTACTATCGATACCTGTGGCGTAACATTATGGAAGAGGTTCACAGAGTGAAGGGCTGCGAGGCAACGACCTTCGAGCTCCCGGCTTCGATTGAAACGGCGGTCATTTGCAAAAAATGCGGTAA
>DCGJ01000161.1:0-5149 GCA_002315495.1 Lachnoclostridium sp. UBA1781 | reverse complement strand
GCCCTTCGCGTACGCCGGTGGAAACTGTATCGGAACCGAAATCTTTGCGAAGGGCACCGCTCCTTACCAGAAGTGTACTTGCCACGTAAAGGTAACCTTATGTGCGGAGACCGGACTGACGGCTTCTCCAACCTGCACCAATACCGTTACCAAGGTGTTGTTAAACAAGCTGGAGGATCCGGATATTATTTCCCACGGAAGAACCGAGGATACTCCATACTGTTACACCGCCGCTATGCGAGCAACCTGTACCGGTCATGAGGCGACACCTCCTGCGACCGCTCCCGAGACAGGAAGCGAGGTCCCGACAGAGTAGACTGTAGTATAAGAAAACACAAAAGACTTGTATAAAATGAGGATAATACCACTTTTCCCATACAATATCTGTGTTTTATTGTATTATTCTACTGTATGTATGATGTAAAATCTTATCTAATTCGGAGTAATTCTATGAAAGCCGTTGCAAATTGTGACTACTGTATGTATTATGAGTACGATGAAGACTACGAGTGTTACACTTGCGGAAAAGATTTGGACGAAGATGAAATGGCGCATTTTATGCGATGCGACAATTGGGAATGTCCTTATTTTCGATATGGAAACGAATATTCCATTGTAAAGAAACAAATGTAGTTCCAGTGAATGAGGTAATTATGAAAAAAATGATATTTGGCGGCCTGCTTCTGATGGCTATGCTCGCATTTGCCGCATGTGGCAACAAGGAGGGAGACAGTACCATGAACGGAGCTGATACCCCGGCTGTAACCGAGCCGAAAGACACTCCAACACCGGAGGCAACAGCAACACCGGAAGCAACGGCAACACCGGAACCGACCGCAACGCCGGAACCGACTCCGACACCGGAAGGTCCTACTCCGACCATTGCTCCTGATGTAAAGGTTACATGGGATACCAGTAATGTGGATATCTCCTGGATTGATCCGAATGCAAAGTTGATTGCTTTCACCTTCGATGATGGTCCAACTACCTATTACAAGCAGCTTCTGGATATTTTGGAAGAGAACAATGCTCATGCAACGTTCTTCGTATGGGGCAATCGTTACAAGATCAGTTTTGAAGACGATATCAAGAGAGTGGTTGAGCTCGGTTGTGAGCTTGGAAATCATACCTGGAGTCATGGCGATCTGACTAAGTTGGATGAAGCTGGAATTCAGGAAGAAATTGAAAAGACCCGTGCTCTTCTTGAGAGCATTACCGGTATTAAGGATTACCTGATGCGTCCGCCATACGGCAGCACCGATGCCACCGTAGGCGCGACCGTTAAGGTTCCGATGATTTGCTGGTCCATAGACAGTGCCGATTGGAACAACGGAAGTTATGACCAAGTGTATAACAACGTAATGTCCAAGGTTAAGGATGGTTCCATCGTTTTGATGCATGCGAACTATCAGTACACGGTAGATGCCGTAAAGGCAATGATTCCGGAACTTCAGGAGCAGGGCTATGTATTCGTAACCGTATCCGAGCTTGCCGCTGTGAGAGGCTTCAAACTCCAGTCCGGTCAGGCCCTTTGGTCCGGTATTAAATAACGCTTATTATCTATTCCTCTTTATATTACGCGCAGGGAACTGCTACCAGTGCTTTCACGAGATTTGTGAAAGTATTGGTAGCAGTTCCCATTTTATTGGAACATTGTTTTGAAAAAGATTGAACCCCTTCCAGCCCTTATTCTTCTAAGGCTGGAAGGGGTTTTATCAACACGTTTTGTCCTATATGTCTATATGTCATATATCCCATGAGTGCACAAAAAGGGGAGAGGCAAAAACCTCTCCCTTCACATACACAACTTAAAACTGATTGTCCGCAAGGTCATTCAATTCCTTACGTTTCGTGAGAATGGCAACGAACAAACCAACAATCAGGAACAACGCCATAATAATCCCTACTGCATAATGCTTCAGCTGACTGTCCTTCTGTTCATGCTCGATGCTCTCGGTAGCCGCGATTGCTTCCGGATCATTCTCCTCTTCATAATCCTTGGAAATGCTCTCCTCCGTTTTGGTTTCGGAATCTGCAGCATTCGCCGTTTTCGTCGTAACCATTCCCATAAAGAATACCGAGACGGTCATTCCGACCAGAAGAAAAAGAAATCCGAAAAAGGCGACGTAGCTCCGTCCTTTTCGATTTGTTAACATAGGCACGATCGCCCTCCTAACTCATTCTTCGTATTTAGATTATACCATATCCATAGAAAAATAGAAAGATGTGGTTAACAATTTCCCGCTTTTATTCGGATTTCGGCATTTCCGTCAGAATCCTAACCATTCGGAAGAATTCTTTCGTTGCGGGTGAAAATCATTTACAAAACGCTGCATTTCGGTTATTATTATTTTGTATGCGTTTTGATGAAAATGGTGCATTATTTCCACAGTCCAAACGCGCGTAAGAAAGGGATGAATCATGGAAACCGAAGCAAAAAAAGAGAAACGTGCATCCGTCGTAATGAACGACGGTTCGAGCAAAGTCCGCAATTCCCTCATGGTGTATATTGTGGCCTGCTTCAAGCTAATTGCGGATGCCATTCTTGTGTTCTGCTATTATGATAAATTAAAATCCTGGAACCTCTTCGGTGACATCTTCAACAAGTATGTGAGGTTCACCGTTGCAAGTGTCAAGTACATCCATATCAAGATGACGTTCCAGGAATTCTGGGTATTCTTCGCTCTCGTATTTTGTGTGCTCTACATCTTAATGATGACACAGATTCAGGTACGAAACAAAGGTACATACCTGCTGTTTTCGTTTTTTTATATCTTTGATGTGGTCTTTCTGATGCAGCCAACATCAAGCCTGGCACTCTTCGCCATACTGATTTTCTTTCTTCACATACTCCGACAGAAGACCTTGTGGCGCTACGCCGTTGCCGCTGTCGTATTGGCCGGTTATGCATGGCTCTTTAACAAATTACTACTGACGCTCATTCCGGTTTTCCTGATCGTATTTTTGTGGCGTAAGAGCGACCGCTGGGGATTACGGCTTCTGATGCTTTGTGTCATCGCATTTTGCCTGGCTTACCAGTTATCTATGCTCACCTTCCTTCACGAGGCACGACCGGATAGTGAAGCAGCAACATGCATTCACGACATCTTCTCCGAGGAGAATATTCTTCCGCATGTGTCCTACTACTTAATGAACTTAGGGTACATTTTCCTAAAGCTTTTGTTCCCGTTCGATGTTATTGGCAAATGCGGCACTTACGCCTATGTCTTGCCATTTTTACACCTTCTTGCAGTACTTGTCTTCCTGCGAGCTATGGTTCGTCAGGTGGCAGCCGACTGGAAGCACGGCATTCGCAAACGCGATGTAATGACACAGGATGTCATGGTGTTTCTGTTTAGTTTCATCCTTCTTCAGGCCTTTTACGAACCGGATTACCTTACTGCGATGAAGCATATCATTGCCCTCGTGCCGTTCTATTTCTATCTGCTCTTTGAGTCGGATGCACGTCCTTACAAGATGAGGGCAGAGCGTGAATTCGAAGGCACCTGTCCGGTCATTGTTTGTCACCTTGGTAATGAAGACTACGTTTACGATTCTCTTCAGCAGGCAGGAAAGATTTGTGGTGGGGAAAAGGTTGTGCTCCTCGGCGATGAATCCAACCGCGGCTTCTGTAGTAACCACTATCTGATCGATGACTATCTCGGTGATGAAGTCACTCATTTCCGCGAGATTTACAAGCATTTGTCGACCACCAAAAGTTACGATTTCGAGCTTCGCTGCTTTGAGCGGCATTTTGCCCTTTATGATTTCTGCGAAAAGCACGGCATCGCAGAGTGTTACTTCTGCGACAGCGATGTCCTGGTATTCGATGACATTACCGGCTACGATATGAAGGGGACCGACTTTGCGTGCTGCTGCATGGAGACCGACGTTACATTGGGCGAAATCGCAAGCCCGCACATTCTGTATTGGAAGGTCGACCGTCTCCGCCAGTTCCTGGATTTCGTGCTGCACACCTACTCCTCCGAAGTAAAATGGCTCGAGGAAGTAAGCCGTCGTGAAAATGCCACCTCTTCCAATCCGAAGGGAGACATTTCCGACATGATTCTGCTTACGGCTTGGAGAAAGATTTCCTGCCAGTATGACTCCACATTCCATTTCCGCAATCTGGCTCACACAGAAGACGGGGTTGTGTTCGATTTGAGCCTCACAACGGCAGATAACGCATTTCCAAACGAATATGTATATTCTAACAGTCGAAAGATAAAAGACGTGCATTTCAAGAAATTGGTGCCTTATTTGACACCTGCCGCGGATAAGACCAACACAGAAGAAACTTTCACCTCAGAAGAATCTTCCACCACAGAGGTTACCGACTCTGTTGAAGTTACCGGTTCCACAGAAGGCACGCCATTCAAATCACAGGAAGTAAAAGCGGCGATTCTCCACTGTCACACCAGAAGGGAAGCCTATTCGGTTCTGCTCTGTAAGGGTGTTAACCTGAAACCGAGATATTGGATTCGACGTTTGGTGAATTACATTCTATAGATTTCTTATAACGAAGAAAGCCCCAGGGGATAACCCCTGGGGTATTTTATTCACATTTGCCCTTCACTGCCAAAGGATTCAAAGTTGTCTCATAAATTCTATCTTGTAATAAATCAAATCTCTTTCTTTACCTAAGTATTCGAACTCTTTCTTATTTGTATGGCTATAAGTCATTCCGCACTTCTCCATAATTCGTTTTGAAGCAATATTTTCAGGAAAGAATGATGCGTAGACAGTCAGAAAATCTGACTTGAAGTAATAGTCCAGCATAGCCTTTACCACCTCAGTCATATAGCCTTTATGCCAATACTTATTTCCTAATCCATATCCAATTTCAAGTGTCTTCTTTTCCATATCAACATCGCACTCAACAAATATACCAATCAGCTTTTGGGCATTCTTTTCACGAATAGCAAAAATATCGGAACGATGCAGATACCTTTCGAAATCAAAGTCCTCGAGATTCTCCTGGTACTGACAGACGAATGTTTTGAGCACCTCCTTGTCATGTGATATGTTTATAAAATAGCTTTCACGATCCTCCGGTCTTATTTCATCAATAATTAATCGTTCGGTTTCTATATCCATACGAACCTCTCGTAAAATTTTTCTTAGCGAATATAATATTTTTTTATTAGTT
>DCGJ01000076.1:3342-7106 GCA_002315495.1 Lachnoclostridium sp. UBA1781 | reverse complement strand
GGGGGGGAGGCGCTTTTCTAGCCTCTTTCATGTAGATTCTCGGATATCTCTGACTTTACATGACTCCTCTGAAGCTATTTTCATGTAAATCTCGGGCCAGCCTCGATTCTACATACACCACCTGAAATATTTATTGCGGCGCCTCCAAACTTACTTGGGCAGCCACATCGTTCATGCAGATTCAGGTGCTCTGAGCCCGCCGGTACTTAATGAGCGCATCGCGCGAATTTAGTACCGCTGCGTGGCGAGGGCAGCGAGAGCGTGCCTGAACTGCAGAACGACGCGGATGCCCTTATGCAACCTTGAAGGCGCCGCATAAAAATGAAGGCGCCGCATGAAACCTGCGGCGCCTCCTGAATCCCTACATTGCATTCCACAATGCTTCGTTCACTTCAATGTTAATATTTTCTTCCCACTGCTTGTAGAGCTCCTCGAAATACTCCTTGGACTGCTCGGCAATAAGTGCTTCTTCTGCCTCCTGGCTGGCCTTCTCATCGTATTCACTGACACAATAGAAGAGATAGAATCCGTCCTCCTCTTCAACAACAGAGCTGATCTGCCCTTCTGCCAAGGCAAATGCGACACCGGCGCTTGCGGTCGGCAAATCGCTGCGCTTCACCACCATCTCCACCGACTTCGCATCGGAATTATCCTTTGCGTAATCGTAGAAGTCGTAGGTTCCGTCCTCCTCTGCAAGTGCTTCCTTCTGATCGCTCACAGCCTGCTCACGAAGCTTATTCATCTTCTCACGAAGTGCCTCATACTCCTCGCCCTTAATGGTGAGTGTATTGCCTTCCACGTCCTCATAATAACGGCTAAGGTAAATATACTGAAAATCCGCCGTGAGGTAATCTTCTTCTGTGTAACGTGTGTCAGCATTTAGCGTAATGGTCTCATAAATCTTCTGTGCCAAAACATTATCCTGGTAGATGCCACGAATCAATTCTTCGGTGATTCCATACTCCTTCGCCATCTGCTCCGTAACGTTCGACATATATTCCTGCGTGTAATCGTTCACATTCAGAATATCGTCTGCTTCCAAAGATACGCCGAATTCGTCTGCCATGTAACAAACGAGCTTAATGTACTTAATCTTCTCAAGAAGCTGCTTCTTCATAAGCTCTGCATAGGTCAGCTCGTCTCTGGTGAACACATAGTTCCAAATCTCCGAACCGTACAGGGTTTCTACCTCTTCTCGCATACTCATGAGGTAAATGTTCGCCTCCTCGTAAGTCACCTTGCTCGTTCCGATTCGCATCAGAATATCACTCGTGAAGCCCTCACTCGACGGAAGCTCCTTCTTTTTCTTGTCCTTCTCTCCACATCCGATACAGGAAAGGCCAATGGCAAGACACAACAACGCGACAAGGATTCTTTTTCCAAGTTTCTTCATTTAGCTCTCTCCTTTCTTTTTGTGGTCCTCCAGACGAATGGCTACCAGCTCGTTCAGCACGTTCTTCACCTCGTCTAAGATATCTAATTTATTCTTCTTCTGCAAAACTCTCTGGCTGATCTGGTATGTAAAGGACGGTGCCTTTCCCGGGGTCATCTGCATCTGCTTTGCAAAATGCGACATAAACTCCGGAATGCGTCCGACATCCAATCGTGCCTTCTCATACATTCTTAACACGAAAAACCCATTTTTGCAAATCAATTTCTCAACATAACCTTGATGAGCCAGGAATCGAATATAGGAAATGTTCAGAAGCCAGTTCACGCAGGCAGGCATGTCACCAAATCGGTCGGTCAGCTCTTCCTGCATCTCCTCGAGTTCCTTTTCACTTTCAATGGAGGCAATGCGCTTGTACATATCAAGCTTCTGCATCTCATTTTTGATATAAGTAGCCGGAATATACGCATCCATGTCGAATTCCACGGTAGTGTCGAATTCCTCTTCCTCCTGTATCTCGCCCTTCAGATTACGAACGGCTTCATTCAGCATCTTACAGTACAGGTCATAGCCGATGGCTTCCATATGACCGCTCTGCTCCGCACCAAGAAGATTGCCGGCACCGCGAATCTCAAGGTCTCTCATACTGATTTTAACACCGGAACCGAGATCCGTAAACTCTCGAATTGCTTCCAATCGTTTCTCAGCCACTTCTTTCAAGACACGATTTCTCTGGTACATTAAAAATGCGTACGCGGTTCGGGAAGAACGCCCCACACGACCACGCAACTGGTATAACTGTGACAGGCCCATCTTGTCGGCGTTATCGATAATAATCGTATTGACATTACTGATGTCCATACCGGTTTCAATAATGGTCGTGGACACAAGCACATCAATCTCTCCGTTAATAAATTCGAACATGATTTTCTCGAGCTGCCGCTCGTTCATCTGTCCGTGCGCAAAGGTAATATTCGCATCCGGGCACATCTCCTGCACGCGACGCGTTACCTCGGCGATATCCAGGACACGATTATGCACATAGAATACCTGTCCGTTTCTTGCCAACTCACGCTGTATCGCCTCGCGGATAATTTCGTCGTTCTGCTCCATAACAAAGGTCTGAATCGGAAGACGATCCACCGGCGGCTCCTCTAGCACGCTCATATCACGGATTCCAATCATACTCATATGAAGGGTACGCGGAATCGGAGTTGCCGTGAGCGTAAGAACGTCGACGTTACCGCGCATTTGCTTAATCTTCTCCTTGTGTGCTACACCAAATCGCTGCTCCTCATCAATAACAAGAAGCCCGAGATTCTTGAATGCCACATCCTTTGAAAGCAATCGATGGGTACCGATTACGATGTCCAGCTGACCCTTTCTGAGCTTGGTAATAATCTTGTCCTGCTCCTGCTTGGTGCGGAAGCGGCAAAGCATATCCACACTGACCGGGAAGTCCATCAGGCGGGAATAAAATGTATTAAAATGCTGCTGCGCCAGAATCGTGGTAGGTACCAAAATCGCTACCTGCATTCCATCGGATACGGCCTTAAATGCGGCACGAAGCGCAATCTCCGTCTTGCCGTAGCCCACGTCGCCACAGATAAGACGGTCCATGATTTTGGAGCTTTCCATATCCTTCTTCGTATCCTCGATGGCCTGCAGCTGGTCATCGGTTTCGGTATATGGGAAGAGCTCTTCAAATTCCTGCTGCCACACGGTATCCTGACAGAAGGCGTGACCTTCGGTCTGCTGACGGAGGGCGTATAGATTCACCAGCTCCTTCGCAATATTCCTTACGGACGTACGAACCCGGTTCTTCGTATTGCGCCATTCCTGACCACCGATTTTATTCAGCTTCGGCTTCTTTTCGGTGTCGGCGGAAGCATATTTCTGTAACGCATGAAGGCCGGTCGCAGGCACGTAGACGACTCCGTCTGCGGCATACTCCAGCTTGATAAAATCCTTAATTACGTCCTTCTGCTCAATCTTCTCTATGCCTCGGTAGATACCGATTCCGTAATTCTCATGAACAATGTAATCACCGAAGGACAGCTCGTTGATACCTCCGATGTTTGATCCCTTATAGTCCGAGTGGTGACGCTTCTTCTTTCGCTCCGCACCAAAGATGTCACTGTCCGACATAATAACAAACTTAATGGTCGGATACTCGAAGCCCTTCCGAAGGTTTCCGTACACAATCATGACTTCCTTCGGCTGCACGATACGGTCCGCATTTTCCGAGTAAAATGCGGCAATCCCCTCCTCGCGCAGATCCTCCGCCAGTCGGTTCGCTCTGGTATGCGAGTTTGCCACAAGTACTACGCGGTAATCCTGCTTCTTATAATTCAAAAGGTCCTTGACCAGAATC
>DCGJ01000076.1:1535-3281 GCA_002315495.1 Lachnoclostridium sp. UBA1781 | reverse complement strand
AGGTCATACTGTGCCTTCGCCACCAGTCCGCCGGTGCCGATCAGGGTACTCATTATGACGGTGTTTCGATTCAGACAGGACGCCAGAATCTTATGGTATGGAAAAATGGCCTCCATCTGTCCCGGAAGCAGATACCCCTTCTCCAAACGACCGGTCATACTTTCGCTAAACTCTAAAGCGGTAGCGTCACCCTTTTCCTTGATACGTACCGGCTCATCGAGCACAATAAGCGTATCCTCCACCGAAAAATAATCGAGGAAGCTCACGGTATCCTTCGTAAAATAGGTAATGTAAGAATCAAGCGATACGGAGTCTGCCATGTACTCCAGATTCTCCTTCAGTTCCTCCACCTGGTGCATGATGCGAGCACCCTCTTCCGTCTGAAAGTTCGCACGGAACCGGTCTCTCGCCTGCTCGGCTTCCTTCGTAATGGCGGAAAGACCACGCTCTAACTCTTCTTCGCGGAAGCAATACTCGGAAGCGGCGTAGATGGAAACCTCCCGCACATTTTCAATGGAACGCTGGGATTCCGGGTCAAAGGAACGAATGGAATCCACGTCGGTATCCCAAAACTCAATACGATATGGCACATCGAGAGACAACGGGAACACGTCAAAAATGCCGCCTCGGACGCTAAACTCGCCCGGCGCGGATACCTGTGCGGTATATCGGTAACCCATATCGGTCAGTTTCTGTCGAAGCTCCGTAGGGTCCCCATGATAATCCATAGTAATCGTAAGTGAGTTGTTCTTCATTCGCTCGAGCGGAAGCAGCCGGTCAATCATACCGTCAATGCTTGCAATGATCGTGCAAGGCTTCCCTTCGAGAAGATTCCGAATGACCTCCATACGCTGTTTTAAAATCGCATTGCCTCGGATATCTGCGTTATAAAAGACGATGTCCTTTGCCGGATACAGATACACGTTTCGATCGAAGAGACGATAATCCTCGTAAAGTTCCTTGGCACGTAATTCATTGCCCGTAATAATCAGGTGATACGGGTAATCCTGCCCAAGCGCAAAGGCCAGATGGCAGCGCTGGGCATCAATACAGCCCGTGACCGAAATCGGAACCTGTTTTTTGATTAAGTCTTCCCGAACGGCTTGTACCACACGGTACTCTTCGAGCGGCTTTACAAATGTCTTCATCACTGCCTCCTTTCCTTGGCTTTTCGATTCCCTCTTGTTCTAATTATAGCAAATGCGGTGGGTCAAAAATGCCCCATTTCCCTAATGGCTGAACTTGTTCATCGCGGCCTCACAGCCTTCCGTAAGAATCGTAACGACGGCGTCTGCGGCCTCCTTAATGCTGTCACGGATGTACGGCTCGTCCTCCTTTGCAAAGCGGGAAAGCACCCAGTCTGCGAGATCCCACCCCTCCGGCTTTTTTCCGACGCCGATGCGAACACGGTCAAATTCCTGGCTGCCCATATGCTGAATCAGACTCTTCATGCCGTTATGTCCACCGGCACTGCCTTTTTTACGAATACGAAGCTTGCCCGGCTCCAGATCAATATCATCATACACAACAATGACATCCTCCTCCGTCAGCTTATAAAAGTCCATAAATGCGCGAACCGATTCACCACTCAGATTCATAAAGGTCTGTGGCTGCGCCAAAATGACCTTCTGCCCCTCGATGTAACCCTTTCCGCATACGGCCTTACACTCCTTACTGTTCAACCGAATATCAAAACGATCGGACAATGCGGTAATGGTATCGAAGCCCACATTATGGCGGGTACCC
>DCGJ01000076.1:0-1478 GCA_002315495.1 Lachnoclostridium sp. UBA1781 | reverse complement strand
GCTTTTGTTCCAGGATTTCCAAGACCGACAATCAGTTTCATAACGATACTCTCACTTTCTTTATAACCTTAATTATCTAAACTGCAGCAACCGGTTTTCTATTGCTCGTTATATGGCAATAAGGGGCCTTTTCGAAAAAAGGCCCCTATTTTGACTTTCCTATGTGCATGGAAATCTCCATGCAGTTCAGTTTCCATGTTCAATTATCTCGCGTAGGTATACTGATGTCCGTTCAACATTACCATACCCTTTGCCTTAAACATCTCCGAAACAGACACAATCTGATAACCTTCTGCCTGAAGCTTCGGAATGATAATTGCAAGTGCATCTGCGGTAGACTGATACAGCTCATGACAGAGAATGATATCTCCATCCTTCACCTTTCCGATTACCTTTGCAACGACCTTGTCGCAGTCACGGGATTCCCAGTCACGGGTATCCACGCTCCAGTACATAATCGGAGCATTTACAACCGATTTTACATAATCGGTTACCATACCTCCCGGACAACGGAAGATATATGCGGAACGATTCCAACCGGTTAACTGATTCAATGCCTTAACGCCCTGGGTAATCTGATAATCGATTTCCGTATTCGTTAACTTATGAAGGAACTTATGCTCGAAGGTATGATTACCAACCTCGCAGCCAAGTGCAATCGCACGCTCGGCGCGGGACTTGTAGGTCTGAACTCGGTCTCCTACCCAGAAGAAGGTACAATGGGCACCATACTTCTCAAGCGTATCCAAGATGGCATCGGAGGTACCTGCGGCAGGACCGTCATCGATGGTAAGTGCAATCATCGGCTTACTCGGGTCAATCCAGGAAATATCCACATCATCGTAGTTCCATGGCGTGGATCCCGGAGGAAGCGGTGTCGCCGTCGGTGTTGGTGTCGGCGTATCCGTTGGGGTTGCGGTCGGAGTCGGACTATCCGTCGGCGTCGGACTCATGGTCGGAGTCGGGCTGTCCGTCGGCGTCGGACTTTCGGTTGGCGTCGGCGAGTCTGTCGGATTCGGGCAGTTTGTCGGCGTCGGTGTATAGGTTGCAGGCATTCCAATCTTCGGCTCACCACAAGCCACAAGTGTTAAGGTAAATGCGGCAAGACAACCAAGCAAAATAACTGCTAATAAAACTTTTCTGTTACTCATAGCGCTTTCTCCCTTTTATCTCTCTTAAGCGCTCTCATTCTACTCCATTAGAATGGCATTTGCAAGCGATTTTTTGATAAATTTAGCACAAACTAACTCGAGCGCTTTTTCTCGATTTGTCGATGCCAAAAGAGGCTATACGCCAAACACCTTCTTCGCAATATCCACGGACTCCTTGGCGTCCTTTGCGTAGAAGTCGGCGCCCATTTCCATTGCGTATTCCGGGGTCAAAACCGCACCACCAACAACGACCTGACATGGAAGTCCGGCCTCGTGAAGGGCGTCGATAGTTTCCTTCATGGATACCAAGGTGGTGGTCATCAGCGC
>DCGJ01000107.1:835-13507 GCA_002315495.1 Lachnoclostridium sp. UBA1781 | reverse complement strand
CCGTGAGGGCAAGGTCCTGATGATTCATTCCAAGCTGTATGATTATTATAAGTTTCCGGGTGGAGGAATTGAGTCGGGAGAGGATCCGAAGCAGGCGCTTTGCCGTGAGGTGACGGAGGAAACCGGGCGTGTGGTTAATCCGGAAAGCATTGAGGAATATGGAAGGGTGCTTCGTCGGCAGAAGGATGATTTTGGGGATCAGATTTTCGAGCAGGAGAATCTGTATTTCTTTTGTGAAATTTCGGAGGAAACTTCGGAAACCAAGCTGGATGATTACGAGGCGGAGGAAGGCTTTCATGCGGTTTGGATCGAGCCGATGAGTGCTTCCCGTCACAATCGCTATTGGCATAACGGGCAGGGCGGCGATGCTGTCATCGTTGAGCGCGAGGCAAAGGTTTTGGACATGGCGGACCTGGAGCTTCGAAAGAGGGCGCGACTGGCGGAGGAAAGAGCATTTGTCAAAGGACTCGGAAGCCTGGACTATGCGGATATGCTTTCGTTTGTGGAGAGTAAACTTTCAGAGAAATCTGAGGAGCAGATTTCAGCGAAGTCGGAAATTAATTATAGTCGGTTCAACCACACCAAGCGAGTGCTGGGTTGGGCGAAGCGCCTCTATGATGCGACAGCGGAGTCGGAACGGAGTGGGATTCGCTATGAGGACCTGATCATTGCGACAATCTTTCATGATGTGGGACGAACCGTTTCGATGGCTACGAAGGAGCCGCATGCGAAGGCCGGAATTCCAATCACGAGAGCATATTTGCAGGAGCATGGCTTTGACGCGGCGCGGACCGAGTATATCTGTGGGCTTGTGGGCGCGCATTCCGATAAGGACCGGATGAAGGAGCCGGGAATGGACCCGACGCTCCTAATGTTAATGGAAGCGGACCTTCTGGATGATATGGGGGCGCTTGGAATTGTGATGGATTGCATGATTACGAAGGGTCGCAATCCGCTGGCACAGTTCGAGGACTGCCTGGACCACATTTTTCGCTATACCTACCCGTTACAACAAGAAAATCCGATGGTGAGCGAGGTTGGGCGAAGATTATGGGATGAGAAGACCGAACTGGTGAATCGCTTTGCGGAGGCTTTGAAGCAGGATGTGTGCCTAGGGTTTACTGCTGATAATCAATGACTTTTGAAAGCTGCGCGATGCAGATTAAAAAACTCTTAATGATGTCTGTGGTGACGATAATTGACTTGAGGAGTGTGAGAAAGAGAAATCTTTTTCGTGCTCCTCTTTTTTTACGGTTTTGTATGTAAATTTTGGTGTATCGCCTTTCTTACATACACCCCCGTCGCCGCCAAGGTGTAAGTAGATTTCAGGGCACTGCCGGTCTTGCATACATGTCGGTCGCCAAGGTGTAAGTAGATTTCAGGGCGCCCTCACCAACTAGGCGGAAATAAAAGATTTTTGGTTTTCCGCCTACTTTTTTTATTTTGGACAAGTCCGGCCGTTCATTTTTTTGAAAAATAACATGCCAAAATAGGCGGAAATAGACTTTTTTCAATCTTTTGCCGAAGCAGGGCGCCATAAAAGCTGGAAATAATCCCCAATTCCGTGGTCGCAGATGGATAATCATAGGCGAGAAAAGCAGAAAACTCTTGTTTTGCTGAATTTTAAAGAACTTAGGAGGTTGTGGTTTAGCTGAAAATCGAAAAACGAGCACAAATCGTAGGCGGGTTTAACGAGAATTGTAATATCTGCCGAAAAAGCCATGCAACAAGTTTTTCAAACGAACACCGCAATCGGCGGAAAGCGCAGTAATCACAATTTCCGCCTGGCCCCGCCACCGCCCATCCGGCGGAAAGCGCAGAAATCACAATTCCCGTCTAGCCTACCGCCACCACTCGCCTTCTGCCTGCCACAATGCCCGCCCTTTTATAACCTTTGTACAATATCACTATCACATCCCGTTGTACAATATGCTTAAAAAAAGTCGATATTATCTTCCTGAAATCGACAAATAAGTAAAAACTATGCTTGTGTAGGTAAGAATTTTACATATACTTTATATTTTTTTTAGGATATACTCACAATACGGACAGAGAAAAGAGGAATGTCTATGAAAATTTTGAGATTATTTGCTGTGATCGCCATTCTGGTTGTGGCCCTTGCAGGATGTGGAAAGAACGACTCCAATCTTTCTGAAGCGCAGAAGAAAGTATGTGGAAGCTGGGCGTATGTTCATGATAAGGAGACCGAGGTTCTGAAACTGAAGGATGACGGTACCGCAAAGTACGAAAAGAATAAGTACACCTATGAGGTGAACGATACGTATATTACCCTGATGAATACAAAAGGTGAGACCGTGAAGTTCCGTTACGAGATGGATGGTGAGGATATGCTCCTTTACTTTGAAACCGAGTACGAATACAGCGGTGAAACGGAACCGAATGGTATTATCGGAGTTTGGTCCAATGAGAAGAAATGGAGCTTCGAGTTTACGACCGACGGAACCTTTATGGAAGATGGTTACTTCCCGGGATATTACTTCCAGGATGAAGCAACCAAGAGTGTGAAGCTTGTGTACAACGATCATTTCGAAGACACAACCATTTACTACACGGTAGATGGGAACAAGCTGACGCTTCAGTATCCGTGGAAGATGGTTACCACGGAATAATCAAATCGGTGTGGGTGTGATGGGGTTATCACATTTACATAAATAAACTTTTTATGATTGAGGAGGAAATCATGAGAAAATTTAAACTTATGTCTCTTCTGTTGGCATTGGTTATGATCGTTAGCTCCATTACCGCTTGTGGTAAGGACGACGGCAAGACTGCTGATGGAAAAACCAAACTCACCATGTGGTGTATCGCAACTGAGAGTGACTCTAACCGTCATGCATATGAGGAAGCTATTAAGGAATATCAGGCTGCTCATCCGGATGTAGAGTTTACTTGGGAAGCTACCCAGAACGAAGAGTACAAGACCAAGATTAAGGCTGCAGTTGCATCAAATGAGATGCCTGACATCTTCTTTACTTGGAGCTGTGCATTCCTCGGTGATTTCGTTGATGCTGGTCGTGTATACTGTGTAGACGAAGTTTACAAGAAGTACGCTTCCGAGCTTCCGGCTGTTATGATGGGTAACGTTACCTATGATGGCAAGTACTACGGCGTTCCTACCACGATGAATATCGTTGGTATGTTCTGCAACATGAAGATTCTTGCTGAAGTTGGTTACAACGAAGTTCCTGGTACTTACGATGAGTTGATTGAGTGCTGTGATAAGCTTGTTGCTGCAGGCTACATCCCATTCGGTTGCTCCGGTAAGGAGACCTGGTGTGTTACTGAGTATCTTGAGTCCATCATCGAGAAGACTGCTGGTGCTACCGCACTTAACCAGATCTTCGCAGGCAAGGCTTCTTGGGATAATGCAGACGTTTCTAAGGCTGTAGGCATCTTCCAGGAGATGATCGACAAGGGTTACTTCGATCCAAGTGGTATCGCTCTTGGTAACGACGAAGTTAAGGCTAACTTCATGGCTGGTAAGTATGCATTCTACATGAATGGTACTTGGAACTGTGCAGACTTCGCTAAGTCTGACATCGCTGACAGCGTTAAGGTTGCTGAGTTCCCTGTAATTGACTCTTCCAAGTCTAAGCTTGGTGAGCTCATCGGTGGACCTTCCGATACCCTTGCTGTAGCTGCAAGCTCCAAGAACGCAGAAGTAGCTGCTGAGGCTGCTTTCGAACTTGGTAAGGCAATCTGCCACTATGGCTACCTTGATGGTAACGGTCTCCCAGCATGGACTCCTAACTACGACACCAGCAGCTTGAACGCATTGACCGTTGCTGTTGCTGACATCGTTGCTAAGTCCAGCCAGATGGTTCTCTTCGGTGATACCGCTATGTCCGCTGACCGTGCTAACATCTATCTTGACTATGTAAGCAAGATCTACTCTTCTAAGATCAACGGTGAAGAGTTCGTTAACGGCCTTGTAAAGGATATCAAGTAATTCGTTAGAACAAAATGCATGGAACCGTGAGGTTCAAACATGATTGAGAAGGAGGTTTCCGGGCGTTTCGTCCGGAAACCAAATTCCCTAATCAGGAAGGGATTGAAATGACAAAATTATATAGTAAAAAATCAACAATCATTCTGTTCATTCTTCCTGCTTTCATTTTATTTGTTGCAATTTTGGTTGCACCTATTTTTGCGTCGGGATATTACAGTTTATTTAATTGGAATGGTTTTGGTAAGAAAACCTTTATTGGATTAGAAAATTACAGAGAACTCTTCACCAGTGATTCGATTAACTTTATGAAGGCTCTTGGAAATGCGATGCTTCTTGCAGCATTTTCCGTATTCATTCAGTTACCGATTTCTCTCGGACTCGCTCTTCTTCTCGGAAGAGGCGGAAGAAAAGGTGAACGTGGTTTTCTTTCGATTTATTTTATACCTGTTTTGATTTCCACAGTTGTAATCGGTCAGCTGTGGCTGAAGATCTACAACCCGGACTACGGCGTACTGAACGTAGCACTCAGAGCCATCGGCTTAGAGAAATGGGCAAAGATCTGGTTAGGCGATGAAAAAACTGCTCTTGGTGCCGCATTTGTACCAATTCTTTGGCAGTATGTCGGCTATCATATGTTGCTGATGTATGCAGGCATCAAGAGCGTACCTCCCGAATATCGTGAGGCAGCCATGATCGATGGCGCTAGAGAAGGTCAGGTTAACCGCTTTATCGTTATTCCGATGATTAAGCCAATCATTAAGATTAGCACAATCTTCGCAGTAACCGGTTCTCTGAAGTCCTTCGACTTGATTTACGTATTAACAAACGGTGGACCTGATCACGCGACCGAGGTTCCGAGTACATTGATGATAAGTATGTTATTCCTCCGTAACAGATATGGCATGGGTAGTACCATTGCCTTCCTTCTCATCTTCCTGTGCTTCTTCTTCGCTTTGTTAATTGGTTTTGCATTTAGAGATAAGGAGGTAGTAGCATAATGGCAGCACCTCTTCGTCAAAAAAGCACACCGGTTAAGGAGATTATCGTTTACATCATTCTTGGTATCTGGGCATTAATTAACCTCTTCCCGGTATACTGGATGTTCACGTTCTCCTTGAAGAACAACGAAGAAATCTTCGGTGATAACGTAGCCGGTCTTCCGAAACATTGGCTTTGGTCCAACTACTCAGAAGCTTTGAAGACAGGCCATATGGGCCAGTACTTCTTTAACAGTATTGTAATTGCGGTTGTAACGATTGCAATTGTTATGATTTTCGCTATGATGGCAACCTTCGCGCTAACCAGAATGATCTGGAAGGCAAGAAAGACCATGAATGCATTCTTTATGCTCGGACTTACGATTCCGATTCATGCATCCATCGTTCCGATTTTCACAACACTTTCCAGACTTGGAATGCTGGATACATACGCTGCATTGATTATTCCTTATGCAGCATTTTCCCTGGCAATGGGTATCTTAATCTGCTCCGGTTTCATGGGTGATCTTCCAATCGACCTGGACGAAGCAGCTTGTATTGATGGATGTGGAACCTGGGGTATCTTCTTCCGCATCATTGTTCCTCTTATGAAGCCTGCAGTAGCAACGGTATCTATTTATACCTTCCTCCAGTGCTGGAACGAGTTGATGTTCGCTAACATTTTCTGTGGAAATGCGCACAAGACTCTTCCTGTAGGTATTCGAAATCTTCAGGGACAGTACATGACCGAGTGGGGTCCGATTGGTGCAGCACTTGTGCTGGCAACCTTCCCAACCTTGCTCTTCTATGTATTCTTCAGTAAGAAGATTCAGGACAGCTTCATTGCCGGAGCAATTAAGGGTTAGTAAAAACGATAAAGGACATCGCATTAAGAAATTGATGCGATGTCCTTTTTTCTTGAAAAATTCTAAACTTGATGGTACAATACTTTTTATCAGCATTTTAGAAAAAATTTATGGAGGCAAAGGTGAAGGAAAAACGATCGTTAAAAAAAGATACTTTGGTATTATTCATTATTTTGCTTCTGTTTTTTTGTCTTGTTTTTGCTTTGGCAGCCTATATTGTCGGGGACAACGCCAGCAGGGATTATCGAATTCGTACCGCAGAAACAGCCGTGCAAAATGTGGAACGAACCATTTATACGAACCTTGTGAACTATAACTATTTGACCAGACTTCTGATGGTGGATGAAAGTATTGTTACCTATCTGAAGGCAGATGAGATTACGCAGGATATGCTTTACGAGGCAAGAAAGGGCATTTATTCCATTCAGAACCTGTACAGCTACATCGATTCCGTGTTCGTCTTCCGACTGGACGGGCAGAGTGCGAGTACGGAACGTTCGCCATACTATATTGATGAACATGGTGAGGAATACGAGCGGATTATGGCTGCGCGTGGCTCGACCATCGTTGCCATTAATGGAAATGGTATGATTCATAAAGCGACTGGCGAAACGATGATGACACTTTCCCGTGCAATCTATGATATCAATTCCCAGAAGCTTTTGGGATTCCTGATTATGAACGTTGCCAGCAGTTACTTTGATTCCTCTCTGACGAATGAGATGGAGGAGGAAATCTGTGTTGTGGACAATATGGGCACATTGCTTTGTGGAGATGCTTCTCTGTCGGAACTTTATAATCCGAATAAGTTACCGGATGACGAGGGTTTGATTACGAATGAAGTTCAAATCAATGGGAAGAATAAGATCTTGGCAGCAAGCAATGCGTTGGAGCCATTTACCATTATGTGCGCCAGCGGAAAGTCGCCAAGGGTGCTGTCCGTTCAGCTGATTGTTGCGCTTGTGCTTACCTTGGCCGCATTTTTATGCGCAATCTTTGTATGGGGATATTATGTATCCACCAATATTGTTTCGCCGATTCATAAGCTTCGTACGGCGATGGAGACTACGAAATCCTCCGGATGGCTGTCTCCGATTGAGACTGAGATGCCGGGAAATGAAGTCGGGATGCTGGCCGAGAATTACAATTCTTTGATTGAATATCTGAATGAAATGTTCGCCCGTCAGATTGAGAATGAAAAGAGTATTCAGAAGGCGGAGATGCGAGTGCTGCAGGAGCAGATTAAGCCGCATTTCCTGTATAATACGCTGGAAACCATCAGCTATCTTGCAATAGAGGAGCATGCGCCGAATGTCCACGATGCGCTTGAAAGTTTGGGAAGCTTCTATCGAAACTTCTTAAGTAAGGGCGACCGTGAGATTCCGCTTCGCATCGAGATTCGAATTATTCAGGATTATCTGGCGCTTCAAAAGCTTCGTTATGGGGAGGCCTTTGACGCCGAGTATGATGTGGATCCGGATACGCTGGAGTGCATCATTCCGAAATTGATTTTGCAGCCTTTGGTGGAAAATGCCATCTACCATGGCGTTCGTCCAAAGGGTGAGGGCGAGAAGATTCGCATCACGACCAAACGGGAGGCTGAGTATCTGCTGATTCAGGTCTATGATTCCGGTGTTGGTATGGATGAGGCACAGATTCAGGCAGTTCTGTCAGACCAGTCATATGGGGACGAAAAGAGTTTTGGTCTGGCCGGAACGATTCATCGTATTCGTTATTTTTGCAACAGCCAGGATGTCGTAACGATTCGAAGTGAAATCGGTGAGTATTCCGAGGTTGAGATTCGAATTCCGATGTCTTGGGAGACGAACGAGGGGGTACCTAATGTATAGAGTTATGATTATTGACGACGAGGTGTCGGCAAGAAGATTATTGCAGCAGGCCATTGACTGGGAGGCTCTTTCCATGGAGCTTGCCGGTGAGGCTGCAAGCGGAATTGAGGCAATTAATATCATTGATGAAGTGCGGCCGGACATCATTTTCGTAGATATCAATATGCCGTTCATGAACGGAATTGAGTTCACGAAGCTGGCCACCAACCGTTATCCGGATCTGATGATTATTATCCTTACGGCTTACGACGATTTCGAGTATGCCCGTCAGTGCATCCGCCTTCCTGTGGTGGATTATATGCTGAAGCCGTTCGTTCGAACGGATATGGTGGAGCTTCTGAAGCGGGTTAAGGCGCATTTGGATGAGACGAAACCGACGAAGCAGGAAAATGGCAGCGAGGTTACCGTTTCTGCCATCGAACAGATTAAGAATTATCTCCGCGAGAATTACACGGATTCCGAGATTAACCTGACGTCGGTAGCGCAGCATTTTGGCTTTAGCGCCAGCTATCTGAGCAGAAAATTCAAGCAGGAGACCGGCAAATCCTTCGTGGAATTCCTCATGGAGTGTCGTATGGAGAAGGCCGTAGAACTTGCGAAAACTAACGCCAAGATGTTCTGCACAGCAGCAGACGTAGGCATTCCGGACCCGAACTATTTTGGAAGACTGTTTAAGAAGTATAAGGGAATCTCTTATTCGGAGTATGTTGCTTCTCTGCATGAATAGAGGGCATTTGTTATAAATAAAACGGCATGTGATGTTGCGTCACATGCCGTTTTCTTATTCCAATTACGAATCTAAATATCCAAATCAATCGGGGCATCGATTTCCTCGCCCACATATTTTCCGTTTTTCTTTCGCTGCTTCACACATTCCGTCAGCAGATATTCAATCTGCCCGTTGACGGAACGGAAATCGTCCTCCGCCCATGCGGCAATGGCGTTGTACAATTTTTCGTTTAGCCGCAGCGGAACCTGCTTTTTCTCAGCCATTAGTAAAGACTGCCGGAATTCACGACAGGCTGTGCATCGTGGTTGCCACATAATACCACGAGCAGGTTGGAGACCATAGCGGCCTTTCGTTCTTCGTCGAGATCCACCAGCTGCTTTTCGTTGAGACGCTCTAAAGCCATCTCAACCATACCAACCGCACCGTCAACAATCATCTTACGAGCGTCGATAATTGCGGAAGCCTGCTGGCGCTGAAGCATAACGGATGCAATCTCCGGAGCGTAAGCAAGATAGGTGATACGAGCTTCGATTACTTCGAGTCCCGCATTTTCCACCTTCGACTGAATCTCTTCCTTGATTCGGTTAGCTACCACCTCGGCGGAACCGCGAAGGCTGCCCTCATCGGCATGACCGTCGCCGGTCGTATCTACGTTCTGTGCAACATCGTAAGGATAGATACGAACGATGTTACGAAGTGCGGAGTCACACTGCAGGGACAAATATTCCTTGTAGTTGTCTACGTTAAATGCGGCCTTTGCCGTGTCAACAACGCGCCAAATTACGGCGATACCGATTTCGACCGGGTTACCAAGACAGTCATTGATCTTCTGACGACCGTTGTTCAAGGTCATGGCCTTCAGGGAAATCTTCTTGCTGGCCATTTCAAAATTGATGGTACCGTTTGGATTAAGGGAAAGCCCAGTGCTAGGAGTGTGGGTAGTCTCACCGCTTTGCGCAAGCTTTGTGGTTGCAGCCGGATTGACTGCGGAACAGAATGGGTTTACGAAGTAGAAGCCTGCTTCGCGAATGGTTCCCACATAACGTCCGAACAAGGTCAGTACCAGTGCTTCCTGCGGCTTTAGGATTCGTAGACCCAAAAGAAGAAGCCAGCTTAAGGACAGCCAGGCAATGCATACTGTGAGGAGAATGCTGCCAATGGGTTCATCAACGTTTGCTATTCCCATAATGAGTCCACCGATTGCCGCAAGTTCGCTTAGAATCCAAAGAACCAAAACGAGCATACCGCGTTGTTTTGTTGTGTAGATTTTTTCTTTCATCTTAATTCCCTCCCAAGAATCTAATGTGTATATAAAACCCTTTTTGATAGGCACTCTGCCCATCTGATATCAAAATGATATCACTACGAATACTGAATGTCAGTAGTATTTACAAAAAAACTTTATTTGAAACTTTGGGACCTTCCGGATACGCTAATATAAGAAAAAGTTAATATTTAATTACACAAAATCAATTGCCAATCCTAAAAAGAATTCATATAATGGGCGCAACAAGAACGCACATGGGGTGATGCGCATAGCAACCGACGTTTGGGGATTATCGGCGAAAGGAGTACAGGCACATGTTTACAATGAACGAACAAACCTTAGTTGTTGCAGCGATCGAAATCTTGGCGGCAATGTTTTGCGTTGTTTCGATTTTCATGGAAATGCTCCAGAAGAACCAGGCGGAAAAGGGTTCCCGAATTATCAAACGTCTTTTGGCCTGCGCCTGTGTATGTCTGGTATTTGACGGTATCAGCTTTTTGGTGAATGGAAATGCTGCCGGAAATCGTACGCTTCTGAATAAAGTTGCGTTGCTTTTGGATTTTTCCGGCTTTATGTGCTCGATCCTGTTGATGTATATGTACATCACGAAGCAACTGTCTCCGAGGTGTCAGACGAAGCTTACACATGTGACAAGAACCGTATATGGAGTTATCACCATTGATTTTTTTATGCTGATAACCAATCCGATTACAAATGTTTTGTATGTTGTAGATCACAACAATAACTATATTAAGCATAACGGAATCTGGATTTATTTCGGGGTGCTGACCTTTATTTCCTTGTTGATATTGGTGCTGACGATTCGGGATCGAAAGCATTTGGGGAAACTGATTACCGTAGCTTTTATCACGACCGCAGTAGTCATGATTGTCGGAGGTGTTCTGGAAGTCGTTCTTACCGACTTTCCGGGCTCGAACATTGGGTTGGGGCTTGGTATGATGTGCCTTTCTTTTGTTCATAAGACCAGAAGAAGTCGCATGAACGAGGAAAACTCCGAGAGCCGACGAATGGTCATCATCATGTACATGTTCATGGTAATGACGATGTGCATCTTTGCCGCATTTATCATTAATATTCTTAAGATTATTCAGGTATCCAAGGATCGCGCCGAGTCGGATGGTAAAGTTATCGCGCAGATGGTAAGTGAAAGTATCGATAATGCCTTCATAAAGCCGATTATGGTATCGGAAACGATGTGTCAGTCCTCGACCTTGAAGGACGCATTTTTCGAGGATTATGAGATGGAATTGGATATGCCTCATAAGAGATTGGTGGAGTATCTTGATTCCATTCGTGAGGGTATGGGCTACCAGATGGTATTCGCTGTATCCAACCTGTCGCACAAGTACTATACCTACAATGGAATCAGCAAAATCGTTGATCCGGAAAATGATTCACACGATATTTGGTACAAACTCTTCTTAGAGTGTGGGAAGCATTATGATTTGGATGTCGATACCGACGAGGCGGCTAATTGGTCTCTTTCGGTTTTCGTGAATACAGAGGTGCTTGACAATGAAGGCAATGTGATTGGTGTCTGTGGCGTGGGTGTATCCATGGAGGACCTTCAGAAGCTTTTGGTTGATTACGAAAAACGATATAATATTGATATTGCATTAATCGATGAAACCGGCCTTGTGCAGGTAGATACGGACGGTGAGAACATAGAAGTTGCGGTTATGGACCACGATTATTTGAGTAAGGTTACCTCAGACAGCTTCCTTTATGAACGCATTGGTGATACTTCCCGCATGACGAAGTTTATGCAGGATCTGGACTGGTATGTTGTCGTAACCGACAACAATCCGGAGAAAATTAATGTAAGCGATATTATTCGTCCGGGTCTGATTGCTTCCGTTATCGGTATTGTCTTCCTGATTATGGCCTATGTCGGTATTCAAATGTACGACCGCAAGATGGAAAAGGTACTTCTCCAAAATCGTGACCGCGTGAGATACTTTAAGCGAATGTCGGAAATTGACGAGCTGACCGGAATTCATAACCGTCATGCTTATGAAGAAGATAAGAAGAAGTGGGAAACCCCATCGGACAAGACCGGGGAGATTACGCCGGTGGTTGGACCATTGGCTGTCATTATGATGGATGTAAATGGTCTGAAGACGGTAAATGATCAAATCGGTCATACGGCAGGCGATGAGCTGATTATCGGTGCTGCGAATGTCATCAAGAAGGTGTTTGGCGGGGAAGGTCGTGTCTACCGAACCGGTGGTGACGAATTCGTTGCGGTTCTCCGCTCCGAGAAGGAAACTGCCGAGCGGATGCTTGCCGAGCTTGAGAAGGAGACAGGAGAATTCTGTGGTGAACTGGTGAAGGAGCTTGCCATCTCTGCAGGCTGCGCAGGCACCTGGGAGTTCACGGATAGAACCTTTGATGAAATGGTGCATATCGCAGATGAGCGTATGTACGAAGCAAAGAATGAGTATTACCGTAGAACCGGTAAGTCGAGACGAATTTCGTGGTAATGATAAACGGAATATATACAAAAGACCGGGAAGGATGCGCACCGCATTCTTTCCGGTCTTTTTCGTTTCCTTGTTTGCGGACATCAAGGCATTCTACAGATACTGCGAAAGCTCTCCGAGAATCGCGCGATAGCCGGCTTCGTTAATGTGCATGCCCTCTAATGTGTACTCCGCACGGAGACGGCCAAGCTCGTCGGTGATTGGAGCATTTACATTGATGAAGCGAAGCCCAAGCTCCTTTGCAAGCTGCTCCGTTTGGGCGTTTGCCTCGCGAAGCTTCTCGTTCGTCCGAATGGCGAGCGCGCCCTTGAGCTCCGGGGTTGCGGCATCGAAGTTAATCGGATAGTAAGCCATCATCGTAATCTCCGCATCAGGCAAATGCTCGCGAATCTGAAGTAATATATTGCGATATTTGGCTATGATTTCCTCAATGGTAAGGCTCGCGTCGGTCAAATCATTCGTACCGATGTTGATAAAGATTCGACTCGGGGCCAGCTCATAAACCATT
>DCGJ01000107.1:0-807 GCA_002315495.1 Lachnoclostridium sp. UBA1781 | reverse complement strand
CATAAACCATTGAATCCAAATGCGTTAGCATGTCCTCCGTGGTAAACCCGCCGACACCTCGATTATAGATGATCGGGGAACCCGGAAGCTCGGAGGCCCATTGGTCAATCGGGAACATTTCCATCAGAGAGGAACCGACAAAAAGTGTCTGACCCGGCTTACATTCGGCATTTCGATAGTGAAAGCTAAGCGCCATGAGCTCCTTTTCCAAGCGCCAGTTCGGCTCGGATACGGTTTCGTCCAGCTTTTCAAAGCGGTAAATCTGACGGATATCCGGGTATTTCTCCCGGTCTACCTCACTAATAAACATGTCATACGGGCGACAGCAGACCTTGTAGGGCGGGTAGAGTCCCTGGTACACGACAAGGCGCTCCGCATTTTCCGTGTGCGAGCCAACCGCCAGAATCTTATACAGGTATTCTGCAGAATCCTGCGTCACATATTCTCTTTTAAAATGCCGTACAATGTCTCCGGCTTTGATCATTCTCTCCATAGGTATCTTCCTTTCAAAGGGATATAGATTATCATATCGAAAATGCAGCCTTCACGCAAGAGGATCGGAGTGACTTCTTTCGGGCGATATTTCAAATATGAACGGAATGGAAAAGAAACGACATCAGATGATTGAAAATTCGGCTTGCTATATAAAAAATCTTGCTGTATAGTGGGAACAATATTCGGTAATTAGTTTACATGTTTAAGCGAATGATAGAGGTGAATTATGGGAATGAAAAAGTACATTGGAACAAAGGAGTTCTACCGGTCGACACTTGCGCTGGCGCTTCCGATTATGATTCAGAACGGAAT
>DCGJ01000021.1:8816-9149 GCA_002315495.1 Lachnoclostridium sp. UBA1781 | reverse complement strand
AACGAAGGCGAAGCACCTTCTGCTCACGATCGGTGAGTGTCTCCAGCACCTCATAGAGCTGTTCACGAAGCATCGAATAGGAAGCCGCATCGGCCGGTGTCTGAATATTCTCATCCGGAAGGAAGTCGCCAAGATGGCTGTCCTCCTCTTCGCCAATCGGTGTCTCCAAAGATACCGGTTCCTGAGAAATCTTCTGAATCTCGAGAACCTTCTCCACCGGAAGCTTCATCTCCTCCGCTATTTCTTCCGGACTAGGTTCACGTCCCAGATCCTGCAGCAACTGTCTCTGAATACGGGTCAAACGGTTGATGGTTTCTACCATATGAACCGGAA
>DCGJ01000021.1:3494-8757 GCA_002315495.1 Lachnoclostridium sp. UBA1781 | reverse complement strand
CCTGACGAATCCACCAGGTTGCATATGTGGAGAATTTGTATCCCTTCTCGTAATCGAACTTTTCAACAGCCTTAATCAGGCCCAGATTACCTTCCTGAATCAGATCCAAAAACTGCATACCACGACCAACGTAACGCTTTGCAATACTTACCACAAGACGAAGGTTTGCTTCGGCAAGGCGTTGCTTTGCAGTCTCGTCACCATTTTCCATACGCATACTAAGTTCGACTTCTTCATCGGCCGTAAGAAGCGGAACCTTACCGATTTCCTTCAGGTACATACGAACCGGGTCCTCGGTACTTACGTTCTCTAAGCCAACCAAATCCTCGATATTATCAATATTTTCAACGTTTTCTGCGCCGTCTTTATCAAAATCCTCTTCATCATCCGGAAGGTCAATCAAACCGTCATCAAGACCAATCATCGCATCCTCGCGAAGGACATCGACGCTGTGCTCCTCCAGGAAGTCATAAACACGGGAACGCATCTCTGCTGTCAGAGTGATTCCGGTAAAGAAGTCATTGATATCGCTGAATTCCAATACATTTTTCTTCTTCTTTGCAAACTCCAAAAGACTAACCATCTTCTCCTGGAACTTGAGAACATCCTCCTTCGCGGACGGAGCAATGACCTCGGCTTCGCTCTCCTCATCTCCCGGTACGGAGGTCTCCAACACGTTCGGATTCTTTGAGCCATCCGGGAGCACAGTATATTCCAGTGCTTCGGAGTTCAGAAATTCTTCCAGATTTTCAATTACAACCGGCTCCAAATGTTCTTCCGTCACTTCTTTCGCCTTCTTGGAACTCTTCCTGGTCGTCTTCTTAACAACCGGTTTCTCGACTTCTTCGATAGCGGCAGTCTCACCAAATACATCCGAAAAGCTCTGTCCCATAACATCATCCATTTCGATTGCGTCTTTCTTTGCCATAATTTCCTCTCTCCTTTAACCCATTTTCTTGTTTAGCTGAGCCTTCAGACCGGCAAGGTCTTTCTTTCTCTCAGCAAGTTCCTTGAAGCCCAGCTTCGACAGCTCGGTATCCGTCTTCAGCCGGTTTTCTTTTATCTTATATACCGCTTCCACAAATGCCTTTTTCCGATCATTCGCCTCCGTCGGCAGCGGATAATTCGTGTCGAACAGCTTTGCTGCAAGGCTTTGTTCTTCTGCGGTATCATAAGCGTTAATTAAGCGGGCGGAAGTAATCTTCCCCTCCTCTTTGTACTGTCGGAAGCACCCCGCTGCCATGTTGCGGTAGATTCCCTCCGAAAAATCCTCCGGTGTCAAAATGCCCTCAATCGCCGAGAAGTACTTTGGCTCCTCAGCAAGAAGAGACAGTACCACCTCTTCGGAAAGAAGCGTTTTTTCCGGACTCTTTCGCATCTCAATATCCTTGCGGTCCCGGTTTTTCTGCTCCTCCATACGCTCAGTAACTGCCACATTACTTCCCATACGGTTTACGAGCTTCTTGAACTCTGGCACAGACACGTAGTATTCTCTGCAAAATGCTTCCAGGTAATTATTGCGCTCCAGTTCATCCGGATAACCCAGCATCTTTCGTGCAATCAATCGTTCGAAATCAATTTTCTGCTCCGGCTCATTCAGATTGTAATCCTTTGCGAGATACGCAATTTCAAAATTAAAACCCGGAATTGCCTGGTCGATTCGTTTCTGATATTCCTCAGCTCCAAGCGCCTTGATGAATTCATCCGGGTCTTTGTACGGACTCATATTCACCACGTAGGAGCGAATACCGGCCTCGCGTAAAATCGGAATCGCACGGTTTGCCGCACTCTGTCCCGCGCCGTCGTTATCATAGGTGATGCGAACCACCTTCGTGTATCGGGATAATAGCCTTGCCTGATCCGACGTAAGTGCGGTACCAAGCGAAGCCACAGCATTGTCGTATCCGGCCTGATGAAGGGAAATCGTATCCATATATCCTTCACAAAGAAGGTAATATTGCTGCTTGGTTCTTCGTGCTACATGAAGGCCATACAGATTTCTTCCCTTTTCGAAAATCTCTGTCTCCGGGGAGTTCAGATATTTCGGCATTCCGTCCCCCATCACTCGTCCGCCAAATGCGATCACCTTCGAATTCGCGTCCATAATCGGGTACATAACGCGATTCCAGAACTTATCCGTAACGCCCTCCCGCTCCGTAAAGGTAAACAGGCCGCATTTTCCTAAAAATGCATCCTCATACCCCTCTGCCTTGAGAGCGTTATAAAGCGTTCCGTCACTGTATCCCAGGCCAAACTTGGTAATGGTCTCCTCACTCAGCTGACGATTCTTCAGATAGTCCAGTGCAAACTGTCCCTTCGGCGTCCGAAGCATCCGATAGAAATAGGTTGCGGCAAACTTATACACATCCTGCATGCGCTTCCTATGATAAGCCCTTGTCTTCTGCTCGTTCGTCATCTCTTGCTCCGGCAGTGTAACACCGCCCAAATCGGCGAGGTGCTTTAGTGCCTCCTGGAAGGAATAATTCTCATATTCCATAATGAAGGTAATGACATTACCACCCTTTCCGCAGCCAAAACACTTGTACGTTTGTCGATTCGGCGACACAATGAAGGACGGTGTCTTCTCATTATGGAACGGACACAAGCCTGTATAGTTCGCTCCGGCGCGTTTCAGTTTTACATAAGAGCCGATGACCGTAACCACATCGTTCCGGCTTCGTACCTCTTCAATCACCTGATCCTCGTAATACATTAATAAACTCCCCATGCTTTCGGAATGCTAATCGACTTGAATGTTTCTACGGCAAACTTGTCTGTCATTCCGGCAATATAATCGCAGACACAACGTTCCATCTGCTCTCCCTTGTCAATCATCTGTCGATTCTCCTCCGGAAGAAGTTCCGGACGCTCACAGTAATATCGGTACAAATGCTGCACCATCGCCTCGGCCTTTCCCTCTTCTCCCTTTGCAATCGGGTTCGTATAGACCTGCGCGAACATATATCGTTTCAGCTCATTCATCGCGTGCTCACATTCTTCACTCATCAGAATATCCTGCTGTCCGCGGCTACTCATAATCAAATCGTGAATAAAGGTATTGAGACGCTCGGTCAGGGAATTCCCTAAAAAGCTGCTAAGCTCGGTTGGAATATCCTTCGGGGAAATGATCTGCCCACGAATGGCATCATCAATATCATGATTCAAGTATGCGATTTTATCCGACAAACGGACGATTTTTCCCTCTAAGGTACACGGAGTCAAGGAAAACTGGTGATTCACGATTCCGTCTCTTACCTCGTGGGTCAGATTCAGTCCCCTTCCGTCCTTCTCCAGTTTCTCCACCACTCGAAGACTCTGCTCATAGTGACGGAAACCTCCCGGGAATACTTGATTTAACGCCCGCTCACCTGCATGACCAAATGGGGTATGTCCCAAATCGTGACCTAGTGCAATCGCTTCGGTCAGGTCCTCATTTAGCTGAAGCGCCTTACACACGGAGCGAGCAATCTGCGAAACCTCTAAGGTATGCGTCATTCTGGTACGATAATGATCTCCTTTCGGAATCAAAAACACCTGCGTTTTATCCTTTAAGCGGCGAAATGCCTTGCAATGTATAATTCGGTCTCTGTCTCTTTGAAACACCGGGCGGATATCACACTGCTCCTCCTCCCGTTCCCTTCCCTTACTACAGTCAGAAAAGGTTGCATAAGGGCTCAGCATCTGGTGCTCCAGCTGTTCCAATAGTACTCGAATATTCCCTTCCATAATTGTGCTCCTTTCGGTACTAACACACATCTTCATCCTTATTATACCGCAAAAAAAGGATTTTCCTTTTTTTCTTTTTAAATTTAACTCATCTTTTTTCGCAATTTTGCAATTTCTCGGAGATTATGCTATACTAACAAAGTGTATGGGGCAAAAATGAACCATACAAAGGATGATTTGTGAATGTGTGTAAAAGGTGATTGATTATGATGATGCTTTATTCCATCTATCAATTTATTGAGAACAATGCTGGGCTTGTGGATGCATTTTGCGAAGCCTGGTCTTATCTTCTTCCATTGCTCTCTCTCTGCGTTCTGATTGGGGCCTTTTGGTCTCTTTTTGTAGTTCCGAAGCGACCGGAGGTATTTGCCAAGCTTCAGCTGGAGGACGGTTCCTTTCATCGTCTTACCCATTGGGAGTGCCTGCTTGGTCGTTCCCGCCAGGCGGACCTGGTGCTTCCCTATGATTCGGTTTCCCGTCTTCATGCCGTAATCTCCCAGAAAAAGCACAACCGCTGGATGATTACGGACCTGAATTCCAAATCAGGTACCTTCGTAAATGGCCGCGAAGTCGATGGCGAGACCTCTCTTCCTTATGGTAGCAAAGTAGCTCTTGGCGAGATTCAGTTTACCTTCCTCCCGATTAGTGAAAAGGAAAAGAAAGACACCGAGCGCAAGCGTTCCCGTGTTCGCCCGATTTCTCCATGGCCGCTTCTCACTCTGCTCTCCTTTATCCAAATGGGACAGCTCTTCCAGTATTGCATTACCAAAAACGAAAAATACGCCGGGTACATTATCCCGTCCTTCCTCCTTCTGACGCTTTTCATGTGGGGATACTTTCTCTTTATGAGACTCCACCACATCATCGGCTTCGAATTGGAAATCATTGCGTTTTACCTGGTAACCATATCACTTTCGGTTACCGCCACCTCTTACCCTTATGCACTTTATAAACAACTTTTCGCGAATGTAATGGGCATTTTCATTATGCTTGTTCTAGGCATGCTCCTGAAGGACCTGGATAAGGTGCAGAAGCTTCGCTGGTTAATGGCTGCGGGAAGTCTTGGTCTGATGTTACTGACCCTTGCCCTCGGTGGTCTTCGCTATGGCGCAACAAACTGGATTAAGATTGGTGGCTTCAGTTTCCAGCCGTCCGAGATTGCAAAGCTATGTTATATCTTTGCCGGCTCTGCAACGCTCGACCGCTTATTCCGTAAGCGTAACCTTTGGCTCTTTACCATTTTATCGGGCTCAATTGCAATCTGCCTTGCGGCAATGAATGACTTTGGTACCGCTGCCATCTTCTTTATTACCTTCCTGGTAATCTCCTTCCTTCGCTCCGGCGATATTGCCACTCTGATTTTGTTTATCGGCGGCGCGATATCCGCAGGTGGTATGGTGTTGATTGCAAAGCCTTATGTATGGCAACGATTCTCCACCTGGAGACATGCTTGGGAATATGCCTCCTCCGGCGGATATCAGCAGACTCGTACCATGACAGCAATCGCTTCGGGCGGTCTGTTTGGTGTGGGTGGCGG
>DCGJ01000021.1:0-3446 GCA_002315495.1 Lachnoclostridium sp. UBA1781 | reverse complement strand
GTGGCGGAAATGGAAACCTGACCCGCGTTGCTGCCTCTGACACGGATTTGGTATTTGGTATGGTGTGTGAGGAATTCGGTCTGATTGTCGGAATGATCTGTGTTCTGTGTATCATTTTACTTGCCATCTACGCGATCCGTAGCTGCTCCTATGCACGCTCCAGCTTCTATACGATTGCGGCCTGCTCAGCAACGTCTATGCTGGTATTTCAGACAGCGCTGAATGTTTTTGGCTCTGTTGACATTCTCCCGTTAACCGGAGTTACCTTCCCGTTCGTAAGTAACGGAGGTTCCTCGATGATGCTTTCCTGGGGACTTCTGGCATTTTTAAAGGCAACCGATACCCGTCCGCGTGCAAGCTTTGCAAATGCGGTCTTCTACGATATGAAGAAGGGAGGTGCCAAGAATGAGGAAACTTGAGCGCCGCGCACTAATCTGCGTGATCATATGCGGTTTCTTCTGCGCCGGTCTTCTATACTTTCTGACGCAGTATATTACCGACGGAAAGAGCTGGTATGTGCAAAAGTATAATCGACACCTCTATACCTCTGAGGGAAAACTCCTTAGCGGAAGTATAACGGACCGAAACGGTATCGTTTTATCGTATGTCAAGGATGGCACTCGCCTCTATCACGAGGATGGACTTCTTCGGACTGCCACTCTTCACGTGGTCGGTGATTCCAACGGAAAAATCGGTAGCTCCGTACTGTCGACCTGCGCAGAATACTTTGTTACTTATTCCGCAACAACAGGTGCCGCCTCTGTCACGCAAGCCGGTAACACCGTTACCCTTACCATTGATGCAAATGCGTGTAAAACCGCCTACGAGGCAATGGACGGTCTGATCGGCACGGTCGCAGTCTACAACTATAAAACCGGAGAGATTCTGTGTCTGGTATCAACCCCATCCTACGACCCGGTCAATGTTCCGGAGGACCTGGAAACCAATAACGCTTACTCCGGTGTTTACTTAAATCGATTTCTACAGTCCCGTTTCACACCCGGCTCTACCATGAAGGCCGTTACACTTCAGGCCGCATTTGAGATGCTCCCCGATGTCGCCAATCGCACCTTTACCTGCAACGGCTCGGAGGAAATCGGAGGCAATACCGTACGCTGCACAAAGGCACATGGAACGCTTACCCTTTCGGAAGCATTTGCTCAAAGCTGTAATTGTGTTTTCGCAGAAATAGCCGTGGAACTCGGTGGTGCAACATTACAAAAGTACGTGAAATCCGCCGGTCTCATGACCTCCTATTCCGTCACCGGGCTTACAAAAACCGCAAAGGGTTCCTTTGAGCTCGTAACCATCTCCGATTATCAGCTTGGCTACGCCGGAATCGGTCTGTTCCATGATCTGGTGAATCCGTGCGAACTGATGCTTTACTATGGTGCCATTGCAAATGGCGGACAGGCCGCAATGCCGACCGTTCTTTCTTCCGTAAAAACGACGGAGGGGAAAGAACTGTTAAAGCAGCAGATTTCCTTCACCGATTTGCTAATCAATAAGCAGACCGCTGCCACCCTTTCGGAATATATGATTTATAACACGAGCGCCGTATATGATCCAGAACGCTTTCCATCCGTTACTATCGGTGCAAAATGAGGCACGGTGGAACAGAAAACCGGTCTCTCCAACTGTTGGTTTGCCGGATTCGTTTCGGACAACGATTATCCATACGCCTTTGTCGTATACCTTGAAGGTGCCGGAAGCGGCCGCAGGGTGGCCGGAGATGTCGCCGCAAAAGTGTTACATGCACTGATTCCGAACAAATAAACAGACAACGTAAGAAAAAGGATGGTCACACCGTTTTGGTGTTTCCATCCTTTTAAAAATCACTCATTTGTATGCATTTCGCTTTGCGCTGCCTTACGCTCCTCACTTTCCCGTTTCGAGAATATGCACCCGCAGTAATCCTGACGGTACAAATCGTATTCCTTCGACAACGAAATCGAGCGAAGATAGCCGCCTTTTTTCTTAAAATCGGAAAATAGATAAGTGACTCCGTACTTCTCTGCCATCTCTGCTCCGATATGGTTTAACAGTTCCGCGTCCTTTAACGGCGAGATGGAGAGTGTTGTCGTAAAGTAATCAAATCCACCCTTCTTCGCTTCCCTTGCTGCTTCCTCTAATCGCATCCGAAAGCAAATCTCGCACCGTTTTCCTCTCTCCGGTTCTTTTTCCAATCCCTTTACCTCGGAATAAAAACGTTCCGGATCGTAATTGCCTTCCAGAAGGCTTACCGGGTATTTTACGGGAAGCTCCGACACAAATCTGGTAAGCTCCGCCACACGCTTTTGGTATTCGCTCTCGGGACTGATATTCGGGTTATAGAAGAAGGTGGTAATCGAATAATGCTGTGTCAGATATTCCAGGCAATAACTGGAGCACGGCGCACAGCACACATGGAGCAGCAGACGCTTTGGGGACGGTTCCCTCTCATCTCCCGCTATGGTTTCCTCCAGCATTTTCTGAAAATTCTGCTTATTCATTCCAAGCTCCTTTTACTCGCCAAGAATCTCCTTTAATGCGTCCATTAACTCCTGCATCTCGCTATCGGTACCAATGGTAATACGAAGATATTCGTTAATGATCGGCTTGTTGAAGTAACGAACAAAGATATTCCGTTCACGAAGTGCTTTGAAAATGCTCTCCGCCGAAACGCTTCTGTGCTTTGCAAACAGGAAGTTCGTTTTCGAATCCGGCATGGTAAAGCCAAGCTCCTCTAATGCCTTCTTGGACCACGCTCTCGTGTCCATGACCTTCTTGCAGCAGGTATTCCAATACTCCACATCCTTTACCGCTTCTACACCCGCAATAATGGAGGTTGTATTCATCGTATACGAGTTGTAGGACTGTTTAACCGCATTAAGGTATCCAATCAGTTCCGGGCTGGAAATGGCATATCCAATACGCATGCCGGCCATGGAACGGGATTTGGAAAATGTCTGCACGACAATGACATTCGGATATTTCTCAACTAACGGAAGTGCTGTTTCTCCACCGAAATCAACATAAGCCTCATCCACAATGACGATGGAATCCGGGTTGTGCTTCACGATATCTTCAATGAACTCAATGCTCTCCCCGATGGAGGTTGGCGCATTTGGATTGGCAATCACGATACCACCGTTCGGAATACGATAATCCTCCTTATGAATCCGAAGATTCTCATCGAGCGGAATCTGCGTATATGGAATACGAAACAGATTCGCCCACACATCATAGAAGGAATATGTGATATTTGGGAACAAAATCGGTTCATCGGAAGCAAAGAAAGTCAGAAAGCACATACCAATGACATCATCACTTCCTACGCCAACGAATACCTGCTCCGGCTTCACCTTATAAAGCTCGGCAAGGGAATCCACCAACAGCGTCACATTGGAATCCGGATAACGGCGAAGGACTTCACACTCCATACCCTCTAACACGGCTTTTACTCC
>DCGJ01000117.1:163-11049 GCA_002315495.1 Lachnoclostridium sp. UBA1781 | reverse complement strand
GATGGCTATACAAGAATCCAAACTCAGATAAGTTGATTATATATTTTGGTGGAAACGGAGAGTGTAGTGCAAATGTTTTACGGGATATATTATCTAAAAATCGAGCAACGACTTCCATTCTTGTTTTTGATTACCCGGAATACGGAAATAGTGAAGGGGAAATTTCTGAGTCGTCAATATATGATATGGCAGAAGCATCAATTACATATTCATTAAAAAAATGGAGCAGTGAAAAAATATGTATCGTCGGATATAGTTTGGGAACTGGTGTTGCTACTTATGTCACCTCCAAATTTCAGTTTATGAAATCCGTTCTTATTGCACCGTATAAAAATATGACTGCCGTATTTAATTCTCATCTGCCAGTTTTCTACGGACCATTTAAGAATTTGGTTAAATATGATTTTCCAAGTATAGATTATTGTAGTACCATGGAAGCTAATGTATTGATTATTGCTTCAGATACGGATGAGGTAATACCCTATTCAATGGCAATAGAATTTAAAGAACAGTTAAACCAAAAAGCTGAATTAATAACAATTAGTGGACTGTCTCATAACGATTTAATTGATAATAACCTGGTTTGGACTAGTATTTCATCTTTTGTTGAACAGTAGAAATAGAATACTTGCTATTATGAAGAATGACAAAGGAGGGGGCACCTCAAATGCCTCCTCCTTTTTGTTACTGATAATTCATTCTGTCATCGGTTATATTTTGTAGAACTCCAAGATATTTCTTTGCAAGATATCTTGCCATCGGATGGTTCATGTCGAGATAATTTCCGCAGCTCTTTTGATCAGCGCCAAATACCGGTCCGTCGTAGGTTGCACAGAAGTCGAACATTTCGACAAGAAGCTCAATGACATCCTTTGATTCATAATCACCTGCAAGCAGAAGATAGAAGCCGGTTCGACATCCCATCGGTCCGAAGTAAATAATCTTATCGCCCCAGCTTTCGTGATTACGAAGGAAGGTTGCTCCGAGATGCTCCAAGGTGTGCACCTCTGCGGTATTCATAACCGGTTCTTCGTTCGGTTGTGTCATACGTAAATCAAAGGTAGTAACAACGGCATCGGTGCCGACTTTATCTTTTCGGGAAACATATACACCCGGAAGTAGCTTTGTATGATCAACGGTAAAACTTGCAATAGGTTCCATAAGTAATCATCCTTTCTTGTTTTCGTTTATTATATGAAGTTTAGCAGAAGAATGCAACGATTATGGATGATTTTTCTGAAGGCGAAGCATGTATTGCTTCGGGGATATCTCTTTGTACTTCTTAAAACACCGAATAAAATAGTTGAGGTCGTTGAAACCACAGGAAAATGCGACATCCGTCACGGAGGTATTCGGATCTTTCAGTTTCTCTGATGCCACCTCGATACGATAGTAGTTGACATAATCAATTGGCGTTTTAAAGGTCATTTCCTTAAAGAAACGACAGAAATATTTCGGAGACATACCGGCGAGAGCACTGAGTTCTTCTAATGAGATTGGGTCTGCATAATTATGTTCGATATAATCCAATACAACCTTGATGCTCTTTATACGCTGTTCACGTGCATTTTTATTTTCCACGGGCTCGTAATACTTGTGATCAAGAAAATAACCGGTAAGCAGTATTAGGAAACCCAGGGAACGATACTCGTAGTTCGGTTCTTTGCTTTGCATTGCCTTAAATATCTGGGCCAGCATTTTTCTTGCTGAAATATCCTCTGCCGGAAGTTGATTTGGGAATCGAACCTCCTGGTGAAATAAAGGTGCAAGCTGTTTGCTAAATGCCGGCATACCACGGAAGAAATATGCAAAATCAAAAACGATAACTTCATAGATACAATTGTCCGTGATTCCGCCGTGAAGAGTACCCCCATTAATAAAGAGGTAGTCGTCCTTATAAACAGTGATTCCGTTATCATCTAAGGACAATTTGAGTGTTCCGTCAAGTACATGGATGATTTCCAATTCTTCATGCCAGTGATGAGTCATGGAATATCTCGAATCCGTAGGTTCGATATAATAGTATTCCATCGGGAATTCGTCGTATCCACGTTTTTTGATTTCACGCAAGTCCATTATTTTCAAAATTATCACCTCGAGTGGATATTATTCATTATTTTCGTGATTCAAAGACAAATAATGTGAAGACAAGTGAATATTGTCCTATTATTAGTGATTATATCACAAGCAAAAGCATTTGTAAAATGATAGAATACAACTAATATTTGAAGACAATTTTGTGGAAATGGTACATCCCTGTGGGTAATATTAAAGAGGAGGGCTGAGAGGCGTCTTAGCCCGTTAGACATTATTTCATTTCACATACACACAATCACATCAGGAAAGAAGCTGCCGATGGGCGGCTTTTTTTCTTTGACTTTAAATAATGATTGACTTTTTTATTGGTGTTGTATACAATAATACAGGTTAGCGATGAGGGATGAATTGATACATTGTATACATTATGGGAGGCTGTTATGGCAATTGAGGAAAAGGCATTTGGCGGAGACAATCCAGACAAGTATTCTCTTCGTGGAATGGTATTTGCAAAGATTCGTGAGAATATTTTATCCGGCAAATATGTTGAGGATGAAGAGTTAAAGGAGATTGCAATCGGGCAGGAATTGGGTGTAAGTCGTACTCCCGTGCGTGAGGCACTTCGTCAGCTTGAGCTTGAGGGATTGGTTAAGATTATTCCGAATAAGGGTGCATTTGTTGCAGGTATCAGCAATAAAGATATTCATGATATTTATATGATTCGTTCCTATTTGGAGGGTTTGTGCGCTCGTTGGGCATGTGAGAATGTAACCAAGGAGCAGTTGGAGAAGATGGAAGAGGCCATCTATCTTTCCGAGTTTCATACAAAGAAGCAGAACTATGATCAGGTGGTTGAGATGGATAGCAGATTCCACGAGCTGATGTATCAGTCCTGCGGAAGCAAAATTTTGGGACATTTGCTTCGTGATTATCATCAGTATGTACACAGTATCCGTAAAGTTACACTTGCGGATCCGTCCCGTGCGATGAATTCGAACAGTGAGCATTCCGCAATTTTGGACGCGATTGTGAATCATGACGGAGATACTGCAGAACGACTTGCGCATGACCACATCAGTAATGCAATCGGTAATATTATGGACCATAATTTGGTCGATCAGAATAATTAAAAAAGGCGCTTCGGCGCCTTTTTTATTATTCCTCAGAGGAGAGTTCTTCCCATTCCTCCATCAGTTCCATCAGTTTTGTATCTTTTTCATCTTTTTCAGCCGCTAACTTCCCAAGCTCAAAAGAATTGGTACAGATCTCGGGAAGGAGCATTTTCGCATCAATATCTGCGATTTCAGACTCGAGCTTTGCAATCTGTTCTTCGATTTTCTGGATTCGGTTTTCCAACTTTCTTTTATTGGCCTGGGCCTCTTTTTTTGCCTGCCAATCCAGTTTGTTCTCGGTAATGACCTCAACCTTTTCGACGGCCTTTTCTTCACCGAATACGACCTGCTCCATCGTGTCTTTTTTCTCCAGATAGTAATCATAATTACCATCGTAATCAATGAAACGATTTCTGGTAAGGTTCAGGATTCTGGTTGCGGTTCGGTTTATGAAGTAACGGTCATGAGAAACATACAGAAGAGTACCGGTGTAGCTCCTCAGTGCTTCTTCCAAAATCTCCTTGCTACGAATGTCCAAATGGTTCGTAGGCTCATCAAGAATCAGAAAATTCGCATTGGAGAGTAGAAGCTTTGCAAGGGATAAACGTCCGCGCTCGCCACCACTTAAGGACTTAATCTGCTGAAAGACTTCATCTCCTGTAAATAGGAATGCAGCCAGTGTATTACGAACCTGGGTATTGGTCATATCCGGGTAAGCATCATGCAATTCGTCAAATACGGTTTTTTCCGGATCAAACCCCTGTTGCTCCTGGTCATAATACCCCTGATATACCTTTGCACCTTCACGTACAAGTCCGCTGTCTGCAGGAAGAAGACCACGAATAATCTTGAGAAGGGTTGTCTTTCCGGCACCGTTATCTCCAATAATGGCAACGTGCTCTCCACGATGAATCGTACAATTGAGATTCGAGAAGAGTGGTTCGCTTGCAAATCCTTTTCGCAGGTCTTCAATCATAAGAACATCGTTTCCGCTTACCACATTTGGATGAAATTCCAACCGCATGGAATCGCGAACCTCCATTGGCTTTTCCAACCGTTCCACTTTATCTAAAGCCTTTTCGCGGGATTCCGCACGCTTTATGGACTTTTCGCGATTGAACGATTTGAGCTTTGCGATAACCTCCTCCTGGTGCTTGATTTCCGCCTGCTGATTCAGATAGGCCTTTCGTTCGGCTTCACGCACAAGTGCTTTTTTCTCTGCATACTGCTCGTAATTACCGGAGAAGGAGAGGGATTTTGTGTTCTCAATCTCAACGATTTTGGATGCAATTTTATTCATAAAGTAACGATCGTGGGAAACGACCAAAACGGCACCTTTATAATTCTGTAAAAAGGTTTCCAACCACTGAATCGAACTCATATCCAGGTGGTTCGTTGGCTCATCGAGCAGAATCAAATCGTACGGGGTTACCAAAAGCTTGGCCAGTGCAACACGGGTACGTTCACCACCGGAGAGAACGGAAATCGGCTTTTCAAATTCCTCTTCGGTAAAGCCCAAGCCCTTTAAGACTCCGACCACCTGACTTCGATAGGCGTATCCGTTTTCCGATTCAAATGCATGCGTTACCTTTGTGTATTCATCACATAATTCGGTGAGCTTGTCGCCCTCTGCATGCTTCATGGAAATCTCCAGATTTCGCATCCGCTCTTCCAAAGAAATCAGGTTTTGTTTGATCGATAAAATCTCATTGTAAATGCTCCTCGTCCCATTCAGATCCTGGTGCTGCGCGAGATACCCGACCTTTGCCCCCTTCGCTAAAATAATATCACCGGCATCGGCTTGAAGTTCGCCCATGATAATTTTTAGAAGAGTAGACTTTCCGGCACCGTTGATTCCGATGATGGCGGCTTTTTCATACTCATTTATCGTAAATGTGATATCACGGAGCACTTCTTTTTCACCGAAGGCAAGGGATATTTTATTCACAGTTAAAATCATAATTTCATTACTCCTTATGCTATGACATTCGCGTCTTGCGAACGTTACCATTATAATCGGAAAATTGACTTTTATCAACAGTTGTGTATAATTCTATTATACGAAGGGGGGACGATTCGGTGGATCACAATTCGGAGAAAAAAATCATTAGTCAGGCTGTTATTCGTCGCATGCCGAGATACTACAGAATCCTTTCGGATCTGATGAATAAAGGGGTGGACCGCATTTCCTCGAACGAATTCGCGGATATTATCGGCTCTACACCATCACAGGTTCGGTCGGATTTCAGTCTGTTTGGCGAATTCGGACAGCAGGGATATGGATATAATGTGCAGTTTTTGTATGTGGAAATCGGACGAATCCTTGGACTAGACCGTGTGCATACCATGATTATCATCGGCTATGGTAACTTAGGCCATGCTTTGTGTAATCATAAGAATTTTTACCATAGAGGCTTCCTTCTTCAGGGAATCTTTGACAACAACCCCGAGGTCATTGGAAAACGTGTGAATGAACTTTCGGTTCTTTCGATGGAAGATCTTCCGAGGTTTCTAAGGGAGCATCACGTGGATATTGCAGTACTTTGTATCCCAAGCAATCATGCAAAGGAAGTGGCAAAAGTGCTTTGTGAGAATGGAATTCAGGGAATCTGGAATTTCTCCTCGACGGATCTTACGGTTCCGAAGGGGGTTCATGTGGAAAATGTTCATTTGACGGAGAGTTTATTGACTTTATCCTACAAGCTGAAGGATGAAGAATAGGAGATTATATTGAACATGGAATATCTGTTGACCTCAGAGGGCATGAAACGCTACGAAGAGGAGAATATGAGGGAATATGGCATTGCTTCGGTTACGCTCATGGAACGGGCCGCATTTGCCGTGGTACAGGCGCTTCCGGCGGACATAAAACGAATTGCCGTCGTATGTGGTCGTGGGAAAAATGGTGCTGATGGACTTGCTGCTACTAGAATCCTTCGCGAGATGGGTAGAAAAGCGGATGTGTTCATTCTTCCTATCGGGAAGGAATGCGAGGAGTTTTGCTATCAGCGAAAACTTCTGGGAGCATTTTCCGAAGGTACCGTATACGAAAGCTTTGCAGAGGCTAAGAACTTACTTGGTACATATGATTTGCTTGTGGATGCCATCTTTGGGATCGGACTTAATCGTCCGATTGAGGGTGAAATCGCAGAAGTGATTTCAATCATGAATGGTTCCGACGCGGAAATTGTTTCGGTAGATATTCCGAGCGGTATCTGTGCGGACAGCGGTTCGGAACTTGGAATTGCGGTGAGTGCACACGAGACGGTAACCTTTGGATATGGAAAGCCGGGAATGTTCTTATATCCCGGTAAGATGCATGCGGGCAATGTCCTAATTGCTGAGATTGGTTTGCCGAAAACATTTCAGCTGGATAAAAACGACTATATGGAGACGCGAAGCGTTTCGAAACAAAACCTTGTTCCGTTGCGAGATGCAGACACGAATAAGGGAAGCTTTGGAAAGATTGCAATCCTTGCGGGTTCAGCGCAAATGCCGGGTGCAGCTACAATGGTGGTGAAAGCGTGCTATCGTAGTGGGGCAGGAATCGTAACCCTGTTCTCGGAAGAATCGGTACTTTCTGTGGTTCGGACAACCGTATGTGAAGCCATTACCCGTTCGGATCTTACACTTGATAATGTTAGCACCTTATTGGCAAAATACGAACCGATTGTAATCGGACCGGGACTTGGCCGCAAAGAAGATACAAAAGGGCTTGTAGAGGCTGTATGTGCGTTAAAAAAGACAACCGTATTCGATGCGGATGCATTGAATGTCCTGGCTGATATGGTACCGGTTTCGAATCGGGAAGAGATTTCGGAGCGCGTGAGAGAACGGCTTACTGCCATTTCCGAACTCACCGGAGAAAAAGCAATTTTTACGCCGCATAAATTGGAGCTGGCAAGACTTCTCGGAGTGTCCATGCAGGAACTCAAGGAGCATTTTCAAGAGTGGCTTCCCATCTTTCGTGAGCAAAAAGGGATATGGGTGTTAAAGGATGCCGTCTCCTTTGTCGCAGGGCAGGGAAGACTATATCTAAACCAGACCGGGAATAACGGAATGGCAACCGGTGGTTCGGGGGATGTGCTGGCCGGAATTATTGGAGCATTTTCTGCGGTTTTAGAGCCGTATGATGCTGCAGTCTATGGAGTCTATCTTCACGGCTTATGTGGAGATGACGCAAGAAATCGAATGTCGGAAACGGCAATGTCGGCAGGAGACCTGCTGGATTCGCTTGTAAATCTGGTACGACCGGAAAAATATAAAGCATTTTTATAGGAATCGAAAGGATGATTCCGGAGGGAATATTTTGAGCTTATTTCATAAAAAACAAGACAATAAAGATGAAGAAATCATGTCAATGATTGACGAGTATAAGGAGCAGGGCGCACTTGATGAAGAAGAGGCGGAGATGATTAATAACGTCATTGAATGGGCGGACTCCAATGCTGGTGATATCATGACAAATCGAGCATTGGTGGATGGCGTTTCCGTACAGGAATCTTTGAAAGAATGCTTGATGCACATGCTTCATGGAAACAATACCCGTTATCCGTTATATGAAGATAATTTGGATAATATATTGGGCATATTGTACTTAAAGGATGTCATGCTTGCGTATATGGAGGACAGTCAGAGGTCTCTTCGAGAGGTGGCAAGAGAAGCGTTATATGTGCCGGAGACATTACCTCTTGATTCTTTATTTCAACGAATGAGAACGAAAAAATTACAGATGGCAATTGTGGTCGATGAATATGGACAAAATGCCGGAATCGTCACGATGGAGGATATTCTTGAGGAGCTGGTCGGGGATATTCAGGATGAATATGATCCGGAGGAAGCGGAGGCAAAGAAGTCCGGCGAAGATCTGATTGTGGACGGTTCGATGACTCTGGAAGAATTGAAGGAATTGGTTCCAATCAAGTATGAGGAAGAAGACTGGGAGAACTTTGACACGGTAAATGGGTTATTGTTAAAGCTTCTTGGACATATTCCGGAGGATGGAGAAACAGGGGAATTGAACTATAACGGTTATTCGTTCGTATTGTTGTCCTGCAGGGAATATCGCATACAATCGGTCCGTGTAATTAGTCCGAAAACAGAAGAAAATTAGTGTCCTTAAACGTGAAAAAGCGAGCAGGGGGATGCTCGCTTTTTCTTGGTTATACAATTGCGTATAATAGGGTGGGAGTAGAAAGTGTTTCATCACTTTCGATTGTTAGTATACCTTTGAATTGTGTCGGAAATGTGTTTAGATTGTCAAGGCTATATTAAATAATCGGAAACTAAACAAGGAATGGTTTGACATGAATATTCAGATTTTATGTGTGGGTAAAATCAAAGAAAAATACTGGCTGGATGCAATTTCGGAATATACAAAACGACTTAGTCGATATTGTAAAATTTCCATCTTTGAAGTTGCGGATGAGAAGACACCCGACAAGGCTTCGGAAGCTATTGAGACGGAGATAAAACGTGTCGAGGGCACGCGAATCTTACAGAATGTGAAACAGGATGCTTATGTAATCTGTCTGGATATTCAGGGAAAAGCGTTGGATTCCGTCGAATTATCCGAGAAAATAAGTAAGATTGGTGTGGATGGTAACGGAACCATTCAGTTTATTATCGGAGGTTCCCTGGGGCTCTCATCGGAGGTGTTGTCCCGTGCGGATTATAAATTGAGCTTTTCGAAAATGACCTTTCCGCATCAGTTGATGAGAGTCATTTTGCTGGAACAGATTTATCGCAGTTATCGGATTCTGAATCATGAGCCGTATCATAAATAAATAATCCGGATTTGATGTAGCCGTAGGAGGATGGTTATGAGATTTCGTCCATGTATTGATATACATAATGGAAAAGTGAAGCAGATAGTCGGTGGAAGCCTGAGAGATGAAGGGGACTATGCCGCAGAAAATTTTGTTTCCGAGATGGGGGCAGAGCATTTTGCTAAGTTATATGAGGAAAATGGACTCCATGGCGGCCACGTAATCCTTCTAAACAGCGTTGACAGCCCTTTCTATGAGCAGACGAAGGCGGAGGCAGTAAAAGCTCTTTCTGCAACTCCCGGGATGCTGCAAATTGGCGGTGGAATTCATGCTGGCAATGCTGCAGAGTTTTTGGCGGCCGGCGCAAGTCATGTGATCGTAACCAGCTATGTTTTTGCGGATGGCAAAATAAAATATGATCGGTTGGAAAAGCTGGTGAATGCAGTAGGGGCTGAACATATTGTGCTGGACCTTAGTTGTCGCAGGAAAGAGGACGGCTTTTATGTGGTGACGGACCGGTGGCAGACATTTACCGAGGAAAAGGTGAGTGTGGAGCTTATGGAGCATTTGGCTCAGTATTGTGACGAGTTTTTGATTCATGCCGTGGATGTGGAAGGAAAGCAGAGCGGAGTTTCCAGAGAGATTGTTGAGATGCTAGGAGCTTTTACTTCACGACCGGTGACTTATGCCGGCGGAATTCATTCCATGGAGGACCTGGATATGATTGAAACACTTGGAAACGGCCATGTGGATTTTACGATTGGTTCGGCTTTGGATCTGTTTGGTGGAACGATTCCGTTTTCGGATGTTGTAAGGAGACAATAGAAAAATGCTTCCCGAGATGGGAAGCATTTTTTTTAATGTGACGGAGTACCCTGATTGGTTTGTGAGTACTTATCAAGCAGATTGTCAATCTCCTCACGGGAATTCACAACCGGAGAGTAATTCAGCTTGTAGGTTTTGCCCTTACTTTCCATATATCTAAGGGCAAGGCTAAAGGTTGCCTCGTCAAAATTGGTCAGATACTTAAAGTTAATATCACGAATTGGNNNAATTGCCTGCTGAACGGTAATCTTAGGATCCTTCAACATATCATCGAAGATAAGCTCGAAAGAATCGTGAGCAATCTTCTCCTGGGTTACAAAATCCGGATTGATATTCATGTCATTAAATGCGGATAAATAAGCCTTTAACCAAGGGTTCGAGGTTGCGTACCAGGAATGAATCGTAGGAAATTCCTGATTCATATAGCAAACCTCGCGAGCCCACTGGGCATCCATAAAGGAACCGCCAACAATATTCTCAATCTCACGATCGGAAAGATTCAACGAATATAGTTTGTTGAACTTCTGAACGATTTTCTTTCTCTTTCTAGGAGAGGAAGGTAAGCCAAATGCGGTAGGAGATACCGTTCTCTGCTGTTGCATCTGCGGCTGTGCATATTTTTGCTGCGGATAAACCGGAGCGCTTTGTTGATATGCAGTCTGACTATACTGATAAGGCAAAGGATTCACTGTGTTCGTCTGCTTACGGACAACCGTTCTGCCTTTTTTCTTTTGGTTGCTGAATATGATGGCCAGAACAATGGCCGGAAAGGTAAGACTAAAACCGGAACATATAGAAACCAAAAAGATAAATAATGGACTTGTAAACAGTTCGGCAGGGCCACCCTTCTGAACCTTGCGTACCAAATTCTTGATTCCGCCAAAACAAAATAAAACTACAAATAAACCCCAAAAGCCCATGGAATAATTCCCTCATTTCTTAATTGCGAGTAATTTATATTTACTTTTTGCATTATACTATATCTATTGGTCGGTTTCAATCATTTTCGATGAAATTTTTTCTTGTATTTTCAAAATGATGTAGTACAATAGTCATAGTCTATTTTTTGTAGGAGAGATTACTATGTTAGATTTAAAGTTTGTACGTGAGAATCCGGATCTTGTAAAAGAAAATATTAAGAAGA
>DCGJ01000117.1:0-120 GCA_002315495.1 Lachnoclostridium sp. UBA1781 | reverse complement strand
TTGTTGATGAAGTGATTGAGCTTGACAAGAAGAATCGTGCCGCAAAACAGGAAGCTGATAATTTGCGTAACGAAAGAAATAAAATTTCCAAGTCCATCGGTGCTTTGATGGCACAGGGCA
>DCGJ01000065.1:9825-10176 GCA_002315495.1 Lachnoclostridium sp. UBA1781 | reverse complement strand
TGTTGGAAATGATTGCACCGTACTCCGGAGAGCCAAGATAGTTAGCCCAAGCGGATGGGGTGTCAGGACGAGTAATGATATACTCTTTGTCTTTCTCATTGAAATAACCGTACTGCATGAATTGTATTTTCCTTTCCTCAAGAAAATTTACGCGGCTTTCCGCATTACTTTGATTATAACGAAACTAAATGCTCCGTCAAGGGCTCTACCCCCTTATCGCAAAAATTTGATACTTTTTTTATAATTAGGGAAGTCGCATTTTCTATTTATTACAATTATCCTATACAATTTTACTATAAAAAAAGAACAAACCGAAATTTGCTCTTTTTTCATGGATTCTTATGCACTTTA
>DCGJ01000065.1:9607-9806 GCA_002315495.1 Lachnoclostridium sp. UBA1781 | reverse complement strand
AAGCTCACTGATGTCGGAAATCTCGTATTGCCATCTTCCCTGCGCTTTCACCTTGTTATTGGTTTTGATCAAGCAGGCATCAAGTCCCGCATTTTCCGCAAATTTCATGTCCGACGTCGGGCTGTCTCCAATCACCAGGTATTGGCTTCGTTCGGAATCTCCGGTAAATGCGATAATATCCTCCATAAACCTTGGGTCC
>DCGJ01000065.1:0-9559 GCA_002315495.1 Lachnoclostridium sp. UBA1781 | reverse complement strand
ACCGCAGCCGGCCATTCGACCCTCCTGCACCTCAGTTGCGCCGTTTGTTATAATAAACAATTGAAAATGCTCGGAAAGCCTCCTGCACACCTCGGTCGCCTCAGGAAACTCGACCACGATGGTGCTAAGGTAGTGGACATAGCGGGCATTTAGCTCCTCTGGGGAAATGAGCGGTAACCCCTCGCGGTTCTTATTGAGCACAACCAGGAAATCGCGAAACCGTAAGCTTTTCAACCGGTCCTTTTGAATCTCCCGACGCTCTAACGCCTTCCAGTACATATCGTTAATTCGATGATAGGAAAGACGCTCCTCCTCGGTAATTTCAATCCCAAGACAGTCTTTTACGGCCTGTGTCAGTGCACGTTTTTCCGTCTCATCAAAGTCTACAAGCGTATTGTCAAAATCAAGCAGCAAATACTGATACTTCATAAAACTCCTATCCTAACTTCTCGCCGAAAAATAAAACACCTGGTACTGCTCCGACAATACGGAAAGCAGTTTCTTTGCCGCTTCCATATGCTTTTCGTCGAGATTCACAAACGGATCGTCTAAGATCAAAAACGGCTTTTCCGCCGGAAACATCGTGTCGGCAAATGCGAGACGCTTCGCGAATAAAATCAGGTCCCGATATCCCGAGCTTTGGGTAGCGAGTTCTCTCTGTTTCCCCTGCTCGACAACGGTGAGCTTCGCATTTGCATCCATATGAAACTCACGAGTGTTCTCGGTAATCGCCAGATAATACTTCTGAAAATGCTCCATAATCGGCTTTGTGTACCGAAGCATTCGCTCATGCGCCGCGCGCTCGATCAGTTCCTGTGTCTTCACCAGTAGGTGATATCGCTTCGTCAGTTCTTCGCACTCGGTTTCAAGCCGAAGCCCTTCCTCGCGAAGTCCATCCAGTTCCTCTAAGCGCTGATTCAGGTTTCTTACACCAATTTCCAGGTCGGAAATTTCCTTCGAGAGTGCCGACTTCTCATCATCCAGCGAAGACATCCTCTCCTGCAGGTCGCTAATCTTACGATTGGCCTCCTCCACGGATTTCATATATTCCAAAATGCTCTGCTCTGTTTCCTGCGATGGATCCACCTGATATGCGTTCGTGTAGGCATTTAGCTCCTTTTCCATCTCTGCTTTCGACCGGGTTACCCGATTCCACAAAAGCTGCAAATTTTGAATATCGGCACACGTGTCTTCATTAAGAACAATTCCACGCTCCGTAAGTCTCTTTCGAAGGTCCTGCTCGGAGCGGTTTACACGGTCCTTTAGCTCCTCGTACTTTGCTTTTTTATCAAACAGGCTTCCGTTATCATTGGAAAGCTCGATGATTCGCTTCTTGTTCTTCTTAATTCCAATATTAATGACAACCAACAGCAATATAATTGCTACGCATCCAAGCATAAACGGAATCCAATGTTCTGAGGTAAACCAATAGTTAAAAGTCCATGCAAGCCCGCACAGAAGAATCCCAAAAAAGCCGCCGATACCAAGAAGCATGTACTTGATTTGCTTTGCCTTAGCGAGGGCATGCTTCCGTTCAGAATCCGAGGAAATCAATCGCTCCTCTTCCTCGCTTAAAGTAAGCTTCGAAAGTTCTTCCTTTGCATATAAAAGACGCCCTCCCTCTTTGGAATATGCATCCATCTCCGTTTCCGTGAAAACTTCTCCCGGAAATGCGTCTAACGCATCATCGTAGGCATCCTCCTTCTCACGAAGACGTTTCAGGCGTTCCATCCGAACCGAACCTTCGCCTGCATTGCGAACAAGGGCAAGGAGGGCATTTAGCTGCTCGTTTCCTTCCGCCTTTTGGGCATCGATTTCATCAACACGTTTCCGCTTCTTTCCAATCGTCTCCTGCTTGTCGTCACGTTCGGAACGTAGTTCTGCTTCATTCTTTCGTTCTGCCATAATCTCCTGCATACGCTCCCGAAGCTGGCACACCTTTCCGGTTGCCCGTTTTGGAGACAAACCATTAATTTCCGTTTTCAGAATCTCAGAGGCTTGCAGTTTTCCGCCGTCGGAGGCTTCGTCATTTCCAAGCAAACGATACATATCGTCAGTCATTTCCTCGACATGCTCCTCCTGCCCGAAAAAGACGGTATTGCGAAAGGAAGTCCGGTCCATTCCAAACATCTCCAACCCGATATTCTCCGTGTAATCCGAAGATGGCAGATTCGATAACATCTCCCGAAGATCAAAGGTGTCCTGTGCTGCCTTTTCACCAAAGCTTCGGTTCAGTCGGTATTTTTTATCGCCGACCGAAAAACAGATTTCTCCGCCAAAGATTCCTCCATCCCACGGTTTATAGCGTCTTCTCTCCTGTGAAGCATAGTCTTTTCTTGCCTTGTCGCCGCTAAGTCCGTAAAACATCGCGCAGAAAAATGCGGCAAGCGTTGATTTACCGAACCCGTTTTCACGAATCAGTTCATTCTCTCCCTCGCCAAATGCGGTTCGATATTCCCGTAGTTTTCCAAACCCATGCACGGTACAGCTTAATATTTTCATCGAATCTCCTCCCCCGAAAGCGCCTGTAATCCGTACCGTACAATCGCTGCACGTTCTTCCTCGGACAGACTTTCCTCTGCTAAAACCAACCGAACAAAGTCTCCACGTAGCGAAAGGTCCCCTTTAAAGTCCTCAACCTCCACTTTGTATTCCGTCGCATCCTCTACCTTCACAGCAAAGAACATCTCGGAAAGCTGGCTTTCCAAAAATGTGGTCGAGATATCGGCCGTTACCGAAATATCTCCGGTTAAGCGAATGAAAACCATATTCCTCGGCTCGATCATCTGCCCCTTCAGTACCCCCATAATACGATGAAGCATGTCAACGTTCGTGTAGCAGTCCGTCACATCCACAGACACTTCATAGAGCGTTCGAGTGGAGAACGGAATGAATTCTCTGGATCTATGACGTGCATCTTCATCGATATCCAAAAGCACAAAACCCTTTTCGCCGGGTTCATCAAAGCCACGCGGCTCCAGACATCCGCAATAGCAGTACACTCCGGCCGAATCCAGCGCTTTTTCTTCATAGGAGTGAATATGTCCAAGCGCAAGATATTCAATGCTCTTATTTTTCAAATCTCGAAGGCAAATGCTCTCCTCCGAATCATCACCGTAATACGTTGCCATACCGTGAAGCATAACAATGTTCACCTCGTGGGCATTCGGAATCTGCATATTTGCTAACAGCTCTTTGTTCGTTTTCGATAGTTCCATGCCGAGAATGTTCACCATTCCAACCCGGTAACACTCCGGCCGTTCCCCAAATACATGCAGATTCGGAAGCGTCTCCTGCATCAGTACATCACTTCTGTCATGGTTGCCACGTACATAAAAATAACTGATTTCCGGTGTATTACGAATGGCATCTGTCACCATCTCCCGCGTTTCTTTTGTAACACGATCCGAATCAAACAAATCACCACAGATTAAAACTGCTTCCACCTGATGGTTAACGGCATACTGAATCATACGAAAAAAGGTCGCACGAAGCTCCTCTCTTCGTTTCTGTGCGACTTCTTTGGTAAAGTTCGATGTTAACTTGGAATCCAAATGGATGTCCCCACAATGAATAATCTTCATATCTTCCCCTCTGTAATCAAGATTAGAACTATTATAACAAATTTTTGTGTACGAAAAAAGGACCAGAAGGTCCTCTTTTCAATCTTTTCTATGTTTTCTTAAAAATTCCCGATACGTGATACTTATTCGTTCTCAGTAATGACCTCTTCGGCTACCGCAACGGATTCTGTTGTTTCGGAAGAAGCAGCTTCGGCCGCATTTTCCGTCACCTCGGTTGTCGGTGCTTTTACAAGTCCGATTCGAATCATAACAGAGTTCATCCAGTTAATTACAGTACCCAGGAACAGAGACATTAGAACGGTAATGATACCCGGCTTACCACCAAGGATAAATCCGATCAGCGTTGCGGACAGGTCCCAAGCGGTTCTCGTCACCTTAAAGGAAATCTTACGTTTTCCGTTTCCGGTGATTTTGTCGTGAAGCATCTGAGACAATGCATCGTAAGGTGCCGTTCCCATATCGCAGGCCATGTAAGTACTGCAAACGATAATGAAAAACGCAAGCGCAGGCATACCAACCGCAATCTTCACACTTAGCTTATCCCAAGGAACATTTGGAATCAGCTTATTCTCAAGCCAGGTAAAGAAATCGACACAGTATCCTACCAAAAACATATTGGCAAACGTACCGATACCAATCAGTTTTCGACTGAAAATAAATACAAAGACCAGCAGAAAACTGTTGAATAATGCCTGCCAGTTTCCAAACATCCAACCAAGTTTTCCGGAGATACCCATATTCATACAGGAGCACGGGTCAAGACCCCAGCCGGTTCGGTTCATAAACGACAGGTTGAAACCCATCAGACAGACGGAAACAATAACCAAAAGGGTTCTTTTCCAGTCACGGACATCAAATTTCATGTTTTTTCCTCATATTATCGCGCACATAAAGGGAAATGCTGCATTTCCCTAACAAATTACTTTGCTTCTACCAGACTCTTTGCCTTCTCCAAGCTCTCGTCGATGTTCGCACAGAAGAACTCTTCTCCTACCATGTCGTAGAAGCCTGCTTTCTTCATTGCCGTCATCGGCTGCTCATTGACATGGGAAAGAATCATGGCAATGCCCTTCTTCTCACATGCCTTGTAAGCATTGGTAAGGTTTCTCATAGCGGTTGTATCCATAGCCGGAACGTTACGCATACGGATAATGACAACCTTATCGTTATCCGAAATCGGAATCTCAATAAACTTATCGGCTGCAGCGAAGAACATCGGACCATTTACCTCGTAAACGATAACGCCCTTCGGAACTGCCTTAAGGCCATGGAGCTCGTCCTGACCGATGGCATTGTCATCTTCTGCAACGTAGGTCCACTTACGAACCTCGGTAACGTCAGCCATACGCTTCATGAAGAGGAAGGCTGCCATTACAAGGCCTGCTTCGATTGCCACAACAAGGTCAAAGGAAACGGTAAGTACGAAGGTTGCGATGAGGACCAGAATGTCGCTCTTCGGAGCCGTCTTACAGATATCGAGGAAGTGTCTCCACTCACTCATATTGTAAGCAACCATAATCAAAATGGCTGCAATAACCGGCATCGGAATCAAGGCTGCATAAGGCATCAAAGCAACCATGACAAGAAGCAGGGTTACTGCATGAACAATACCTGCAACCGGAGTACGTCCACCGTTCTTAACGTTCGCAGCGGTTCTTGCGATTGCACCGGTAGCCGGAATACCGCCAAACAGTGCGCTTGCAATGTTACCACAGCCCTGCGCAATCAACTCGGTATTGGAATTATGGTGGGAACCAACCATACCATCCGATACGACACAGGAAAGCAGGGACTCAATTGCTGCCAGAATCGCGATGGTAAATGCGCTCGGAAGCAACTCCTTCACCATTGAAAACGAAATGCTTGGTGCGGAGAACTTCGGAAGTCCTCTGGTAATCTGATAGAGATCACCGATGGTATTCACCTCAAGCTTTGCAAACTTAACAACCAAAGCGCCGAGAATAACAACGATCAAGGAACCCGGAATCTTCTTGCTGATATACGGCCATACAATGAGAATGGCAAGTGCGACTGCACCAACAGCAAATGCGGTCCAGTTCACAGTCGAGAAATTGCGAACCACATTTTCCACCTTCTCAATGGTTTCCACATTCTTCGTGCCGGTCGGATAAGAAAGACCGAACCAGTCCTTCAACTGACCGATGACGATCGTAATCGCGATACCGGATGTAAAACCGGTCGTAATCGTGTAAGGAATGTACTTAATGAGGGCACCGAGACGACAGATACCCATAATAATCAAAATCAAACCTGCCATGATGGTGGCAACAACAAGACCACCCATCTCATAAGTCGCATAGATACCTGCAACGATGGTTGCAAATGCGGCAGTCGGACCGGAAATATTAACACGGCTACCACCGAGAAGTGCAATGACAAAGCCACCGACAATTGCGGTATAAAGACCTTGCTCCGGGTTAACACCGGATGCAATTGCAAGTGCAATGGAAAGAGGCAATGCAATAATTGCAACAATAATACCGGCAACCAAATCGCTGGAAAACTTCTTTGCGTTATAGCCCTTCAGTGCCGTTAAGATTTTAGGCTGAAATGTCTTCATCTCAACTCTCCTCTAATTTTAGAATAGTTTGTGTGTATGGCGAGCTCTCCCGCCTACGCGCACCGCCAAAAATTTTACTGCTACGAGTGAAAAAAGAAAAGAGACATTGTTACCAAAAATACGTATCCGTTTCCGCCTTTTTCTTGTGCCAAAGTGTCAGTTTTTGAGAAGCATTTTCATCTGATTCCGAAATGCTTTCCAAAACGAAAGAATCCTCGGCGTTAACCGAGGATTCTTCCTGAGAAATGCTATGTGAAACGAATAATTGCATTTTCAAATGCGGCTTACAAGCTTAAGCCTTCTTTGCTTTCTTTCTCTTCCTGATAGCGAAGCCCGTAAGAGCACTTACGCCAACAATCGAAGCAAGAGCAATCTGGATAATATTTCTATCCCAAAGCTGACTTGCGCCATACTTAACAAGCTGCCAATTGGTCATCGCATGCTCCATGTCGCCTGCGGTATGCTTGGTTACGGTTACTGTCTCGATGCCGTTAAGCTTCAAGTTGAGACCGCTGCCACTCAAACCGGACTGGGACTGCTCATACTTATCAAACCAACCGGACTTTACAACCTCAAGGGTGTCCTTGCCTTCGCCTGCATTTATGGTGATTTCAGGAAGCTCATATGCATGAAGCTTGCTGCCATCTACCTCAACCAGGTTCTTCACATAGAAGGTATCGTCTCCGTTGCCACCGTTCAAAGTAATCGGTGCCTTCGTCGAGTAAATGCTCCAGTGATTGTTACCGCCCTGATCATTTACGGTCAGTGCGTAGCTTGGACCACAGGATACCTTACCCTCTGCCGTTGTAATCGACTTGTCATTATCAACTCCAGGAACACCAATTAAGAAGGTATCGTCTCCCTTACCGGAATGGAGCGTAATCTCGCATGGAGTATCAATGAAGTTGAAGGTATTGTTGCCGCCCTCATCGGTAATGGTAAGCTTAACGCTTTCGGTTACCTTTAAGGAATCGGACTTGCCATCTGTTGTGATGGTAACACCATTTGCTTCGAAGCTATAGGTGTCATTTGCGTTTCCAACGGTTACATTCAGGTTTGCAGCACCATTTACGGTAATATCTGCATTCTTTCTGGAATTACCCAGACTCAAATCGTAGCTGTTGTCTGCGCCTGCTCCGTTAATGGTAATTGCTCCGTCCAGTTTCGTAGCATCAGCAAGGTTAAGCTGAACCTTTTCTGTCTTATCGCTACCATTAATTACGAGGTTACCGCCAAGGGATTCAACCACAATTGTAATGTCAGAGCCAATCTCTGCACAATCAATGGTTACATCACCCATGGTATCGGTTACCGTAATCGTTACGGTTTCACTACCCAAAACGTCGGTTTCGTCTGCATTTACATCACCCTCGATAGTAACATCGGAGGACTTCGGATCTCCGGTAACTTCTACGGTGAGCTTGTCTGCGCTTACGGAAGCGTCCTTCTCAACCTTGATGCTATCGGTTGCGGACAGGTTAACATCCTTACCGGAAAGTGTTTCACTAACCGTCAGGCTACCATCCGCTGCCACCGTAACGTTTCCGTCCACGGTAAGTCCGTTCTGTCCATCCTTTATGCCACCAATTGTGAGGTCGGATGCATTGTTTACAACCAGGTTTCCGCTAACAGTACCTTCAAGGTTATTCACCTTAGTGGACAGGTCAGCATTTCCGGTCGTTGTAAGTTCAAGTTTATCTGCCTCAACCAAAGTATTCTTATCGCTTACCAGATTGCCGTCTACAGTAACGTTTACGGTATCCTTAGCGGTTACATTACCTAAGGTCAGATCCTTATCATTCTTGAGGTAAATGCTTCCTTCCTCGGAAGTACCGGCGAAGGAGTTCACATTTGCAAGGAATGGGTTCTCTTCCGAACCAATATCCTTCTTCACCTGAAGCTCAAGATTGTCACAAATAATATTGGTTCCATTGCTATCAACGGAGTCTGCCTTGATGGATACGTCCTTAGCGGATACAACACTATCAATTACCAAATCACCATTGTTGTCGATATGGATTTCGTTTGGTGCGATACCGGTGAACTTGTTGACTTCTGTTCCGAGTGGCTTCTCCTCGCTACCAATGCGGTCTTCTGCATTGATTGTCAGGGAATCAGCTACGATATCGGTTCCATCAACGGTATTACCGGTAATTTCGATGTTGTCAGCGCTTACTGCGTCTGCCTGTACTGCGCCTTCTGCATCTACTGTTACATCGCCCTTAGCAGTAACATTGTTCAAAGTAGCATCTGCATCTGCAGATACCTTTACGTCACCCTTTGCATCTACATCGGTCAAGGTTGCATTGCCTTCGGCATCTACGGTTACATCGCCCTTTGCATCTACATTTGTTAAGGTTGCATCATCTGCACTTACCTTAACATCCGTAGCTGATACATCATCAAGGGTTGCATCTGCCTTAGAGGTCACTTCTACGTTGCCGTTAGCAGTTACCTTATCCAGGTCTGCTGCACCGATTGCATCTACGGTTACATTACCACCTGCGGTTATGTTATCCATGTCTGCTGCGCTTGCAGCATCAACAGTAATATTGCCACCTGCGGTTACATCGTCAAGCTTCGTATCTGCTCCTGCTTCGACTGCTACATCGCCCTTAACCTTTACATCGGTCAAGGTTGCAGCGCCTTCTGCATCAACAGTTACGTCACCCTTAGCATCTAGGTTGTTCAGGGTTGCATCAGCCTCTGCATCGACTATTACATCACCCTTTGCATCTACGTTCGTTAAGGTTGCATCATCTGCAGTTACCTTAACGTCTGTAGCGGATACATCATCAAGAGTTGCATCGGCCTTAGAGGTTACTTCTACATTGCCGTTAGCAGTTACCTTATCCAGGTCTGCTGCACCAACTGCGTCTACGGTTACATTACCACCTGCGGTTATGTTATCCACGTCTGCTGCGCTTGCAACATCTACGGTTACATTGCCACCAGCGGTTACAGTGTCAAGCTTAGAATCTGCTTCTGCGTCAACAGTTACAGCTCCCTTTGCCTCAACATCGGTCAAGGTTGCAGCGCCTTCGGCATCTACGGTTACATCACCCTTTGCATCTACGTTNNCATTGCCGTTAGCAGTTACCTTATCGAGGTCTGCTGCGCCAGCTGCGTTTACGTTTACATCACCACCAGCAGTTACATCATCCATATCAGCAGCACTGGCTGCATCTACGGTTACATCGCCACCTGCGGTTACATTATCAAGCTTAGCATCTGCTTCGGCAGTTATGCTTACATTGCCCTTAGCTTCAACATCGGTCAGAGTAGCATTTGCATCAGCATCGACTGTTACATCGCCCTTAGCATCTACATTGTTCAAGGTTGCATTGTCTGCGGTTACCTTAACTTCCTTAGCGGATACATCATCAAGAGTTGC
>DCGJ01000085.1:225-9236 GCA_002315495.1 Lachnoclostridium sp. UBA1781 | reverse complement strand
GAAGGTGAAATCGTTATCACGACCCTGGTAAAGGAAGGTGCACCATTACTTCGTTTCCGCACCCACGATTTGTCCCGTATCATTCCGGGCACCTGTCAGTGTGGTCGCGCTTATCCGAGACTTGGTATCATTCAGGGACGTTCGGATGACATGTTCAAGGTGCATGGAGTTAATATGTTCCCAAGCCAGGTGGAGGAGCTTCTTGGAACGGTTGACGGTGTCTCCAGTGAGTATCAGATTAACATTGCTCATGATGACGATAAGAACAAGGATGTTATGCTCGTTACCGTAGAGGCAGAAGGTCGTGTGGATTTTGAAAAGACCGGAGTGCTTATCACCAACCTCTTCAAATCCCGTATGAGCATCACCCCGAAAGTTACCGTCGTACCAGTCGGAACACTTCCACGAAGCGAGAAGAAGACGAAGCGTGTCTTCGACCATAGAGAGGAATAGGGCAGGGGGGCGGACCAACCCGACCTATAACGCCTAACGGAACGCTGGCAGTTTAGTTGAGAGGACTAGCCCGTCACCAACAGAAATATCAGGATTATATCAGGCGAGAGTAGCGGTTTTCCGCTTCTCTCGCCTATTATTTTGCCAAGTTCACAGTACTGGTATTCAGAACGAGAAATTATGTCAGTTTCCGAATACCGCAACCACCACCTGGTATTCAGGCCAAGAAACCTTCTCTTCTTCTGAATACCAAGCAACCAAAAACATATTTCCCTGGCCATGATTTCCCGCGATAAACCTTGGTGATTCTGATTCTCGGAAGTTATATAAAAAGGAGTGCGAAATCTCGCACTCCTTCAAGTTTACCTTTTTACTTTTTCTTGTCGTTAAAGTAGATAACCGGCGAATCATCAAAGTTCATCAAATCCGAGAAATCATCCCTTGCAGCTTCCTGCTGCTGTCTTTCACGATTTCTGTTATAAATCTGTGCCAGCTTCTCCTGCAGTTTTCTGCGACGCTCTTCTTCAGGACTCAACTCGCTTTCGGCAGCATTTGCAGTGGTCGGTTCTTCCGGCTCTTCTGCCTCTCCCGGTTCATCCTCCGGCTCGTCCTCATCCTCCGGCATATCGTAGGTCGATTCCGGAATCTCCTCCGTAAAGGTTGGGAGAATCGGTTCATCATCGTCCTCATCGTCATCATCCTGAGAACCATAATTTGGTGCAGAGAAGAAATTAATGCCGCTCGATGCTACACGCGGTTCCTGAGACAACGGCTTTGTCTCCTTTACAACCGGCTGCTCATCTTCGTCCTCAATGGAAGAACTGAAACCGCGGAAGGTTGGAAGTACGAAGCCTTCAATAATTCCGTTGTCCTCTTCCTCCTCGTTTGCGGTATCCTCAAAACGATTTGTAAAGGAGGAACTCAAGTTATCCGACTGCTCTTCCGGTTCCCTGTTATATCCGTAATTACCGAAAATGCTGTCTTCCTTTTCCTCTTCCGGTTCGTCCGAAGAGAATCCACGGAAGGTCGGAAGTGTGAAACTCGTTTCCTCTTCGTCCTCTTCCTGAGCGTTTTCCGTTACCGGTGTCTGAGTTGCTGCCGGTGTTTCCTCCGGCTCGTCATCCCACCACTTATGCTCTCTCTTCGCATACTGATTGTTCCACCAGGAACGTTCATTTATACTCTCACTAGGCTTTTCAAGATTGATATCATCTGCTTCCTCGGAAGGTGTATCCACACGGCGACCATGCATCTCTGCGTATGGAGTTTCTTCGATTGGTGTCTCCTCGATCACATCCTCGATGGTCTCCTCAAGTGGGGTCTCCTCAAGCACACCCTCGATGGTTTCCTCAATCGGAGCCTCCTCGATCACATCCTCGATGGTTTCCTCAAGTGGGCTCTCCTCAATTACATCCTCGATGGTTTCCTCAATCGGTGTCTCCTCAATGACTTCCTCGATGGTTTCCTCAATCGGAGTTTCTTCGATAACCTCCGCAACGGTCTCCTCGATGGTCTCCTCAATCGGAGTTTCTTCGATGGCTTCCTCGACCGTCTCCTCGATGGTCTCCTCAACCGGTGTTTCCACAACCGGTGTACGCTTCTGGTAACGGCTGAACATAGAGGAAATCAAATCGTCGTTGTATCCGGTATATTCATTATTACCAAACTCATTGGCTTCTGCCTTCGGCTCTTCCTTCACCGGCTCGCTTACGGATTCTGTAGTAAATGCCGGCTCTTCGTTATTCTGTCCGTTAAAGAAAGCAAATCCAAAGCTTCCAAAATCGGATGCCGTCTCTTCCACGGTTTCCTCTGCGGTTTCCTCAATCGCTTCTTCCACCGTTTCTTCGATGGTGTTCATCGCGGTATCTTCCGCCGTTTCTTCAATTACATCCTCGACGGTTTCAATGGTATCGTCAACCGTTTCCTCAGCTACCGCTTCGATTGCATCCTCTACTGTTTCTTCTACCGCTTCGATTGCATCTTCTACCGGTTCTTCAACCGCCTCGATTGCCTCTTCTACAGTCTCTTCCTCAACCGCCTCGATTGCCTCTTCTACAGTCTCTTCTTCAACCGCTTCGATTGCATCCTCTACCGTCTCTTCTTCAACCGCTTCGATTGCATCTTCTACCGTTTCTTCAACCGCTTCGATTGCATCTTCTACCGGTTCTTCCTCAACCGCCTCGATGATATTGTCCACGTTCTCGGAAACGTCTTCGTCAAATGCTGCATTTTCCGAAACACTGGAGCTAACCGTTTCTTCCAGAATTGCCTCTACGTTCTCCTCCAGAATGGAGCTCGCTTCTGCTTCATTCTCAGCATAGGCAGTAAAGTAATCGTCCTTTGGTTCCTCTGCAATGATGCTATCCAAGGAATATGGATCAGCTTCCTCAACCGCTGCGATTTCCTCCGCTACTGCTTCCTCAACTGCTGCGATTTCTTCGGAAGCCGTCTCTACTTCCTCAGCTTCCTCTTCGTAATCCGGAAGGGTAATCGTCGGTGCCTCACCGGCCATCACCAACACATCATCATTAAGAGGGTTATTATCTTCTACATAGATTTCCGGATCAATCTGTGGACCTTCGGCCGATTCGTCCGAAGCTCGGAATTCATCCTCTTCCACTACCGTCTCTTCGTATACTTCCGAAGTTTCTTCGGCAGCTTCTTCCATAACAGGTGCTGTTACTACCGGCTGTGGAATGGATGCCTCTACTGTCTGTCCTGCAACCGGTCCTGCAATCTGACTGTTATTGATTGCTGCGATGCCTTTTGCAAGCTCAGCGTTACTCTCTAACAAACGACCATACATCTCAGACATCTTAGCATAATTTGCAGTGAGGATCTGAATGCTTGTCTCGTCCTCCTCCAAACGGCTGGCAAGAACTTCATCCCAGTTGGTCTCCTCACGAACCACCTTACGCTCAAACGCCTTTGTGTAATATTCTTTATAGGTAAGTCTCGTTCCGAATACACAAATCATGAACAGGCCAATGGCAACCATCGGAATGCCAAGGTTGTCATTCTTCAGTGCAGCCACATCCACAATCTTGGTAATCATAATGGCGCCGATCAAAATGCAGCACACACTCAGAATCAAACCAATAATTGCGAATACATTAATCTTCCGCTTATACATCAGCTTCTGATCATATACAATATCTTCCTTCAGAGTCTTTTGAAGCTTCGTTCCGGAAACAGGAACGGTAAGTACCGGCTCCGCATTTGCCGATTCTGCTTTTGTCTCAGACTGTGCAGCCTGTGCGTTCTGAGCAGCAACGCGCTCTGCTTCTGCCTTTGCAAATGCGGCCATTCGCTCTGCTTCGGCCTTCTCTGCTGCAGCAGCCTGCTCTGCGGCCACTCTTGCAGTTTCTGCTTCCGCTGCGAGTCTTGCTGCTTCTGCTTCCGCAGCAATTTTCTCTGCTTCCGCTTTCTCACGGGCGATACGCTCTGCTTCCGCCTTCTCACGAGCGAGACGCTCTTCCTCCTCTTTCTTGGCAATATCCAAGGAAGTATCAGGAACATAGGAAGCCATCATGCGACGGCGATTCTCTTCAATCTTCTGACGGGCCGCAAGAAGTTCTCTAGCTTCACGCTCCTTTTGAAGTCTCTTTTCTTCTTCGATGGAAGCGGCATCCTGCACCGGCTTCTCCGGTTCTGCAGATTCGCCAGCAGCCGCTGCTCCCGAGTTTGGAACTGCAACCGGCTCGCTTTCCACACCTTCCACGATTTCCGGATTCTCTGCCTTACCAAGAAGAGCCCAGTTGGCGTTGGAGCCGTTGTCTTTCTTCTTCGACTTCTTGCCTTCCTTTTCGGAGCGCTTCATAATCTCGTCTGCGAGTTCCTCCGGTGTCTTTGCGCCCTTCTTCTTTCCTGACTTCTCACCCTCACCGGACTTCTTTGCGGTATCAAGGTTGTAATCATTCGTCAGGGAAAGAACCAACAGCAACAGACTGAGATAATATCCCGCATTTGGAATAATCTTCGAGAAATCGTAATTCACAGTACCGTTTGTTCCGGTGAATGTAAGTGGCTCCATCTGCAGATATACAAGCACAGCCACACCGATAAAACAAAGCAAACCAAATACACAGGAAATGTACTTGTTATGAATAACATTCAGTGCCGTAATAATAAAGAAGTAAGCGAACAAGAGGACAAGCACCAACAGATATGCGTACTTCACGATGTTCTGGAACGCATTCACACCGATACCGGCTGTGAATACAAGAACAGGAATCACCATCAGTCCAAGCTTCTTCTTTGCGGCAAATAACAGGAACAGACCAAGGAGCACCAAACCGCCTGCCATCACAAGCCAGCCAATATTCTCCAGGGTGAAGTTCGTGTAAATGTCCTTGTTAACATCGAAGTAATACGAACCCTTCGTAATGGAGAAATTCATAAATACCATCGCTGCCGATGCAAGGGCAATGAGCGCCGCCAAATAAGGAAGCAATGACCCTTCTTGAACTCTTAATTTCGATTTAATCATATGGATAACCTCCCATAGGTATCATAAACCCGATATGAGTACGGCAAAAAAACGCGCAAAAACACTACCGCCACCATATCACTTTGTATCATAGCATAAACGTCCTGAAAATGCTATGCTTTGCCACAGTTTTTTTGCAAAAAAGCATGTGAAGGCTTCCAAATAATGAAAATTTTGCAGATTATCGGTTATTTTTGAATTAGCCGAAGAGAATTCCGAAATAATACAAAAAGGAGATAAGAAAAACTATGTTCAGTTCCGCATTTTCCCGATATGTTCGAGTTAAGAATTATGAATCGAAAGGAACATTTCCTAATGATTATTCATGTTGATCAGGTCGGCTATCTCCCGACCGAGCGAAAACTTGCCATCTATACGGAAAACTGCTGCAATTGCGGTCATACGATTCAGGAAAATGCGCCCCTTCCTTCTGAAGTACCTGCCGGTTTTGGACTGCAGTTAGTGGACGAAGAACGCATTTCTACAGGAGTAGAACTTACAATCACCAAGCACGGCTTCGAAGAGGCCGCTGGAGAGGTCACCTGGATTATCGATTTTTCCAAATGTGAAACAGAAGGCACCTACTATCTTATTGACGACAAGGGGAACGAATCGTATCCCATTCACATCGGTGTCGATGTATATAAGAAGGCCTTTTATGATATGAATCGAATGTTTTACTTTCAACGGTGCGGAAGTGAACTTCTTCCGGAGCACGCAGGAAGCTTTGCGCGTCCGTGCTGTCATACGGCAGAGGTTTCCGATTACGAGAATCCCGAGCATCGTTTTATCCTGAACGGAGGCTGGCACGATGCCGGCGACTATGGTCGTTACGCAACGGCCGGCGCGGTCACGATCGGGCATCTTCTGTATGCCTTCTCTATGTTCCGAAACAACTACCATTTTGATATGAACCTTCCGGAGACTGGGAACGGCCTTCCGGACATCCTGAACGAGGTCCGCTACGAGCTGGACTGGCTGCTTGGAATGCAGTTTGAGGATGGCGGTGTCTCCCACAAGCTGACTTCGCTTGAGCACGCAGGCTACGTTCTGCCACACGAGGACCATCTGCCGTTTTACAGACTCCCGGTTTCGTCTCTGGCCACCGGTGACTTTGCCGGAGCGATGGCGCTTGCGAGCCGCATTTACAAAGAATACGATGCTGCCTACGCTGAGCGTTTAAAGGCAGCTGCCCTCCGTGCATGGGATTGGCTGGAAGCACATCCGTCTCTCGTGTTTGAGCCATATCCGGAGGTTCGAACCGGCGGGTACGGAGACCGCTCTGATCTGGATGAGCGTCTCTGGGCCTGTGCGGAGCTTGCACGACTTACCGGGGAAGAACGTTTTCATACAGAGTTGTACCGCTTCTCCTATTCCCACATTAACCGTACCCGTTTCGGTTGGGCGGATGTGTCGGGATTTGCGGGCATTTGCATTCTGTTCGCGCCGGACGGTACCTTTGGTGAGGAAATCACGGCGTGCTTTCGAAACTCTTTTTCGGACCGCGGTTACATCCTTCATCATACGACTTTGGAAAATGGCTACCGTCTTTCCATGCGCGCCAATGAGTTCCACTGGGGCAGCAATAACGATGTCATGAACAACGCCATCGTGCTTCTGATTGCCGGAATGGTGACCGGAAATCGCGAGTACATCTCCGATGCTTCCGAGCATTTGCATTACCTGTTCGGTCGCAATCCGCTCGACATCAGTTACGTTAGCGGGGAAGGTGCAAATGCGATGAAGGACCCTCACAATCGTGCTTCCTTTGCCATGAAGGAACGCATGACTCCGCCGGGCTTCGTATCGGGCGGGCCGAACCCGCGCAGAAACGACGAGTATGCGGCAAATGTCATCCCGGAGGGTACTCCTTCCTTAAAATGCTTCGTGGACGACTATCGCTCCTACTCCACGAACGAAATCGCAATTTACTGGAATTCCATCGCGGTTTTAGCGCTTGCATATTTTGTATAACAAAAAGACCTCCCGGATTGCCCCGGGAGGTCTTTCTGAAATATGAGTCAATTATTCGGTAACAAGCCGTTTATTCAGAGCTTTTGCAAAGCGAACATCACTTATTTTTTCTGTCTCACCTTCGGCAAGGGAACGATATCCAAAGAAAATCTTTACCATGTCACGAAGCGGTTTTTTAATAATCTTCGTATTAAGTCCCATAGACTGGGCAAAACTGATTGCCGACTTGGTCGCATTCGGATTCCAAAGAATCGGTGTCGAGATATCACAAAATTCACACTTTTCCGAATCTGCCAACGCTCTAAGTGTTCTGTTAAGAACCTCCAGATTCTTTTCCCGCCCACGATTTTCCAGCGAAATCACACCGATTCTGCAACGACTGTTGTGCTTGCGAATGGTCTGAATTAATGCTCTGTAGTTTCTCACAAAGACTTCCTGATGATCTGCAAAGTTCTCAGCCTCTGCTTCTCCCAAATGAATCAAAACCGTTTCAGGTTCAAGTTTTGCTATATTTTCCTCATAATAGGAAACTGCATTTTCAACACAAAGCTGATTCGAAGAACGATTTACACAAACCTCTTCAATATAAAATTCCTTTCCAAGTTCGGCAACCGGAATCATTACATCCGATTTCTCTCCAAGCAGAACAACTCCGTTCATTGGTTCTACATTTCTTTTTGGCTGATAAAAATACATTACAGCTACCTCCTTTTGATTCTCTTCCTATTCCTATGCTTATGCGTTCGCCGGCTTCAAAATCATGGTGCCGTTTTCTTCCATTTCGTTCTTACGATCTAACGAAAGGTTTCTGAAATAAATCAGTAGATTTACCAAAACAATTGCGATATTAATTACATAAAAGATGAAAACAATGTTCAACTCATGCTTGTAAATCTTAGCGGAGATTCCTCCGATATAACCAACGATGATTAGGATTGTGAAAAACAGACTCGTAGACTTCGCGGTTCTTGCGCGATACGCCTTGAGTGCATTGATCGGCCAGGAAAGGCCAAAGCAAATCAGCATAATCATTTCAAAAATCTGTCCAATATTCATTTTTTTATCTCCTTTTCGAGTGTCTTTGTTTGTTACGCCCACATCATATACCATCTTGAAAATGCTGCAATCATTCTAAAGTAACAAACACAAAATCAAAAAATTCCCCATTTTTTTTAGTTAAAAAAGGGGGTAAAAAAAGAAAAATGGTGTATAGTATGGGGGAAATCCATGTAAGGAGGCATTTCTTTGAAAAAACACACAACCGGAAAGAAAAGTCCGGAAAGCATACAATCCGGCATTTTTCATGCCCAGCTTATGCTGATTATTCCTCTCACCGTATTCCTTGCGGTGGCCGGGCTTGCCATCAGCTTGATTTTCCAAACCAGAGCGCGTAATACCAACCTTATCAATACAGCGCAGTTAATTGCCCACCACTACGATTACTCCGAACATGACGACACCGAACTTCTCATGTCCCATATGGATGCGGTATTGGAAACTCTGAGAGACATCGACGTCATTTCCATAATCAGCTCCGATGGTACACGTCTCTATCACTCCAATCATGAATTAATCGGTACGAAATATGACGGTACGTTACCGGATTCGGTCAAGCTGACTACGGGTTATACCGAGTCTTCCGTCGGCCCCTCCGGCAACCAAAGACGAGCGTATGCACCTCTTGAGGTGAACGGCGAAACGATTGGTTTCGTACTTGCGGTAATGCTGGACACCAACATCCGGATTCAGATCACCTGGCAGGTTCTCATTTTCGTCGGTGTAACCTTCGCAGCAGTAGTATTGGAAATGCTCCTCTCCCACCGACTCTCAAAACGCGTGAAGGATAAGCTTCTGGGATACGAGCCGGATACGTTTTCTTCTATGTTTCAAACCCGAGAAAACATTTTGGAGTCTTTATCCGAAGGACTGGTTGCGGTCAGTGTCGATCATGATGTAGAATATGTAAATGCCTCTGCCGTCTCCCTACTAAACTTCCACTCGGATACGGCTGCAAAATTACCGGAGGAGGAAAAGGCCTACGCGATTTCTCTTCTTTCAGAAACCCTGAGAACCGGGACAGAAAAAACCGGCGGGA
>DCGJ01000085.1:0-172 GCA_002315495.1 Lachnoclostridium sp. UBA1781 | reverse complement strand
GGCGAAGAACCGCTCCCTCCGGTCGTGAGATTTTATATGACTGTGTTCCTATCAAAGAAAAGGGCTCAACCATCGGTGCCATCGCTATTTTGCATGACCGTACCGAATATGAAAAACTTGTAGAAGACCTGGCAGGCACGCGTTTCCTGGTTGATTCCATGCGTGCCAACAA
>DCGJ01000147.1:1240-3605 GCA_002315495.1 Lachnoclostridium sp. UBA1781 | reverse complement strand
TATGGTGGCCCTCGGCGTATTCCTAGTGCTTCTTGTGCAGAAGCTTTCCGGAAAAAAATCAGATGCGGTACTTAGCCCGACACCAACGCAGGGGGTATCTTCCGGAGATATCACGAATACGACGGAGCCGCCTGTGACAACGGACGGGACCGTAACGACAGATGGTCCAAAAACGGAAACTCCGGATACCGGGGCAGATACCGAACAGCCGGAACCGACCAAGCCGGTTACAAACGGTGAGACAGTTGAGGGGTATGTGCTTACCTATTCTTCGAACAACTCTTGGAACGACGGTGCGACCACCATGTACGGAATGGAAATCGGAATCAGCAATAACACTGCACAGACGGTGGAGGGATGGACCATTGTTCTGACAATCCCGGGTCTTTCGGATGTGAGTGGCTGGAACGGAAGCTTCTCTGTTAACGGGGATGAACTGACCGTGACCAATGCGGAGTATAACGGCAGCATTTTCGAAAACGGTACGATTAGCATTGGCTGTAACCTTGGAACGACAGCAGGTACACTCGAGGTTACCAAGGCAACCCTGAACGGTAAGGAGATGACGGTTAAGAAGGGGACGGTTGTTGAGAATAACAACGGAAACCAGAATAATGGGAACCAGGGCGATAACAATAATAACAACAATAATAATCAGGGCAACAACGGCAATAATGGACAGGCCACAGTCGATGTGGAGGAGCTTCTGAAGCGCTCGGAAAATGCGGTTTCCGGCGATGACTGGCTGTACACCGACGGTAATAAGATTGTAGACAAGAGCGGAAAGCAGGTTTGGATTACCGGCGTGAACTGGTTCGGTTACAATACGGGTACCAATACCTTTGACGGTCTTTGGAACAGCGAACTTGTTTCTACCGTAAAGGCGGTTGCTGATCATGGCTTTAACCTGATCCGTGTGCCGATGTCTGCGGAACTGATTCTTCAGTGGAAGAGCGGAGAGTATCCGAAGGCGAACTACAACAATGCTTATAATACGGCACTCAACAGCATGAACAGCCTGGAGATTTGGGATTACTTCCTGAAGCTTGCGGAGGCAAACGGAATCAAGGTGATGATTGACATTCACTCCGCAGAAACGAATGCGTCCGGACACAATGTGAATCTGTGGTGCACAAGTAAGATCTCCGTAGAGGATTATTACGATGCGTTGGAGTGGATGGCAGACCGATATAAAAATGACGATACGATTGTTGCCTATGACTTAAAGAACGAGCCTCACGGAAAGCCTTATGAAGGCAGCGGGGCAGCCATCTGGAACGATTCCAAGTCGGCCAATAACTGGAAGTACGTTGCAGAGACCGCAGCAGCCAGAATCTTGGCAAAGAACCCGAATGTTCTGATCATGGTGGAGGGAACGGAAATCTTCCCAATCGATACCACGAGCAATTCCGATTTCCACTCAACGGATGAAAAGGATTATTATTTCAACTGGTGGGGCGGAAACCTTCGCGGTGTTAAGTTCTATCCGGTAAATCTTGGAAAGTATCAGAATAAGCTTGTTTACAGCCCGCACGATTACGGCCCAACCGTATATAAGCAGCCATGGTTTAGTGGCAGTTATACCTATGACAGCCTGATGGAGGACTGCTGGGGGGATAACTGGTTTTATATCTACAAAGAGAATATCGCACCTTTGTTAATTGGTGAGTGGGGCGGTTTTATGACGGAGCCGAACATTACCTGGATGACATATATGCGTCAGTTGATTTCGACCTATCACCTGAATCACACCTTCTGGTGTCTGAATGCCAACTCGGGTGATACCGGCGGATTGTTGCTTGATGACTTTACGACCTGGGATTCGGAAAAGTACGCATTTGTCAAGGAAGTACTCTGGCAGGAGAACGGTAAATTTGTCGGTCTGGACCATGCCATTGCACTCGGAGATAACGGAATTACATTGAAGGAAGCAAAGGGACTTTCCAAGTAAGATTTGCTTGTATTCTTATAGAAAATGTGGTACATTTTTGGCGGTAGGGATACCATAATTGAAAAATTGGAGGATTCACAAAATGAAGGAGACAATTAATAAGTTTTTCCCATTCGTTGCAAGAGCACGTGAGCCGAAGTCTTTGGCTATCGTAATCGTTGTATATCTCGTAATTGCAATCGTTGCAGGTATTATTCTTGGCGTTTGCAGCCATATTCCTGTTGTTAAATTTGTGGTTGGCATCGTTGGTTCCTTGGTTGAACTTTATGTTATTGCCGGCATTGTAATTGCAGTTTTGGTTTATACGAAGACATTGGAATTATAAGACAAGCGCGCGTAGGCACTTAAGGGCTTCCTTAAGTGCCTATTTTTGTGTGAGGGAACCTCACACAAAAACGCTCCGCGAGGATGCGC
>DCGJ01000147.1:0-1160 GCA_002315495.1 Lachnoclostridium sp. UBA1781 | reverse complement strand
TTTATGTGGGGAAAGGAGGCCGAGAAGAGATGGATATTCCGCGTGCAATTTCGGAAGTGACCAAGGAATTTTTCTATTCTACCGATGTAGAACAGGTGACGAGAATATCCGGTGGTCATCTTCATGACACCTTTCATGTGACGCTCTCTCAGGGAGAGTTTATTCTGCAGAGAATTGCACGTTCCATTGAACCCTCGGCGGAACGCATGATGGAAAATGCCCTGACCATTCAGCAGGTGGTGAATCCCACCGGACTTTCCTACCTTTGCAGCAGAGAACACAGCGTGCATCTTTTTCGGGATTCGGAAAACCGCCTATGGCGGGTTTCGGGATACCTTCCGGCAAAGGAAATGAAGCGGGCGGAAAATGCCTTGGATGCACGAAAAGTTGGTGCTGCCTTTGGGGAGTTTCTGGCGGACTTGTGGGAGCTTCCTGTCGATTCGATGGTGGAGACGATACCGCATTTTCATGATACGAAGAGATACTTCGAGCGGCTTTCGCAGGCAATCGAGAAGAAGGGGGCCATCGATCAGGCGGTTAACAATGTCTGGGAGCGGCTTCAAAAGCTAAAGCCAATTGCACTTCGTTTATCTGAGATGGAGCTTCCGATGCGGATTACCCATAACGATGTGAAGTGCACGAATGTGCTTTTTCTTGAATTGGACGGACGGGCTGCGGTAATTGACTGGGATACCGTGATGCCGGGGCTTCTCGCATATGATTTCGGGGACGGGATTCGTTCGGTAGGTATGACGTATGAGGGGGATAGACGCCTTCCGAAACTCGATGAGGTGAAGGCAAATGCGTTCACCGACGGCTTCTTATCGCCAATTACAGAGAAACTCACAGACAAAGAACGGGCATCTCTGTTACTTGGGCCGGTGACGGTCACAACCGAGCTTGCGGTTCGGTATCTGTTGGACTATGTGACAGAGGGTGGGCATTTTCAGGAAAGCCACGCAGGAGAAAACCTGGAACGGGCGGAGTTCTACACGGACTATGCGGAAAATCTGGCTCGATACACAATGGAATGGCTGGGAGAGGAAGGCCATGCTTTTACTTGACATGAAAAGCCTTGGTGGGTAAAATTGCGTTGGTTATTCTATATTTATGATAAAGGAGATTGGCTATGGGCAAGTATTTTGGAACAGACGGATTTC
>DCGJ01000168.1:8364-9603 GCA_002315495.1 Lachnoclostridium sp. UBA1781 | reverse complement strand
TGCTCCTGCATTTGGTGAAGACGACGCAAATGTAGGCCGCAACTACGACCTTCCGCTCGTTCAGATGGTAAACGATAAGGGCGTTATGCTCGACGAGACTCCGTTTGGCGGTATGCGTTGTAAGCCGACCGCAGCAGAGATTGAAAATGGTGCCATCAGCGCAGACCCGGAGGTAATCAAGGACCTTTCCGCAAGAAAGCTTCTCTTTGATGCTCCGAAGTTCGAGCATGAATATCCACATTGCTGGAGATGTGACACCCCGCTCATCTACTACGCTCGCGAGTCCTGGTACATCAAGGAGACCGCCGTACGTGATGATTTGATTCGTAACAACAATACCGTTAACTGGATTCCGGATTCCATCGGTAAGGGACGTTTTGGTAACTGGCTTGAGAACATTCAGGACTGGGCAATTTCCCGTAACCGTTATTGGGGTACTCCTCTTAATATCTGGGAGTGTGAGTGTGGCAACCGTGTCAGCGTCGGAAGCCGCGAAGAGCTTGCAAAGCTCAGTGGCAATGAGGCAGCGAAGACCGTAGAACTTCATCGCCCATACATCGATGCCATCACCATCCCTTGCTCCTGCTGCGGTAAGCAGATGAAGCGTGTTCCGGAAGTTATTGACTGCTGGTTCGACTCCGGTGCAATGCCGTTCGCACAGCATCATTATCCATTCGAGAATAAGGAGCTGTTCGAGCAGCAGTTCCCGGCACAGTTCATTTCCGAGGCTGTTGACCAGACCCGTGGCTGGTTCCACTCTTTGATGGCGGAATCCACCCTTCTGTTCAACAAGGCTCCGTACGAGAACGTTATCGTGCTTGGTCACGTTCAGGATGAGAACGGACAGAAGATGTCCAAGTCCAAGGGAAATGCGGTAGACCCGTTTGAAGCACTTGCAAACATGGGTGCAGATGCCATCCGTTGGTACTTCTACGTAAACTCCGCACCATGGCTTCCAAACCGTTTCCATGACAAGGCCGTAATCGAAGGCCAGCGTAAATTCATGGGTACCTTGTGGAACACCTACGCATTTTTCGTATTGTACGCAAACATCGATAACTTCGATGCAACCAAATACACGCTTGATTACGACAAGCTTTCCGTTATGGATAAGTGGCTCCTCAGCCGTCTCATGACGACCGTTAAGGCAGTCGATGAGAACCTTTGGAACTACCGCATTCCGGAAGCAGGCCGTGCGCTTGATTCCTTCGTGGATGAGATGAGTAACTGGTACGTTCG
>DCGJ01000168.1:0-8308 GCA_002315495.1 Lachnoclostridium sp. UBA1781 | reverse complement strand
AATGCTTACATGACACTTTACACCGCACTTGTGGTTCTTTCTAAGACCGCAGCTCCGATGATTCCGTTCATGACGGAAGCAATCTACAGAAACCTTGTTTGCAACCTTGATGCAAATGCTCCGGAAAGTATCCACCTTTGCGACTTCCCGACCGTGGAGGAAGCTTGGATTGATACCGACCTTGAGAAGAACATGGATGAGGTTCTGAAGATTGTCGTTCTCGGACGTGCCTGCCGTAACGCTTCCAACATCAAGCAGCGTCAGCCGATTGCGAATATGTATGTAAAATGCGACACCGCGCTCAACGAGTTCTATCAGGAAATCATTGAGGATGAGCTGAACGTAAAGAGCGTTACCTTCACAGAGGATGTCAGCGCATTTACCGCATATACCTTCAAGCCACAGCTTAAGACGCTCGGAAAGAGATTCGGTAAGCAGATTAACGCCGTGAAGGAAGCCCTTCTTGGTCTTAACAGCCAGGCAGCAATGGCAGAGCTTAACGCAACCGATACCGTTACCGTTACCATCGACGGTGTAGAAGAGAAGATTGCACGTGAGGACCTTCTCATCGAGGCGCAGAAGATGGAAGGCTACGTATCCGATTCCGATGGTAATGTTACCGTTGTTTTGGATACCAACCTGACTCCTGAGCTCATCGAAGAGGGCTATGTTCGTGAGGCTATTTCCAAGATTCAGACGATGCGTAAGGAAGCTGATTTCGAGGTTATGGACCACATCGCAGTTGCCATCTGCGGCAATGCGAAGATTGCCGAAATCTGCAAGGCAAATGAGGCAATGATTCAGAATATCGTATTGGCAGACACCATCGGCTATGAGGCAATGGATGGCTATACCAAGGATTGGAACCTGAATGGTGAGGATGTTACCATCACCGTCAAGAAGCTGTAATTCATAAGAATTGAAAGCCCGACACTTCCGGTTTCTCCGTTCCCGGAGGAATTGGTGGTGCCGGGCATTTTTATGGGGAGAGAAAAGATGAAACGTGTTGTGATTATCGGTGCCGGCCCGGCCGGACTTACCGCAGCATATGAGCTTGCAAAGCAGGGAAAGGACCTGGAGATTATCGTATTGGAGGAAGATGTGGTTGTGGGAGGAATCTCCCGTACCGTTCGCGCGGGTGGAAACCGTATGGATATCGGCGGACACCGCTTCTTCTCGAAGGACGAGCGCATCATGAAGTGGTGGACGGATATGCTTCCGCTTCAGGGCCATAAGTCCTACGATGATAAGGTACTGCATCGCAAGGCACTCTTAGTGGAGGGCGGCCCGAATCCGGAGAAGACGGACCGCGTTATGCTGCAGAGAAACCGTGTCAGCCGCATTTTCTTTAAGGGAAAGTTCTTTGATTATCCGGTGAAAATGAACGCCAACACCATTAAAAACATGGGACTCGTAACGACCGGACAGGCAGGCTTTAGCTACCTTGCCGCTGCTGCAAAGAAAAAGCCGGAGACGTCTCTTGAAAATTTCTATATTAACCGCTTTGGACGAAAGCTGTATTCCATGTTCTTTGAGGGTTATACCGAGAAGCTTTGGGGAAGACATCCGAGAGATATTTCTGCGGACTGGGGCTCGCAGCGTGTAAAGGGGCTGTCCATTCGCGCAATTCTGGCGGACATTTTCGGAAAGATGAAGCCGGGAAAGAAGAACCGCAAGGTGGAAACTTCCCTGATAGAGTCGTTTTATTACCCAAAATTCGGCCCGGGTCAGCTGTGGGAAACCGTAGCTTTTGAGGCGGAAAAGATGGGAGTTAAGCTCGTATTTGGCGCGAAGGTGACCGGCCTTATGACCGAAAGCAATGGGAAAAAGGGGCGCATCACCGGTGTTCGTTACGAAAAGGACGGGCAGGAGATGGAACTTTCCGCAGACGAGGTGATTTCCTCGATGCCGGTAAAGGACCTGGTGGCAGGCATGGACGATGTGCCGAGCGCAATGGGAAGTATTGCCTCCGGCCTTCCATATCGTGATTTCGTGACCGTTGGACTCCTTGTTCCGAAGCTCAAGATTAAGAATGAAACCAAGATTCCGACTTTGGGCAATGTAGTGCCGGACTGCTGGATCTATGTGCAGAATACCGATGTTAAGCTTGGACGAATTCAGATTTTCAATAACTGGTCTCCGTATATGGTCGAGAAGCCGGCGGATACTGTGTGGATGGGCTTGGAGTACTTCTGCGCGGAAGGCGATGACTTCTGGAACATGAAGGATGAGGTGCGCAAGAACCGTGCCGTTCGCGAGCTGATTTCGATGGGCGTATTGGCAAAGGATACCGAGATTTTGTACTCGCACACCGAGAAGGTGAAGAAGGCATACCCGGCTTATTTCGATACCTACAAGGATATGGACAAGCTGATTGCCTGGCTGAATCGCTATGAGAATCTGTACTGTGTCGGTCGAAACGGCCAGCACCGTTACAACAATATGGACCACTCCATGGCAACTGCTTTGGAGGCTGTCGATGCGATTTTGACGGGAAATGCGGATAAGACCGCACTTTGGAATGTGAATACCGAAAAGGAATACCACGAAGAAAAGAAATAAGGGAGTTTCTTCATGCAGACAGTTACGATTTTTATATTAAGCGCCGTCTTCTTTATCGTAGGCTCATGGATGCATTTACTGTATCGAAGAGACGGGCTTTGGAGTCCAAATGCGCTGACCGTTTGGGGCTTGTTTGCCCTCAGCAGAGGCGTTGTTGTCCTGATATCGGGACATAAGGAAATTGCTGTTGCAGCCGCTTTTTTGGAGGGGCTTTGCTTTCTTGTGTTCTGGCTTGCGGGATATCCGCGAAAACAGCCGCAGATTCACAAGCTGGTATTGTTTCTTGCAACCATTCAGCCGATGTTTTTGCTGTCGGTTGCGGCAGGAGTGGATGTCATTACGTTTCTTTCCCTTGGCGTAGAGATGCTCTTTTTCTTCGCGTTGGCACTCGGAATTGAAAAGCTGGACAGCCGAAGAATTCTCCGGTTTTATCCGGCCTATTTCTCATTTGTTGCATTTGGCATGATTTGGGCGTGGAGTCTCGGACCGGGTGGAGACCGTCTCGGACAGCTCTTTTCGACGACAGGCAAACCGCCGATGCTTTTGGTACTGGGCTTATTGTACCTGGTTGTGACTGTCATTTTGGTGATTGTTACCCATATCTTCCATCGTGAACTGAACTATCCGAAGGGGCTTTATGATGCGGATGTGGAGGACCTTACGGTAGAGGAGTGTGTGGATGATTCCTTCACAACAGAGACCGTTTTGGAGACGGAAACCTCCGAACCGACAGAGAATGTCGAGGTAGAGAAAGCGACCGAGACCAACAAACCGACCCGCGCGAAATTCGGCTGGAAGGACCTTGCCATCATGCTTGGTCTGACGGGCATTTTCGGTGTGCTTGTCTTCTTCGGACTTGGCGCAAAATTCGCACCGGAAACCACGTTCAAGATGAGCCAGGAGGAGAAAACCAGCCGTCTTACCATCGATTTGGGCGAGTCGACCGAGCTTTCGGAAATTGTGATCTTCCTGGGCGGAGAGAGCCATCGTACGTTCTCCGTATCGGTTGGAGAGAAGAAAAACAACTGGACCGTAGTCGACAAGGACTGCGTCGTTCAGTCGGTATATACCTGGAATCACGTGGAGTTCGAGCAGACCGCGCGATTTATCTATCTGGTTTCGAGAAACAGCACTTGTCTCATCAACGAAATTATTATCCTCGATAAAGACGGTAACGTGGTGACACCGGTGAATGCAGAGGACTTCCCGGAGCTTTTTGATGAGCAGGAGAAGTATCCGCACGATACCACCTACTATTACCGCATGATGTTCGACGAGGTATATCACGGCCGTACCGGCTATGAGTTCCTTCACGGCATTCATGCCTATGAAAATACCCACCCGCCGCTTGGCAAGGTATTCATCTCCTGGGGCATCAAGGCCTTCGGAATGACGCCGTTCGGCTGGCGTTTTGCCTGCGCCATCTGCGGTATTCTTATGATTCCGTACGCATACATGTTCGGCTGGAAGCTGTCGCGTAAAACCGGCGTAGCAACCGCTGCGACGCTCATTATGTGCACGATGTTCATGAACTACACACTGTCACGAATTGCAACGGTCGACATTATTGTTGCCCTGTTCGTTCTGATGACGTTCTATTACATGTTCAGCTTTATGCTGGACGTTCGCGAGAAGAAGAGCTTTTGGTGGCAAATGCTGCATTTGGTTCTCTGCGGTTTCTCCGTAGGCCTTGCCATGGCAACCAAATGGACGGGCGTCTACGCCGCAGCCGGCATCTGCGCCCTGTTCTTTATCATTCTGATCGGACGCCTCATTAAGGAAGGTCTGACGAAGAAAAATGTACTCTGGGTTGTCAAACTGTTCTTCGTCTGCGTGGTATCCTTCCTGGTAATTCCGGCGATTATTTATGTGCTGTCCTACATTCCGTTTAAGCGCTGTAATTTCCCGGATCAGACGCTGATTCAGGTTGTGCTCGACAATGCGGAGCTGATGCTTTCCTACCACAAGGTAACCATTTTCGAGCATGCGTATTCCGCCGAATGGTATGAGTGGCTGATTGACCGTATGCCGCTTCTCGACGCGATAACCAATGTTGGTATGACCAAGGTAAGCTCGGTTTCGACCTTCCTCAATCCGCTTCTTTGCTTTGGCGGACTGGTAGCGTTGTTCCATCATTTTTATCTGTGGTTTTACAAGAAGGACACAGAGGCTGCGTACCTTACCATGTTCTATCTGACGATGCTCGCACCTTGGTGGTTCATCGTACGTACGGTATTCATTTACCAGTATATGTGCTCGGCCATGGCGCTTGTATTCATGGTCACCTATTCCCTTACCAAGTGTAAGAAGCATGCGAACCGAAAGCTCTGGATCTTTACCATCCTCAGTATTCTGTTCTTCATCGGCTTCTTCGCCTGCATTAACGGCTATCCAATCAGCCGAAGCTTCGTGAATGACGTTTCCGAGCTCTTCGAGAGCTGGGGCTTCGCATAAGGAGGTCGTATGAAGGGGAATTTACTTAAAAACCGGATATTGCGGAAAATGCTCCCCATCCTCGTGCTCTGCCTCGCTATCTGTGGAAGCTATCTGCTGACCTCGGCAATGCTTGGAGACAATCCGGGAAAACCGGTGGTGTATGGGATGGCAGCGGCGCTTGTTGCAGCGCTTGCAATGACGGGAGTGTATGCGTGGAAGAATCCCACGAAGCGTGACAATGCGCTTCTTATGCTGGTGCTCTTTAGCGGTATCGTCCTTCGGATAGGATATATGCTCTATACGCCTTGCAATGTCCGCTCCCATGATTTGTGGGGCATTTTGATTGAGGAAAAAGGACATGCCGGGTATCTGTTACGTCTGATTGTAAATGGGCAGCTGCCGGAGTCGTATGAGCTTCAGTTATACCAGCAGCCGCTCTTTTACCTGCTTGGTGCAGGCGTATCCAAAGTGTTGTGTGGCATTCTCGGACGAACCGATGCCTATGCTTTGGTGGATGCCGCAAAAACAGTGTCCTGTATGGCGGCATGTCTGACGCTGTTCGCCATGAAGGATATCTGTGATGAGCTTCATATGAAGCGCCGAAGCTCCGTGATTGCGCTCGCGGTAATGGCGTTTTTGCCTTCTGCCTGGTACGCCGGCGGACGGATTGCACCGGACGGACTGGCCGCATTTTTCATCGCGATGGCGTTTTTATATACGCTTCGCTGGTATCGGGAGCATAGCTGGACGAACACGATTCTGCTCGCTCTGATCTACGGTCTTGGTGTATGCACGAAGATATCGGTAGGCGTGCCTGCGCTTATTACGGCCGCTGTATTCTTAGTGGAGCTGGTGAAGGAGAACAAGGCAAAGCGCTTAGGAAATTACGTTCTGAAAATGCTTACCTTCGCCGCAATCAGTCTTCCGATCGGACTTTGGTATAACTTTCGTAACCTGATTTTGTTCGGTCAGGAGCTTGGATATGTTCCCGGGCAGGGTGGCTGGCAGTCGCCATTGTTTTGCGGAGACCGCTCGGTGTTCGCACGCTCGATTGTTCTTGATTTTGAAAATTTGTTCGCGACCCCGTATGCGAATCCAAACGAGGACTATAACATTCCGATTTATTATTTGAAATCGGCCCTGTTTGGTGAATTTACGTTTAAGGTACGTTGGCTTCTCCCAATCGCCCTGCTGTTTGTTGCCTTTGCCCTTTCTGCGATGATTGTCTGGGCCGTAGTGGGTCGTCTTCGCAGGGTAGTCTGGCATCCGAAGAAGCTTACGACCAATTCGTCTCGCGTGATTCAGCCGCTTCTTTGGTTTCTTGTGTTTTACGTAAGCGGCGTGGCGTTTGCGAATGCCTACCCGTATGGCTGCTCCATGGACTTCCGTTATATGATCTTTCTTGGCGTACCGGCGGGCATTTTGCTGGGACAACAAGTGGAGACGGAGGAAACGTCGCTTGGCAGCCGTATCGCCATAGGATTGTTGCTCGCATATAGCATACTTGCGACTATTTGGTGTTTTTCGGTTGGTGTTATTTCGTAGTAACTGCGAAGACAATCGCAAATGCTGACACAATATAGGTCATAATCGTTAAAATGTTGCATTTCCCTTGGGTTTTGCAACATTTTTTGTGGGAATTCCTTATGGAAATTCAAAATTGTATATGATAGTATAAACGACGTATGCGCCTAAAAAAAGGCCATAAATACACTTTGAGGATGTACATTAAAATAGGCTCAAAAGAATATTTGGAGGATATTTCAATGACGATTAACAAGAAAGAATTTAAGAAGAACGTTCAGGATTACCTGAAGACCTTCTACCGCAGAACGGTTGAGGACGCTTCTCAGCAGCAGATCTATACCGCGGTTGCATTTGCAGTTAAGGATTACATTGTAGATCAGTGGGCTGCTTCTCAGAAGGAGTTCGACAAGCAGGATGCAAAGACTGTTTACTACCTTTCCATGGAGTTCTTGATGGGACGTGCCCTTGGCAACAACATCATTAACCTGAAGGCAAATAAAGAGATTCGTAAGGCTTTGGAGGAACTTGGTCTTGACCTTGATGCGATCGAGGATCAGGAGCCGGATGCAGCACTTGGTAACGGTGGTCTTGGCCGTCTTGCCGCTTGCTTCCTGGATTCCCTTGCAACACTTGGTTACCCGGCTTACGGCTGCGGTATCCGTTATAAGTACGGTATGTTCATGCAGAAGATTAAGGACGGCTTCCAGGTTGAGAGACCGGATGACTGGTTGAAGGATGGTAACCCATTCGAAATCAAGCGTCCTGAGTATGCTACCGAGGTTAAGTTCGGCGGATATGTTCGTTACTCTAAGGACGAGCAGGGCAGAGAGCATTTTACCCAGGAGAACTACCAGTCCGTAATGGCAATTCCTTACGACCTTCCAATCGTAGGTTACGGCAACAATGTTGTTGACACCCTTCGTATCTGGGATGCCGAGGCAATTGAGAACTTCAGCCTTGAGTCCTTCGACCGTGGTGATTACCACAAGGCGGTTGAGCAGCAGAACCTTGCTAAGACCATTACCGAGGTCCTTTATCCGAACGATAACCACTATGCAGGTAAGGAGCTTCGTTTGAAGCAGCAGTACTTCTTCGTATCCGCTTCCATTCAGCGTGCGGTTAAGAAGTACATGGAGACTCATGAGGATATTCATGGTCTTGCTGATAAGGTTGTGTTCCAGTTGAACGATACCCATCCGACCGTAACGGTTCCGGAATTGATGCGTATCCTTATGGATGATTACTTCCTTAGCTGGGATGAGGCATGGGCTATTACCAATAAGGCATGTGCTTACACCAACCACACCATCATGAGCGAAGCTTTGGAGAAGTGGCCGCTTGAGCTCTTCAGCCGTTTGCTTCCTCGTATCTATCAGATTGTGGAAGAAATCAACCGTCGTTTTGTAAATGATCTTCAGGCGAAGTATCCGGGCAACTACGATAAGATTCAGAAGATGGCAATCGTATATGACGGACAGGTTCGTATGGCTAACCTTGCAATCGTTGCAGGCTTCTCTGTAAACGGTGTTGCCAGACTTCATACCGAGATTTTGAAGAAGGAGCAGCTTCGTGACTTCTACGAGTTGTGGCCTGAGAAGTTCAACAACAAGACCAACGGTATCACCCAGAGACGTTTCCTCCTTCATGGTAACCCGCTTCTTGCAAACTGGGTTTCCTCTAAGGTTGGCGACGAGTGGATTACCGACCTTCCACACATTGACGAGCTTGCAATTTATGCAGACGACAAGAAGTGCCAGAAGGAATTCATGAATATTAAGTACCA
>DCGJ01000046.1 GCA_002315495.1 Lachnoclostridium sp. UBA1781 | reverse complement strand
CAGATTAAGATGGCACAGGGTGCGAAGCCTGGTGAGGGCGGCCATTTGCCTGCAAAGAAGGTTTATCCTTGGATTGCTAAGACCAGACATTCCACACCTGGTGTAAGCTTGATCTCCCCGCCACCTCATCACGATATTTACTCCATCGAGGATCTGGCGCAGTTAATTTATGACCTGAAAAATGCGAATAAATATGCACGTATCTCTGTCAAGCTTGTATCCGAAGCAGGTGTAGGTACTGTCGCAGCCGGTGTTGCAAAGGCCGGTGCACAGGTAATTCTCATCTCCGGTTACGACGGCGGTACCGGTGCAGCACCAATCAGTTCCATTCATAACGCAGGTCTTCCATGGGAGCTTGGTTTGGCAGAAACCCATCAGACCCTGATTCAGAACGGTCTTCGTAACCGTGTTATCATCGAGACCGACGGTAAGCTGATGAGTGGCCGTGATGTTGCAATTGCAGCAATTCTCGGTGCAGAAGAGTTTGGTTTTGCAACCGCTCCGCTCGTAACCCTTGGCTGTGTTATGATGCGTGTCTGCAACCTCGATACCTGTCCGATGGGTGTTGCAACCCAGAACCCGGAGCTTCGTAAGAAGTTCATCGGTAAGCCGGAATATGTTGAGAATTTTATGAAGTTTATTGCAGAAGAACTTCGTGAATATATGGCTAAGCTTGGCGTTCGTTCCATTCCGGAGCTGGTTGGCAGAACCGATTTGCTGAAGAAGAAGGAAGGACTTAAGGGGCATGCAGCTTCCATCGATTTGTCGGGCATTTTGATGAATGCAGGCACTGAGGCAAGCACCTTTGATCCGGAGCACCTGTATGACTTTAAGCTTGAGGAGACAAAGGACGAGGCAATTCTTTTGAAGGATGCAAAGATTCTTGAATCCATTAAGAAGGGAACCAAATCCGAGATTTCCGTAAACATTATTAATACCGATCGTACGCTTGGTACATTGCTTGGTGCAGAGATTACGAGAAATCATCATGAAGGACTTGAGGAAGATACCATTACCGTAAACTGTGTCGGCGCAGCAGGACAGAGTTTTGCAGCATTTATCCCGGCAGGTCTCACGATGACAATCACCGGTGACGCAAACGACTACTTTGGTAAGGGCTTGTCCGGTGGTAAGCTGGTACTGAAAGCTCCGGCAAATGCGGCTTACGATTCCGAAGAAAACGTCATCTGCGGTAACGTTGCTCTTTACGGCGCAACCTCCGGTGAGGCTTATATTGCCGGTATGGCCGGTGAACGTTTCTGCGTTCGTAACTCCGGTGCATATGCGGTTGTTGAAGGTGTCGGCGAGCACGGTTGTGAATACATGACCGGTGGACGCGCAGTGATTCTCGGACCGACCGGAAAGAACTTTGCAGCAGGTATGAGCGGCGGTATTGCTTATGTATATGATGAGCATAATTGCTTGTATCGCAATCTGAACAAGGAAATGGTTTTGATGGAAAAAGTGGAAACCAAGACCGATATTGAAGAGCTTCGCAGTATGCTGGAAAAGCATGTGAAGTACACCGGTTCGGAAAAAGCGAAGAAGATTTTGGACAACTTCAAAGAAAGCCTGGCGCATTTTAAGAAGATTATTCCGGAGGATTACAAGAAGCTGATTGCTATGACCGGAATGTTTGAGGAGCAGGGCCTGAGCCGTGAGGATGCACAGATTGAAGCATTCTATGCATGCACCGGTGGAAAGACCGAAGGCTGATACGAAAGAGACCAAAAGAAATGAAGTTTATCTTCAGATAGGAGCAAGATTATGGGCAAGGCTACAGGATTTTTAGATTATGAGCGGAAGGATGGCGCAGTCGTTGCACCACAGGACCGCTTGCAGAATTTTGATGAATTTCATAAGAACTTGAGCTTGGAGGAGCAGCAGCTTCAGGGTGCACGATGCATGGCCTGCGGCGTGCCGTTCTGCCAGGCAGGATGTATGATAGCGGGGATGGCTTCCGGCTGTCCTCTCCATAACCTGGTACCGGAGACCAACGATTTGGTTTATCGTGGCAACTGGGAGCAGGCATATAGACGACTTAGTATTACGCACGGACTTCCGGAGTTTACCTCCCGTGTATGTCCGGCACTTTGTGAAAATGCGTGCACCTGCGGTTTGAATACCAAGCCGGTAGCGACCAAGGAAAATGAGCGTGCCATTATTGAGTACGCCTATGCGAATGGTTTGGTGAAGGAAGAGATTCCGGCCGTTCGCACGGGTAAAACGATTGCCATTATCGGCAGCGGTCCATCCGGACTTTCCGCAGCGCAGCTTTTGAACAGAAGAGGACACAGCGTAACCGTATTCGAGAGAAGTGACCGTGTAGGCGGTTTGCTTCGCTACGGCATTCCGAATATGAAGCTTGATAAGCGTGTCATCGACCGCAGAGTGAAGCTTATGGAGGAAGCAGGAATTGTATTTAAGACCGGCGTTAACGTTGGTGTGGATATTACCGGTGAAGAACTTCTGAAGAAGTTTGATCGCGTGATTCTGTGCTGTGGCGCTTCCAATCCGCGTGACTTAAATGCACCGGGTAGAGAAGCAAAGGGCATTTACTTCGCGGTAGATTACCTGAAGGAAGTTTCCAAGAAGCTGATGGATCTCGGTTATGATGCAGAGGCTTTGATGGAGTCTACCGATTTCAGTTTTAAGAGCCTGAAGGGGAAGCATGTCATTGTCGTTGGTGGTGGTGATACCGGTAACGACTGTGTTGGTACTTCCATTCGTCTGGGTGCTGCAAAGGTTACTCAGCTGGAAATGATGCCGATGCCGTCCGAGACCAGACTTCCGTCCAACCCATGGCCGGAGTGGCCGCGCATCCTGAAGACCGATTACGGCCAGGAGGAGGCAATTTATTCCTATGGTTCCGATCCGAGAATCTATCAGACAACAATTAAGGAATTCGTAAAGGATAAGAGAGGACATCTGAAGTCCGTTGTAATTGTCAGTCTGGAAGCAAAGAAGGATCCAAATACCGGCCGTATGAACATGGTACCGGTAGAGGGAAGCGAGAAGACATTAAAGGCCGATATGGTTTTGATTGCAGCCGGCTTCCTTGGTTCCGAAGCTTATGTGCGTGACACCTTTGGCGTAGAGTGCAACCAGCGTACGAATGTTGCGACCGCAGAGGGTGAGTATCAGACATCTCGGGAGCGCGTATTTGTTGCGGGCGATATGCACAGAGGACAGTCCCTTGTTGTATGGGGCATCGCGGAAGGTCGCGGTGTAGCGAAGGCAGTGGACGAGTCTTTGATGGGATACTCCAATTTGTAAAAATGTATCGACCCGCCACCTTTTTGGTGGCGGGTTTTGAAATGGAAGATTATAGAAAATTGTATACAATAGTGCAATTTTCTCTTTACAAATGAAGCATTTCGATATAGAATGACTTCAGCTGAATAAAAAATGATTGACAATGGCGTCAGTGAGCTCGTTTGCTACGGGCCTACTGGCGTTTTTTGCAAATTCGGCCGTTTATGAGTGGGCTTTGGCCAAGAGAGCATTTTGATTGAATACGCAAAGGAGCGGAAGTATGAAGACATACGAAGAGATTATGAATCTGATTGACGAGGAGGATGTAGAATTCATTCGCCTCCAGTTTACGGACATTTTTGGTAACCTGAAGAACCTGGCGGTTACCCCGGGACAGATGGAGAAGGTTATGAAAAACCGATATTCGGTAGCGGGGGCGGCAATGTTCGCCGGTCGCTACGAATACGAGGAGGACCTGTATCTTCATCCGGATATTGACAGCTTTGTCATCCTTCCGTGGAGACCGCAGCAAGGAAAGGTTGCAAAGATTATCTGTGATGTCTACAACGCGGATGGGACACCATTTGCCATGAGCCCTCGATACATTCTGTCGAAGGTGCTTGCGGAGGCAAAAGCGAAGGGCTATGAGTTCTATGTGGACCCTGAATGCGAATTCTTCCTGTTCCACACGAACGAGAACGGTACGCCTACCACGGTAACGC